>NZ_JAKRFC010000005.1:0-311890 GCF_022348205.1 Epibacterium sp. MM17-32 | reverse complement strand
CTTCTCGGGCGCGACTTCCATCGCCGCCACCATATTGCCGCCGGTTTCCTCATAGGCTTCGACCATCTGCTGCAGGCAGGGTTTGTCCGCCGCGATCACGTCATCGGGCAGCATGACCGCAAAGGGCTCATTGCCGATCAACCGGCGCGCACACCACACGGCGTGCCCCAGACCAAGAGCCTGATGCTGGCGGATATAGGCGATGGCGCCGGACTCCATATTGGTGTTTTTCAACACCGAGAGCAGCTCGTCCTTGCCTTTTTTGCGCAGCTCCTGCTCCAGCACCGGCGCATGGTCGAAGTAATCCTCCAGCGCGCCCTTGCCGCGCGAGGTGACAAAGATGAATTCCTTGATGCCCGCCGCGCGCGCCTCGTCGATGGCGTATTGCACCAGCGGCCGGTCGACCAGGGTCATGATCTCCTTGGGAACGGATTTGGTGGCCGGCAGAAACCGGGTCCCGAGACCCGCAACCGGAAAAATGGCTTTGCTTACTTTTCTACGCATTTGTTCATACTCTATTCTTGGAGACGTCTCGTGCTGCATGGCACCCGGTCTCCGGAAGCGCGGGTCAAAGAGATCGTCCGGTTGGATCGGTTTGCGGCTGAGCGGACATTCGCCCCGACCTCCCCGGTCATGGTGCCGAGACCTGCCGAAACAAGCAGCACAATTCCGGCAGAATTCGCCTAGTCGAGGTTCATTGCACGCATCATGGTCTCAATTTTCGGCACATCCTCCGGGTTGTTCAATTCCCAGAACTCCCGGCCCCGCGCTTCGACCTCGACGCAGAGGATGCGCCGGCCATTCTCCAGAAACCGCAGCTGCTCCAATCCTTCAAGGGTTTCCAGCGGCCCCACCGACCAGGAGGGGTAACTGCGTAGCGCCTCCGGGCGATAGGCATAGACCCCGACATGATGGAACACCGGTGTCGCATCCACGTCCGCGTAGCTGCTGGAGGTATAGGGGATCACCTCCTTGGAAAAATACAGGGCGCTCTGATCGCTTGCAAAGACTGCGGTGGTCCCGCCAACGCGTCCCGCCTTGCGATCAGCCAGCAGGCTGTTCAGCGCCGAACCGTCGCAACGCAGGACCGGTGTCGCCAGCCCCATATCCGGTGCGGTGCGCAACCCGGCGACCAGTTCCTCGACAAACCAATGTGGTGTCAAAGGGGCATCCCCCTGCAAATTCACCACGATCTCGTAGCCATCCCCAAGCGCCGCATGTGCTTCGGCACAGCGCTCGGTGCCGTTGGCGCACTCTGGCGCGGTCATCACGACCTCCGCGCCAAAGCTTTCTGCGTGTTGTCTGATCCTGTCGTCATCGGTCGCCACAACCACGCGGTCAACGCCGGCCACCCCTTGCGCCGCCCGCCAGGAGCGTTCGATCAGCGTGCGCTTCTGACCGGTCGCCCCTGTCAGCTCTGCCAGCGGCTTGCCGGGATACCGCGTCGATGCGTAGCGTGCCGGAATAACGATCAGAACGGACATTCAGGCCTCTTTCAACTCAACGGCGGGCGCGTAGGCGATAAAGAATGGGTTCGCGTACCCCTCTTTGCCGTAGACCAGCGGGCTGTGATCATCAAAGCGGACCACCTTGCCGCCCGCACCGCTGAGGACGGCATGTCCCGCCGCGGTGTCCCATTCCATGGTGCGCCCCACGCGGGGATATAGATCCGCCTCTCCGGTTGCGATCAGACAGAACTTCAGCGACGAGCCTGCGCTTTTCATGTCCTTGACGTTGTATTTGTTGATGTAGTCGTCAGTGGCCTGGTCGCGGTGCGATTTCGAGGCCACCACCATCAGCGCCGCATTGTCGCTGTCCGCCACACGGAGAGCGGAGGTCTCTCCCGCCACATCCTGTGCAAAGGGGCCTTTCTCCTCGACCGATGTGCCATCGGCAAGCGTGTAGAACATCCGCGCGCGCGCCGGAGCATAGACCACCCCGCGCGTCGGGATGCCCGCTTCGACATAGGCGATATTGACGGTGAAATCACCGCGACGGTTGATGAATTCCTTGGTCCCGTCCAGCGGATCGACGATCAGGAAGGTATCCCCCTTGGCGCTGTGCGACTCGGCCTGCTCCTCCGTCACCAGCATCACACCGGGAAAGGCGGCGCGCAGCCCGGCGGAAATCAGGGCATCTGCCGCTTCATCCGCTTCGGTCACCGGACTGTCGTCGGATTTGACTTTCACATCGAAGTCATCGGCGTTGTAGATCTCCATGATCTTGTCCCCGGCCTCCAGCGCAAGGCGCCGCATCTCCACGACCAGTTCGTCATAATTCACTGCAAAAACTCCCAAAGACCCACAAGTTGCCACAAAGATTTGCGTTCCTTATGCTCGCATCGCAATGGATCGGCAAGAAATCCGTGCAACAATGAGCAACGCACTGCTGAAATTGAGGCCATGTTCCAGTATCGCAAAGATAGATCCGCGCTGTCCCGCGCCATAACCCTGGGTGAAGTCGTCTTCCACTCGGTGGTGCGCAGTGTGCGGTCAAAGCACAACAACGCCTTCATGGCGTTGGCGCTGAACATCGTGCAGGCGGTGATGTTCGTGATGTTCTTCTATTTCATGTTCTCCGTGCTTGGCATGCGCGGTGGCGCCATCCGGGGCGATTTCCTGCTTTATATGATGTCGGGCGTGTTCCTGTTCATGACCCACACAAAGACCGTCGGGGCGGTGGTGGGGGCCGAGGGCGCGTCCAGCCCGATGATGCAGCATGCGCCGATGAACACCACCATCGCCATCCTGTCGGCGGCCATCGGCGCGCTCTATCTGCAGGTGCTGTCGATGCTGATCATCCTGTTCGCCTATCACGTGGCCTTCACCCCGATCCACATTGAGGAACCCATTCCCGCCTTTGGAATGCTGCTTCTCTCCTGGGCCTCCGGCGCGGCGATCGGACTGGTGCTCTATGTATTGAAACCCTGGCTGCCGGGCGCGATCGGGATCATCTCGACGATCTACCAACGGTCAAACATGCTGTTCTCGGGCAAGATGGTACTGGCCAACTCTCTGCCCGGATACATGCTGCCGATGTTCATCTGGAACCCGCTGTTTCACACTATCGACCAGGCGCGCGGCTATATCTTCATCAACTACAACCCCCATGTCACCTGGTGGGAATATGCCGCATGGCTGGCGCTCATCTTCTTTGTGCTGGGTCTCATGGGTGAATTCTACACCCGCCGCGCCGTCTCTCTCAGCTGGAGTGCGCGGCGCTGATGCAGCGCCCGCCCTCAGGTGACGACCCGCAGTGTGAGGTTCACCCGACCGCCTTTTGGCAACAAGCGGGAAGAGCGGAATCGGATGCGATCAACCCCGTGATAGGCAAGGCGCGCATCGCCACCCATCACCACCACATCGCCTGAGTTCAGCCAGATCGATTCCGTCTTTTCCTTGCGCACAGTACCACCCATGCGCAGCAGCCCGTCATCTCCCAGGGAAATCGACACCACGGGATAAGAGAAATCAGCCTCGTCCTTGTCCTGATGCAACCCCATGCGCGCGCCCTCGCCGTAGTAGTTGAACAGACAGCAATCCGGCATGCGGTCCCGGTCCACCAGATCCGTCCAGACCCTCAGGACATCGGAGGGAATTTCCGGCCAAGCCTGTCCGGACGGATGCTGCTCGATATAGCGGTATCCGCTCTTGTCGCTGTACCATCCAAACCGCCCCGCCGAGGTCATGCGCACCGACATCTGGCCGCCCCCGGGCACATCCGGTGAAAACAGGGGCGCGGCGCGCAACACCGGGCGCAGGGCGTGAATCAGCGCCTGCTGCGCCTCCACCGACAGAAATCCCTTGTGAATCTCGAATCCGCGCACCTTCAGCCGTGCCATTTACCCAATCTTTACTCTGTTTGCCGCAAAAGCGCTCAGAATTGCCTATGACGGGGCAATGACGCGGTTGCAGGGGTGATTTTCGCTCCCTATATACCCCGGGAAGCGGTTGGATGCAGATCCTACCGCAACTGAATCGGGGCCGGAATGCCAAAACGGGTTTCGGCTTCGGGTAATCGCCTTGTGAAGTAAAAGGGATCGAACACAATGAGCAAAGTGATCGGGATCGACCTCGGTACCACCAACTCCTGCGTTGCCATCATGGACGGCTCTCAGCCGCGTGTGATTGAGAACGCAGAAGGTGCACGCACCACCCCTTCCATCGTCGCCTTCACCGATGAAGAGCGCCTTGTTGGCCAGCCGGCAAAACGCCAGGCCGTGACCAACCCGGACAACACCATTTTTGGTGTGAAGCGCCTCATCGGTCGCCGGTTCGACGACAGTGACCTCGCCAAGGACAAGAAGAACCTGCCCTTCGCCGTGATCGACGGCGGCAATGGCGACGCCTGGGTGGAAGCCAAGACCGAGAAATACTCCCCCTCCCAGATTTCCGCCTTCATCCTCGGCAAGATGAAGGAAACCGCCGAAAGCTATCTCGGCGATGAAGTGACCCAGGCGGTCATTACCGTTCCGGCCTACTTCAACGACGCTCAGCGTCAGGCCACCAAGGACGCCGGCAAGATTGCGGGCCTCGAAGTGCTGCGCATCATCAACGAGCCGACCGCGGCTGCGCTGGCCTATGGCCTCGACAAGGCCGACACCCAGACCATCGCGGTCTATGACCTTGGTGGTGGTACCTTCGACGTCACCATCCTCGAAATCGACGACGGCCTGTTCGAAGTGAAATCCACCAACGGGGACACCTTCCTCGGCGGTGAAGACTTCGACATGCGCATCGTGAACTACCTCGCGGATGAGTTCAAAAAAGAGCATGGCGTCGATCTCACCAAGGACAAGATGGCGCTGCAGCGCCTGAAAGAGGCCGCCGAGAAAGCCAAGATCGAGCTGTCCTCCTCGTCCCAGACCGAGATCAACCAGCCGTTCATCTCGATGGATTCGTCCACCGGCCAGCCGCTCCACATGGTGATGAAGCTGACCCGTGCGAAGCTGGAGACCCTCGTTGGCGACCTGATCAAGAACTCGATGAAGCCCTGCCAGGCCGCGCTGAAGGATGCCGGTCTCTCTGCATCGGACATCGACGAGGTGGTTCTGGTTGGCGGTATGACCCGCATGCCCAAGGTCATCGAAGAGGTGACCAAATTCTTCGGCAAGGAGCCGCACAAGGGTGTGAACCCTGATGAGGTGGTTGCCATGGGTGCCGCCATTCAGGCCGGCGTTCTGCAAGGTGACGTGAAGGACGTTGTCCTGCTCGACGTGACCCCGCTGTCCCTGGGCATCGAAACCCTCGGTGGCGTGTTCACCCGCCTGATCGACCGCAACACCACCATCCCGACGAAGAAGTCCCAGGTCTTCTCCACCGCAGAGGACAACCAGAACGCCGTGACCATTCGCGTGTTCCAGGGTGAGCGCGAGATGGCATCGGACAACAAGATGCTTGGTCAGTTCAACCTTGAGGACATCCCGCCAGCGCCGCGCGGCATGCCGCAGATCGAAGTGACCTTCGACATCGACGCCAACGGCATCGTTTCCGTGTCCGCCAAGGACAAAGGCACCGGCAAGGAACAGAAGATCACCATCCAGGCTTCCGGCGGCCTGTCGGACGATGACATCGAAAAGATGGTCAAGGACGCCGAGGACAACGCCGAGGCGGACAAGGAACGCCGCGAGCTGATCGAGGCGCGCAACCAGGCCGAAAGCCTGATCCATTCGACCGAGAAATCGATCGAGGATCACGGCGACAAGGTGGACCCGTCCACCATCGAGGCGATCGAACTGGCAATCGCCGCGCTCAAGGACGACCTCGAAGGCGACAAGGCCAACGCCGAAAAGATCAAATCCGGCATTCAGAACGTCACCGAAGCGGCGATGCGTCTGGGTGAAGCGATCTACAAGGCGCAGGCTGAAGAAGGTGGCGAGGCGGAGGACCCATCCGCTGCAGCCGACGAGTCGGCCGCAGGCCCCGGCGATGATGACATCGTGGATGCCGAGTTCGAGGATCTGGACGACAACAAGCGCTAAGGCTGCACCTTGGCCAAAGGTGGGCCGGTCCGATCCCGGACCGGCCCTCTTTCGTTGAGGCAGAAGGGATTTTCCGATGTCAAAACGTGACTATTACGAGGTGCTCGGGGTCTCTAAAGGGGCCAGCGCCGACGAGATCAAGAAAGGCTTTCGCAAGAAAGCCAAGGAACTGCACCCGGACCGCAACACCGACAATCCGGATGCGGAAGCGCAGTTCAAGGAAGCCAACGAGGCCTATGACGTCCTGAAGGACCCGGAGCGCAAGGCCGCCTATGACCGCTACGGCCATGCCGCCTTTGAAAACGGCATGGGCGGCGGTGGTGCGCGCGGCGGTGGCCATCCGGGTGGTGACTTTTCCTCCGCCTTCTCGGATGTTTTTGATGACCTCTTCGGCGACTTCATGGGCGGCGGACGCGGTGGTGGCGGGCGTCAGCGCGCCACCCGGGGCGCCGATCTGCGCTACAATCTGCGCCTGTCGCTTGAGGAGGCCTTCTCCGGCCTGCACAAGACCATCAATGTGCCAACCTCCGTCAGCTGTACCGCCTGCGAGGGCACCGGTGCCGAAGGCGGGGTCGAACCGACCACCTGCCCGACCTGCTCCGGCATGGGCAAGGTGCGCGCGCAGCAGGGCTTCTTCACCGTTGAACGCACCTGTCCGACCTGTTCGGGCCTGGGTCAGATCATCAAGAACCCCTGCAAGGTCTGCCACGGCCATGGCCGGGTGGAAAAGGATCGCTCGCTGTCGGTGAACATCCCGGCAGGCGTGGAAACCGGCACCCGCATTCGTCTTGCCGGCGAAGGTGAAGCAGGCCTGCGCGGTGGTCCCCCGGGCGATCTCTATATCTTTATCGAGGTCACGCGGCACGAGCTGTTTGAACGCGAAGGCAACAACCTGCATTGCAGGGTTCCGGTCTCCATGGCCAAAGCGGCCTTGGGCGGGGCGATCGAGGTTCCGACCATCGACGGTGGCCGGGGCCGCGTGCAGATCCCGGAGGGCAGCCAGTCCGGTCGCCAAATGCGCCTGCGCGGCAAGGGGATGCCGGCGCTTCGCGGCGGCGGCACCGGTGACATGTTCATCGAACTCGCGGTGGAAACCCCCGTGAACCTCACCGCGCGCCAGAAGGAGATCCTGAAGGAGTTTGACGAGATTTCAGAGGAAAACACCAACCCTGAAACCCGCAGCTTCTTCTCATCGGTCAAAAGCTTCTGGGATGGCATGAAGGGCTGATCTTGGTCCAACCGACGGGCGCAAGCCCGTCTCAACCTGTAAAACGCCCTTCGGGGCGTTTTTCTTTTTGGTAGCCTTACGGTTTCGCCACCACACGTTAACATCTCACTAACCAAGCTGACCGCACCCTAGCGACATGGGAAAATCGGGTCGTTTCGAAGAACAGATGCTGCCTCTCTTTGAGGAGCGCGATGCCCCCCCTGCCGCCAAGCTGCCGCAGGGGGGGCGCCTTCCGTCCTATATCAAGGACCACCGCTCCCGTCTGCGGGCGCGTTTCATGGCCGGGGGCGCCACCGCCATTCCCGATTACGAGCTTCTGGAGTTGATCCTGTTCCGGTCCATCCCGCGCCAGGATGTAAAACCACTGGCGCGCCAGCTTCTGGACCACTTCGGCGACTTCAACCGCGTAATCACCGCCTCCCCCGAACGCCTCGGCGACGTACAGGGCATCGGCCAGGCGGTGATCTGCGACCTCAAGATCCTGGAAGCTGCCGCCCAGCGCATGGCCCGCGCCCGGGTGATGCAGCGACAGGTGATCTCCAGTTGGGACGCGCTTCTGGACTATTGCCACACCGCCATGGCCCATCGCGAAACCGAACAGTTCCGGGTGCTCTACCTCGATCGCAAAAACGCTCTGATCGCCGATGAGGAGCAGGCGCGCGGCACGGTCGACCACGTGCCGGTCTATCCGCGCGAAGTTGCAAAACGGGCGCTGGAACTCAATTCCAGTGCCTTGATCCTGGTCCACAACCACCCCTCCGGCGATCCCACCCCATCGCAGTCGGATATTGCCATGACCCGCAAGGTGGAGGCCGCGCTTGAGGCCCTGGGCGTCACCCTGCACGATCACCTCATCATCGGCGCCTCGCAGGAGCTGTCCTTTCGCGCCGAGGGCCTGCTGTGCTGAGCCCCGGCGCGGAACCCTGTCATTCCCCAGCCTCAAGGCCGTGGCGCACTACGCCTGCCGCAGGCAGAAGCCCAACCTCCGTCTCAACCGGCACCGCCGTATGGTTGAACCAGAACTCCTCCGTTGCGGTGCGGCGGGTGCGCACCCCGTCCGGCAGGCGTCGCATGGCCAGACCCGCCGCCGCCCCGACCTGGGCAATCAGTCGATCCAGAGCTTCTGCATCGAGCCATCCTCCGCAGTAGATCTGCTCTCCGTTGCGCATCGCCACCGGCGCCCCGTCGGCGGTGCACAGAAGGACCTCCGCATCGCCTTCCAGCTCCTCCAGATACCGCGTGGCGGCGCCGCCCCCAGCCAGCGGCACAGGCATATCCGGACGCAAGCTCTCCACCCTCGACACGATGACATCCAGCCCCGGCAAGGCGGGGGGCAGAGGCGCGGTCGGAATGTTGAAATGCGCATCCCGCGCCCCGGTGCGCGGCCCGTAGAGCACGTCACCTTCGCAATCCGCCAGAGCAGCTTTCAGATCTTCGGGCATATGCATCAATCCCGGCGCAAGGATCAGATCATAGCCGCCGAACTCCCGCACGGTCGCGGGCAATATATCGATGCTCAAGCCTGCGCGGCGCAACGCCTTGTAGTGATCAAGGACCAGGCCAAAATAGCTCAGCCCGGCGCCATGTGGCTGCGTCGACCACGCCCAGTCCGCATCATAGTCGAACAGGAGGGCGACGGGGGCCTGCGCAGGCTGAACCATCGGCGCTGTGTTGATCTCCTCTGCCACCTGACGGGCTTCGACGGCCGCCGGCGCCTCCTCGCTGTCCGGACGCAGGAGACCAGCATGCATCTGCTCCTGGGCAAAGGGCGCTTGTCGCCAGCGAAAGTAGCACACGGCCTCTGCGCCATGTGCAAAGGCTTCCCAGGACCAGAGCCGGACCATGCCGGGCAGAGGCGCGGGGTTGTAGGGCGCCCAGTTCACAGGCCCCGGTTGCTGCTCCATCACCCACCAACGACCGCGCCCCACGGCGCGATAGAGGTCATGGTGCAAAGCCTGAAAATCCGGATCTCCCTGCCGTGCATAGGCGCGTTGCTCCTGCGGTGTCGCCCCAACGCGATCTTCGAGAAAGCCCAGCGGATAGCTGTCCCATGTGGCGATTTCCAGATCCTCGCCCAGCTTGAAGTGGTCGAAATCCGTAATACGCCCCATATAGTTATGCGATATCGGCGCGTCCGAGAACTGCTTGATGATCTCGACCTGCGCCCGGTTGAAGGCAACAACCTGATCCGAACTGAACCGCTTGAAGGCCAGCACATGTGCCGGATTGGGTTCCGTTACGGTGAGATTGGGCAATCCGATTTCGGAAAAGTCACGGTAGTCCATCGACCAGAAGACATTGCCCCAGGCAGCGTTCAACGCAGATATGTCCGCGTCGAACCGATCCCGCAGCCAGTCCCGAAACGCCACCCGTGCCGCTTCGGAATAACTCAGGGTGGTGTCGTGACATCCGTACTCATTGTCGGTCTGCCACGCCGCCACATGGGGATTGGCGCCATAACGCTCTGCCATCAGTCGGGTGATCCGCTGGCTTTCGGCAAAATACCCTCTGTGGCTGAAACAATAATGGCGGCGGGAGCCGAACCCACGCGGATGCCCGTCAGCATCCACCGCAAACATGTCCGGATACCGGTCCGCCATCCAGCGCGGTGGCGTGGCCGTCGGCGTGCCCAGCACAACCCGCAGCCCATGCTGGCCCAGCACGTCAATGGCGCGGTCGAGCCAGTCCCACTGCAACTGGCCGGGCGATGGCTCCAGTTTTGCCCAGGAAAATTCCCCGATGCGCACCCAGCTGAGCCCCATATCAGCCATGCGCTTCGCATCTTGGGTCCATATCTCCTCGGGCCAGTGTTCGGGATAGTAGCAGGTGCCCAGGCTTCGCTTCATGTCATCCTCACAAAATGACCTTGTGTTCATACTGACCGGTTGCGCCTGTCAGGGCACAATAGGTCTGACCGGCATTTGGGTCGTCCAACCCTTCGGCCGCCGTCGTGATAAAGAGGGTCGACAGGTCTGCGCCGCCAAAGGCCGGGCAGGAGCATTGAGGTGTCGACACCTGAACAGTCTCTAACAAGGCGCCTTCGGGACTATAACAGGCCACGCGGCCAGCACCCCACTGCGCGTTCCAGAGGTGTCCAGACCTGTCCACGACGGCCCCATCAACTCCGAAATCTTCCCTGCTGGCATCGAGGAAAACATCCGCCTTACCCTCCGGCCAGCCGTCCGCCGCAGCCAGAGGCTGACGCATGATGCGCCCCGCCTTGGTGTCTGCGTAATAGGCGCAGCTTGCATCCGGGGCAAAGCAGATCGCATTCGAGATCGTCACATGGGGCACCAGCTTGCGCAGCTCCCCGCGATAGAAGCGATAGATCGCCCCTGCGCCCGGTTCTGCATTGAACCCCATGGTCCCAATCCAAAAGCCGCCCCAAGGGTCAGCCCGGCCATCGTTGGACCGGGTCAGCGGATTGTCGGCCTCCAGCGCACAGATCAGATCGCGCTCTTGCGAACGCAGATCAAAACGCCAGAGCCCGGTTTCACTGGCGATCAGCAAGGCATCGCGGTCCAGCCAGCCCGCCGCCGAGACACATTCCTCGAACTGCCAGATATGGTCCTCGGTGCCCTCGACAGTAAGGAGACGCTTGCCGAGGATATCGAACCAGAACAGTTGCTGCCGTTCCGGGTGCCAGAGCGGCCCTTCCCCCAGAATACACCTGTGGGAACTGAAGACCTCCGCCACGGTCATACCGACACCGCATCATAGGCCGAGACCATGTCCCGCGCTCTGGCGGCGATGTCGGCAATGCCCCGCCCGGGTTTGTAGAGGTTGGACCCGATCCCGAACCCGGTGATCCCGGCGGCTTTCCAGTCGGCAAAATTCTCCGGCCCGACACCACCGACGGCAAAGGTTTGCGTCTGTGTGGGCAAGACGGCCTTGACCGCCGCAAACCCGTCGATCCCCAGCTTGAAGGCCGGGAAGAATTTCAGGCCATCCGCACCGGCGCGCAGGGCGCTGAAGGCTTCGGTCGGCGTAAACACACCTGGAAAGGACAGCATCCCGGCCGCCTTTGTGGCGGCAATCACATCCGGATTGCAATCGGGCGACACCACCAGCTTCGCCCCGATCTCCTGCAACCGCTGAACATCGGCACGGTCCAGGACAGTGCCCGCGCCGACCTGGGCGTGGCCGGTGGTATAGGCGACCATCCGCGCGATGCTGTCGAAGGGATCGGGCGAGTTGAGCGGCACCTCGATCTGGGTGATGCCCGCCTCCAGCAGGGCATCCGTTACCGGGAGCGCTTCTTCCGGCGTCAGTCCGCGCAGGATGGCGATGATGTTGCGGCTCATGGTCTGTTCCTCATGTCATTTGCGCGCGCTGCGCCCAATCCGGCAAGCGTGACCTGCTCGGCGTCCAGCACCCGTGCCTCGGCGTTCTCGATCGCAAGCGCTGTGGCATAGGCCTGCGCGATGTCGCTTTCGCCCACCAGAATCGTGGTCTTTCCCTGCCAGAGGGGACGCATGCCCGAGATTTCGAGCCCCAGCAGCAGCCCCGACGCCCGCGACCTGGCCTCCACCGGATCGAGATCGGTCAGCAGCGCTTCGGCGCGCAGACCAAACAACAGGTTGCCAAGCAGCTGCGGTGACTGGCTGCCGGCACGGCATCCGGCCTCAAATGCGGCGCTGTTCCAGCTGTCCCTCGCCAGAGTATGGCGCAGAACGGAGGACGTGCCGAGCAGCTGAAACAGCTCGCCCGTCAGAAAGGTCGAGAATTGCCTGATTTCCCCGTCCTCGACCAGAACCCATTTGGTGTGGGTCCCGGGCAGGCAGATCACGCCCGACAGGTCGGGAGACAGCGCCAGGACCCCCGCAATCTGTGTCTCTTCCCCACGCATGACGTCGGCGGGATGAAGCTGTTTCACCCCCGACAGGACATGCACCTCGATCCGCGGATCGGATGTTTCAACGCGGGTTGCGGTGTCAAATCCCGGCGGCGCGCAGGGGGCTTGGAGATAGGGGGCCTCGCACCATCCCTGGCGCGAGCCAACCATGCCGCAACAGAGGACATTCAGCGTCCGTCCAGACTCGATATAAGGCTCTAACAAGGCCAATAGGGTCTTTTCATAGTCTTCACGCGCCAGACTCGCCATACCCTTGTCAGAGTCGATGCGGCGCAGGGGGCGACCGTTCTCCCCCATGGGCCACAGGCGCAGATGAGAGGTGCCCCAGTCCACAGCGACCCAGGCGGCGCTGGTATTGGTGTGATCCGTCATCCGGACACCACGACACCGCCATCGACCACCAGCGCCTGACCGGAGATCATGCGGCTGGACTGCGATGCCAGAAAGAGCGTGGACTCGACGATGTCCTGTGGCGCGAGGTGATCCTTGAGACATTGGCGTTCAAGATGGGCCGCCAGCCCCTCGGGCGTCGCCCATTTGTCGAGCTGCTTTTCAGTCAGGACCCACCCCGGTGCGAGCGCGTTGACGCGGATGCGATCAGGTCCGAATTCGCGCGCAAGGCTGCGGGTCATGCCATTGATGCCGGAGTTGGCGGTCGTGTAGGCGGGATACCCGCTGTTGCCCATCATGTAGCTGATCGAGGTGAAGTTCACGATAGCCCCGCCGCCGAGCTGTTGCATCCCCGGCACCACTGCCTGGCAGGCAAAGAAATAGGCCTTGAGGTTCACCGCCTGCGACCAGTCCCAGAACGCCTCATCGACATCCAAAGTCGCGTGGCGTTGATCGTTGGCCGCATTGTTCACTAGGATACCAACGGGGCCATGCGCGTCTGCCGCCTGGGCAATCGCGGCCTGAAGCGCCGAAATATCGGTAATGTCACATTGAATGAACAGCGGTCGGGTGCCGGTCTCGGCCTCCATCCGCTCGACAAACTCACTGGCGTCGGATCGCCCGACAAAGGCCACCCTGGCCCCTTGCCGCAGAAACCCCTCGGTCAGGGCCGCGCCGATACCGGATCCACCGCCAGTGATGAAGACGGAGGCGCCCTCCAGATCGTGGAAAGTTGCGTTCAGATCCATGTCAGTGGCTCTCCCTCGTTACCGGGCGGGTGTCCTTGCCCACCAGGAAATCCAGATCCGCGCCCTGATCGGCCTGAAGGACGTGATCGATATAAAGTTTTGCGTAGCCGCGGGTGTAGTGCGGCGCGTCCGGCTGCCATGCGGCGCGGCGGGTCTCCATCTCCTCGGCGGAGATCAGAAGCTCCAATTCGCCCTTGGTGGCCGACACCCGGATGCGGTCGCCGGTCTTGACCAGCGCCAACGGTCCCCCCGCCTGCGCCTCGGGCGAGACATGCAGGATCACGGTGCCAAAGGCGGTGCCGGACATGCGCGCGTCCGACACCCGGATCATGTCCTTCACCCCCTGGGTCACCAATTTGCGCGGGATCGGCATGTTGCCCACTTCGGGCATCCCCGGGTAGCCCTTTGGTCCGCAGCCCTTGAGCACCAGAATGCTATCCGCCGTCACCGGCAGATCCTCGCGGTCGATATTGGCTTTCATGTCCTCGATGCTCTCGAACACATAGGCCTCGCCTTCGTGTTCCAGCAGGTGATCGGAGGCCGCCGAGGGTTTCACGATGGCCCCGTTCGGCGCCAGGTTGCCCCGCAGCACCCGCAAACCGGCAGCAGGTTTCACCGGCGCGTCGAAACCGCGGATGACATCGTCGTTGAAACACTCCGCCCCGTCGGCATAGGTGGTGATATCACCACCAAGAACGGTCCGTGCGGATCTCAGGTGGCCCTTGTCCTGCAGCTGCTTCAGCACCACGGGCATGCCCCCCGCGTAGCAGAAATCCTCCATCAGGTATGTGCCGGAGGGCATGCAATTCACCAGCAGCGGGATCTCGGAGCCGATCTCGAAATCCTTCAGGTCCAGTTCCACGCCAACCCGACCGGCCAGCGCCAGCAGATGCACCACCGCATTGGTGGAGCCGCCGACCGCAGCGTTGGCAAGAATGGCGTTCTCGAAGGCCTGTTTGGTCAGCACGTCTGAGGGTTTCAGGTCTTCATCGACCATCTCGACGATGCGCTTGCCCGTCAGATGCGCCAGCGCCATGCGACGCGCATCCACCGCAGGCAGCGCCGCGTTTGTGGGCAGCGACATCCCCATCGCCTCGACCAGAGACGCCATGGTCGAGGCCGTGCCCATGGTCATGCAGACCCCTTTGGAGCGGCTCATGCCCGACTCGGCGTTCATGAAGTCCTTCAGCGTCATCTCGCCCGCGCGCACCGCTTCGGAGAATTTCCAGACGTCGGTGCCGGACCCGATGTCCTGACCGCGGTATTTGCCGTTCAGCATCGGCCCCGAGGAAACAACGATCGCGGGCAGATCGACGGAGGCTGCGCCCATCAACTGACCCGGCGTGGTCTTGTCGCAACCGCCAAGCAGCACCACACCGTCGATCCCATAGGCGCGGATCGATTCTTCGACGTCCATCGCAAGAAGGTTGCGGAACAACATCGCCGTCGGCTTCATCTGGGTTTCGCCCAGCGACATCACCGGAAATTCGACAGGAAAGCCGCCCGCCTCCCAAACGCCGCGCTTCACCCCTTCGGCAAGGTCCCGCAGGCCGGAGTTGCAGGGTGTCAGTTCGGACCACGTATTGCAGATCCCGATGATCGGCCGCCCGTCAAAGGCATGATCGGGAAAGCCCTGGTTTTTCATCCAGGACCGGTGAATAAAGCCGTCCTTGTCCAGCTTGCCATACCAGCCACGGCTGCGACGGTCTTTGGTCATAGTTTTTCTCCTTCGATCACCCAGATCGTTTCAGGAAATTGCCAGGGAAGGGTCAGCCCCTGTTGCATCAGGATCTGACCGCTGAGCGTGAGCGGTCCCTCTTTCAGTGCGGTGCGCCCGCGCGACAGGTGGTGCAGATCCTCCCGGTTCACGAGGTCGATCCGGTAAAGCGCTTGGGGATCGAGACCAGTCAGGCGCAGCGGGCGCGGCATGATCTGATGCGAGGTCCGCGCCTTGCCGGCAAAGACCACAAAGCGGCTGCCATCGGCCGCCTGCTGCTGTTCCGCGATCACAGTGTCATCCGCGCTGTCTAGGCGCAGAATATCCGCGCCCATCCGCCAATGGCGATTGTGCTTCCACCAGGCAGTGACCCAGGTGAGCACCTCGGCCTCCGCCTCTGTCAACTCGCGGGGGTCCATTTCGAACCCCATGTGCCGCTGGGCCGCGACCCAGGCGCGCATCGGCATGTCGATGCTCCGTCCCGAGGTATGGCAGATCCGCGGGCCGACATGCGATCCCGTCACGGCTATCGGCAGGAACAGCGCCGCATCATGCTGGATCCGCAAGCGTTCCAATGCGTCGTTGCTGTCCGAGAGCCAGACCCGCTGCGTGAGGCTCAGGATACCTGCATCGATCCGCCCCCCGCCCGAGGCGCAGCTCTCGATTTCGACCTCCGGAAACGCCGTGCGCAGATCCCGCAGCAGCGCGTAGATACCCTCTGCCTGAGCCGCATCGGTGATCGGCAGCAGGCGGTTATGGTCCCATTTCAGGTAGTCGATCCGGTTGTCGCTCAGGATCGTCGACAGCGTCCGGAACAGGTGCGCCCGCACGTCGTCGCGCGACAGGTCCAGCACCCGCTGTTGGCGTCCCTCAATCTGATCCGCCGGGCCGAGGATCCAGTCCGGATGCGCCCGCGCCAGATCACTGTCAAGGTTCACCATCTCCGGCTCCACCCACAGGCCGAAGGTCATGCCGAGGCGTTCCACGTGGTCGATCAGCGGCGTCAGCCCCTCGGGCCATTTACGCCAATCAATGTCCCAATCGCCCAACGACGACGTGTCGTCATCGCGTCTCCCGAACCAGCCATCATCCAGCACAAAACGTTCCGCACCAAGCTTGGCCGCCCGCTCTGCGATCTCGCTCAGGACAGCGAAATCATGATTGAAATAGACCGCCTCCCAGCAATTGTAGTGCACCGGGCGTGGGGTTTCGGGCTTGGGCCAGGCAACCACATGATCGCGTAGCAGACGTTGAAAGGCGACGGCACAGCCGTTGAAGCCTGCCTGCGACACCGCCAGATACAGCGGCGCGGTGCGGAATTTGGTACCCGCCGCACGGGTCCCCGTCGCATGGCCCCATTGGATCTGCCGCCGTCCGGAGGGAAGCTCTTCGGCGAGCATCACATGCCCACCGGACCAGCCGTAATGCATGGCAAAGACGGTGCCTTGGGTATTGCTGGCGCCGGCTTCGGGGAAATAGGCCAAGGGCGGATGCTCATGGCCGGAGCGCCCCGTGCGCGCCTCGCGCGTGTGGATCCCCGCTCGCCATGGTGCGCGTTCGATCTGGAACTCCCCGATCCAGCGGCCGGAGACATCGACGATCTCATGTCCCATCTGCGGCCCCGGGAATACCGGCGCGGCAAGGTGGTGCAGGGTGACCTCCCGATCCGAGATCAGCGTGGTCGAGGCGGCGATTGTCTCGCCCCGGACCTCAAAATCAAACAACAGCGTCAGCCCAAGATCGCGATCCCGGCAGGTGAACTGCGCCCCGTTGGTGTCTTCCAGACGGAACCGCGGATGGAGCGGTGCCCCATCGCGATAGGCCACCAGACCCGGCTGCCCCTCAAACGACAGTGACGCCTCTGGACACAGCGACAGCGGCGGCAGCCGATCAATCATCCCGCCGGTCACTTCCTGTTCGCAGGCCCGGGCCAGTGCGGCCAGATCCGTCTCCGGCAGCAGCGCAGGCCCCCAGTAGAGCGCGCCGGGAAGACCGCCGTCAGACGACAGCACCAGCGTTTGACCCGGCGCATCGATCCGCCAGAGGTGCAGATCGTCGCTCATTTCACCGCCCCGAGGGTCAGACCGGCGATGAAATGTCGCTGCATCAGGAAGAACATCGCCACCGGCGGCAGCGCCGCCACGATCGAGCCGGCACTCATCAGGTGATAGGCCGCGCGATATTGCGCGTTGAAAGAGGTGATCCCCGCCGTCACCGGCTGGCTTTCAGCCCCCTGCGTCAGCACCACCGCCCAGAAATAGTCATTCCAGATGAAGGTGAAGATCAGCACCGACAGCGCGGCAATCGCGGGCTTCATCAGCGGCAGCACCACAAACCAGAAGATCCGCCACTCCGCGACGCCTTCGACGCGCGCCGCTTCGATCAACTCAAACGGCAGGGCGCGAATGAAATTGCGCATGAACAGGGTGCAGAACCCGGTCTGAAAAGCAACGTGGAACAGCACCAGGCCGGTCTTGGTATTATAAAGACCCAGATCCAGCGTCAGGTCGCGCACCGGAACCATCAGGATCTGAAAGGGCACGAAGTTCCCCGCCACAAACATGAAGAACAACAACAGGTTGCCACGGAACTTATACACGCCCAGCGCAAAACCCGTCATGCAGGACAGCGCCACCGCCCCGATCACCGTCGGCACCGTGATCAGCACCGAGTTCATCAGATAGCGCGGCATGTCGGAGGCAAAGAACACCTTGCCGTAGTTCTCGAACCCTTTGAAGGCGGACGGCCAGCCCCAGTAATTGCCGGTGGTGAAATCCACATCCGGCTTGATGGAGAACACGGCGACCGCGATCAGCGGCAGCAGCCACAGCACCAGCGCCATCGGCACCATGGCCTGATAGGTGGCGGCCCAGGCGGGCGAGGATTTCTGGATCGGACGCGGGAACATCAGCGGCCCCCTTTCTCTTCTTGGTACATCGACCACAGGAAATAGGCGATAAAGCACAGCATGATCAGGAACAGCACCACGGCAATCGCCGCTCCATAGCCCATGCGGAAGCCGTATTCCGACAGCGCTTTTTCAAACATGTAGAACGACAGCACACGCGACGATCCAAACGGTCCGCCGTTGGTCATGATGGAGATCAGGTCAAAGGAGCGCAGCGCGCCGATGATCGTCACCACGAAGGCAATGAAGGTCGCGGGCCGCAGCTGGGGAATGATCACATACCACAGCATCTTCATGCCCTTGGCCCCATCAAGGCGCGCAGCCTCCACCTGCTCCGGGTCCACCGCATTCAGCCCCGTCAGATAAAGGATCATACAATAGGCAGTCTGCGGCCAAAGACCGGCAAGGATGATCCCGTAGGTCACAAGGCTGGGGTCACCAAGAACGTTCAGCGTGCCAAAGCCAAAAAAACCGAGGATCTGGTTCAGCAAGCCAAAGGTTGGATCATAGAACCAGCTGAACACCAGACCGACGACTACTTGGCTGATGACAAATGGAAAGAAGAACAACGACTTGTAGAGCCGGATACCGACGACATTCTGATTTAGGAACAACGCGATCGCCAGGCCGGCGGGGATCGCCAGAAGGTACAGGAGCAGCCATTTCAGATTGTTCCACAAGGAGACCTCAAACGCGCGATCGTCCATCAGCTCCACGTAGTTTTCCATGCCCACATAAAGCGGCTCTCCCAGTCCATCCCAGCGATAGAACGAGAGGTTGAAGCTCTGGAGGATCGGAAAGATCACGTAGAACAAGAAGAACAACGTGCCCGGCAACAGGAACAGGAACGGTGCAAGGGCCTGCCGGTTGCGTCGAATCCAACCGGGGGCACGATCTGTGAGCGGCAAGGCTGTGTCAGCCATAGGAGGTCTCCCGGGGTACTTTCCACCCGCCTTCGGTCACAGACGGCGGGACAGGCGAAAGAGGTGATTGGATCTCTGGCAGCGGCATAGCGCGCCGCCCATCCACGGTATCGGGCGGGACTGTTCCCGCCCGATCACTTTGGATCAGTAGACCCGCTGACGGGCTTTCTCGAGGCGGTTCAGGATGTCGTCCAGATTGTCCGGGAACACCATGAACTCCTGGAACCCTTCCATCGCAACCGACGCCATCTCGGCCGGGGCGTCGCGATCGAAGAACTGCGCGATGCCACCGGGGCTGTTGGATGACAGCAGTTCAAAGCCCTGGGTCAGCATCTCGTCATCATCCACCGAAGAGGATGCGTTGACCGGCAACTGGCCCAGTTTGTCGCCGCTGTTGATGTCGGTCTGCACATCTGCGGACACGACATAGCGCAGGAATTCGCGCGCCGCGTCCTTGTTCTGCGCCCCCGCCGGGATGTGGAAGGTGTCGGTGGGCGCGTCTTCGGCCATCTCGACATCCGGGTTGATCGCCGGGAACTGATAGAAATCGATCTGATCTTCACCCAACCCGGCCTCGCGCAGCGGCGCGACGGCAAAGTTGCCCATCAGATAGGCTGCGGCCTCACCATTGACCATGAACGGCAGCGCTTCTTGCCAGCTGTAGGACTGGTGGTTATCGATGAACGCCCCCATGTCGATCAGTTCGCGCCAGTTGGCAAAGGTCTGCTGCACCCGCTCATCGGTCCACGGGATTTCCCCGTTGGTCAGTGCCATGTGGAAGTCATAGCCATTGGTGCGCATGTTGAGGTAGTCGAACCATCCCCCGGCGGTCCAAAGGAATTTCGACCCGATCGTAAAGCACTTGCGACCCGAATCGAGGATCTTCTGGCAGTTTGCCTTGAAGCTCTCCCAGTCCGTCGGCTCCTCCAGCCCCAGCTCGTTGTAGATGTCTTCGCGGTAATAGACGCCCCATTGATAATAGGTATAGGGCACGCCCCATTGCTTGCCGTCGATGGTCATGGCGCCTTTGGTCGACGCGAGATTCTCGGCGATTTCAGGCTCGGCCCACAGGTCGGAGACATCCTCGAACAGACCAGCCGATACATAGGGACGCATCCGGTTCGCCGCATACCAGTTGGCCACATCCGGGGCATTGGCGGTGAGGAAGTTGCGAATTTGGGTCTTGTAGGCTTCGCGATCAATCACGGTCAGCTCGACCGAGAGATCGGGATGCATGGCATCAAAATCTTCCGCCAGCTTCTCGATCACAGCGCGTGGCGCCGGATTCGACATATCCGAAAAAATCTTGAGCGTCCCGCTCAACTCCGAGGCCTGTGCAGATGCAGCCAGACCGACGGTCATTGCGATACCCGCGACCGTTCCCTTCAGCAAGTTCATGATGTCCTCCCATATTGACGGCTGGCGTTTGGTTTCACATAATGGAACCAGTTTCCAACTATTGAAACCATGAATGATACTGTCTATGAATGTCAACAGTCTCTTCGCCTCCGGGCGGCGGGACGTCAGGGAGGACAACAATGGCAACGCCGGACACGCCGCAGCGCGGCAACGACGGAACAGTCGGAAAAGCCTTGGAAATTCTGGACCGGGTTGCCGAGTACGGACGCCCTGTGCGCTTTGCCGAGCTGCTCGCTGCGTCGCGCCACCCCAAGGCAACGCTGTACCGCCTCCTGCGAACTCTGACGAATCAGGGCATGCTGTGTTTTGACGACGAACAGCAAACCTATGCACCGGGCCTGCGCCTAGTGCGGCTGGCCCATGCCGCCTGGCGGCAGAGCTCACTGGCCCCGGTCGCCCGCGATCATCTGGACGCGCTTTCGATCGAGGTTGGCGAGACGATCCACCTCGCCCAGCTGGATCAGGGGCAGGTGCTCTATGTCGACAAGCGCAACGCCCGCACCCCGATCGAGATGTTCAGCCAGGCGGGCAAGGTTGGCCCGGGCTTCTGTACCGGCGTTGGCAAGGCGATGATCGCGCATCTGGACGGAACCGCCCGCGATGATGCGATCCGTCGGCAGGCCTATGTCCAACACACGCCCCACACACTGGCGAGCGAAAACGCCTTTCGCGCCGAGCTGGACCGGATCCGGACCGATGGCGTGGCGTTCGACCGCGAAGAACATGAACCCGGGATCATCTGCATCGCCGCCCCCATCCTGTCCACCAAGGGCCGGGTCATGGGCGCCCTGTCGATCACATCATCCACCCAGCGGCAATCTCTTGAGGGGCTCGACGCCTTTCGCCCGCTGCTGCTGAAAACCGCCAATGACATCGCGGAGGCTGCCGAGAGCTGGCAGTTCCCCACCTGAGGAGGACCGGCGCAGCGGGCAAGGACCCCGCGCCGCAGAAAGGATCACGATCATGACCGGCGTCACGCTGACCAATGCCGTAAAGAAATACGGCGAAATCCAGACCATCTTTGATGTGAACCTTCAGATTGAGGACGGCGAGTTCTGTGTCTTTGTCGGGCCGTCTGGCTGCGGCAAGTCCACGCTCCTGCGCATGGTGGCTGGTCTTGAAGAAACCACCGCCGGACAAATCCACATCGGCGCGCGTGACGTCACCAATGTCGATGCCGCAGAGCGGGGCGTGGCCATGGTGTTCCAGTCCTACGCCCTCTACCCGCATATGACCGTCGAGGAGAATATGGGATTCGGGCTCAAGATGACCGGCCACCCAAAGGCGGACATCAAGGAAAAGGTCGCCGAAGCCTCCCGCATCCTCAAGCTAGACGACTATCTGTCGCGCAAACCCAAAGCCCTGTCGGGCGGTCAGCGGCAGCGGGTTGCAATCGGTCGTGCGATCGTGCGCGGGCCGGAGGTTTTTCTGTTCGATGAACCCCTGTCGAACCTGGATGCCGAGTTGCGCGTCGACATGCGCGTGGAGATCGCGCGCCTGCACAAGGAAATCGGCGCCACCATGGTCTATGTCACCCACGACCAGGTCGAAGCGATGACACTCGCGGATAAAATCGTCGTGCTGCGCGCCGGGCGGGTGGAGCAGGTCGGCACGCCGATGGACCTCTACAAGGATCCCGACAACAAGTTTGTCGCCGGTTTCATCGGCTCCCCAAGCATGAATTTTGTCACCGGAACCGTCCAGGATGGCAAGGTGACCGTCCCCGCGTTTGACGGACGCCAGATCTCAACCGAGGTTGCATTGCCGGCGGAGGGCACACCGGTCATCGTCGGGCTGCGTCCCCAGAATATCGCGGTCTCGGCAGGTCACACCGCGACGCTTGATCTGCGAGAGCGCCTTGGAGCGGTGGCCTATGACCACCTGATCTGCGCCGATGGCGCCAAGATTATCGTCGAAACGCGCGGCGAGGATTCGCTGGAGGAAGGGGCTGCAGTCGCCCTCGATTTCGACGACGCGGATGTGTTCCTGTTTGACGCCAGCAGCGAAGCGCGATTGCGCTGACCCCCGGGTTGGGACCAACAGGACACAACACGGAACAGGATTGGACGGTGGCTAGAGGGCGGGCTTTGTCAGCATCAGCCACAGGATGGCCAGCACCGCTGCAAACGCGGGAAAGCCACAGGCGAACCACCAGCGATAGAGGCGAAAATACGCCTCCGGGAGCGCCGCACCGGCCTCCCGCGCCTGTCGCGCCAGGTTCCGCATCCGGATCTGCATCCACACCACGGGCAGCCAGAACGCTCCGACCACCAGATACAACGCCAGCGACAGGGCAACCCAGCCTTCGGTCAACGCCCATCCGACCTCTCGTGCCAGCAGATAGCCCGTGATCGGCTGCGCCACGGCAGCCGTTGCGGTGAACAACGTATCCGCAAGCACCACGATACCCGCCACATGGGCGATCAGCGCTGGGTCGCGGCTGTGATGTGAAACCACCATGAAAAAGGCGATGCCTGCGCCGGTCCCCAGCAGAACCATCGCCCCGATGACATGCAGAAACAGCAGGATCTCGTAGGTCATCGCGCCTCCACGACCAGCCAGACAAAGCCCGCCAGCACCATTCCCGGAAACACCTTTATCATCGGACCCAAAGGATCGAGCCACAGGTCCGGGGCTGCCACGACGCTCCCCAACAGATAGCTGAGCGACAGCGCAACCATTCCAAGCGCCGCCCGCCTGACCCACGGACGCCACAGGAGTGCGGCGCCCAACACAATGTCCAGTACAGCGCCGCCGATCACGGCCAGGGTACTTGCCCAAGGGGCGACACCCCGCTCGGTCAGGATCGACACCGTTCCTGCATAGTCAAAGAACGGGATGATCCCGGAGAGAATCCAGAACAGCGACAAGGTGGCGATTGCCAGGGGCAGCAGGAGGTAGACCCGGGCAAACATCCGATCCTGTCGCGTCGCCGGCTGCGCATTGAGGGTATCCGCAAGAGATCGGCACGGCCCTCCTCCGGCCGCGATCCAGGAGCCGGGGTCCCCGCGAATGCCCGCCTCAAGACTGCGCAACGCGCTGCGTCGAAGCGGAGACCGCCAGCCCAAGTGGCCAAGAAGATCCGCACCGCAGCTGCTCAATCGGATCATCCAGCCCGGCACGACCGGCCTCCAGCGCGCAGGCGGAAGCCCGAGCCAGGCGCGCACCTGAGACGTGAGCTCCGCAAAACTCTGCACGCCCGCTTCGGTCAGTGTTGCGGTTGTTCGCGCAGGAATATCCCCGGTCGCGGCACGCACGACCGCCTCTGCAACATCATCGAGGGCAACGGTTTGAACCGGCGCATCCGCCAGCACCTGCGGCTGGACCAAGGGGATCGAAGCGATCGCACGCAACAATGCCGTTCCCCCATAAGCCTCGCGCGCCAGAACCAGCGTCGGCTGCAAAATCACCCAATCCGACAGCCGGTCGGACACCAGTGCGTCGCCTCGCGCCTTGCTGCGAAAGAACGCTGTCGGGGCGGTCTCGGACACGCCCGCCGCCGAAATCTGCACCAGCCGCACCGGCAGATCGCCGATGGCTTCGGTCAGGTTGGCGATAGCGGTTACATGGATGGCCTCCAGGTTGTCCCGCGCACCGTCCTGCAACGCCCCTGCCGCGTTTACCACCACATCCACGTCACGCAGCATCTCTTGCCATTGTGCCACGGTGAGCGTGGTTATGTCGCAGATCTCCCATTGCACGGGCAAGTTTGCCGCCTGCGCCGATGCAGCAGAACGCCCCATACCAACGACCTCGAAACCGGCATTGTCGAGCGCCCGCACACAGGCTGCGCCAATCAACCCGTAAGCACCAAGGACAAGGGCACGGCGTTGCTGCGACATTACTCCACCCAGATCTCCACCCGCCGATTGACCTGTCGGCCCCAACCGCTGTCATCGCAGGCGATCGGAAGCGTTTCGCCATAGGCCTGGGTCTCAATGCGCAGCCGGTCCAGATTGGCCGTTTCCGCCGCGGCCTCGACCGCATGCCGCACGGCCTCCGCCCGCTTCAGCGCGATCGCCAGATTTCCCTCGGCAGGGCCCTCCCCATCGGAGAATCCGACAAACACCAATCGTTTGTTGTCATAAATACCGGCCTCGATCTCGCGCGCGAGCAGGTCGATATTGCTGCGGGATTGCGCGTCCGGTCGCGACGATCCGGCCTCGAACCGGAAGGTCAGTGTCAACCGCTGCAATTTGTCGAGCCCCCGGATCAGGCTTTGCAGCGCGTCGAGGCCAATGTCCTCTCCTGCCGCCTTGATCGCATTGCCCAGACGTTCCCCCTGTGCCGCCATCGGAATCCGTTCCGCGGCCTGATCCACAAACCCGGCTCGCCGGATCACCGCCTGCGCTGCCGGCCCGCGGACATAGGTCAGAAAATCGCGGGCCACCCGGGGCAATCTCCGGGCCGGAAGATAGAGGAACATCGGCGCCGTCAGCGGGTAGTCCTCTGTTTTTATCATACGGCGCCCGGCACTCAGCGAGAACCCGCAGGACCCGGTCAGGGTCAGCATCCGTGCCGTTCCGGTTTCGGCATAGCTGGCAATGCCGATCGCAAACGGATCCGTGGCCACGGTCCGCACCAACGAGCTGCCACGGTCATGCCGCCGGATGGCGCGCGACAGTTCCAGCCCCGCCGGGGCCAGCAGGCGGTCTTCGACGGCCTCCGCCAGACCGGAGCCTTCGACTGTCAGATGCATCGAGATTGGCGCATCCGCTCCGCCCAGCTGCTTCCAGTTGGTGAGCTTGCCGGCATAGACATCAGCCAGTTGCGGCAACGAAATCCGGCGCACGGGGTTGGTGCGTGACACGATCGGCACCATCGCATCCAGCGCCAGCACCCGCGCGCGGTTGGACAATGTCATATCGCCCATGCCCGCGTCCTGCGCGAGACGGCGCTCGGCATCCCGGATTTCGCGCAACGCCATGACGATGTCGGTCTGATCTGCCAGAAGATCGGCAAACCCCTCGTTGGTGTTGCTCACCAGGAACACGAAACGGGCGGCCGGATCACTGTCACGCAACAGGGTGTATTCAAACTGGCGTGAATCGATCTGCTCCCGCGTGGTTTGAAACCCGTTGCGCAGGGCAAACCCCTCCACCAGCGCGGGCAACAGCACTTCGGCCATGGTCGAGGATCCCGACAGGGTGATCTCGGCCACAAAGTCCGACAGGCTGGGACAGCCGGGCCCATCACAATGGACGCCGGAGCCATCAACCGTCAGTTCCCCGAACTGGGTGTCGACACGATAGAACTCGCCATCGAACCCCAGCAGGTCGCCGGTGACCTCGATCGCGCCATCGGGCGAGGACAGTGTCACATCCTGGCCTGCAACCGGGACGCCTGCGCCGAACAAACAGAGTGCGGCGCAAATCGCCGCACGAAAATAGCTCATGAGAAATCCTGGTGTCGTCGCCGTCAGTTGGCGGCGATTTTCAAGCTTTCGACGAGATTATTCAACACCAGAAAATCACCAACCGCAGAACAGTCTGGCATGTTCAGGGTCAGATCCCGCGTCCGCAGGTGGTCCCCGCGGCGTTCCACCAGTTGGGCAGAGATGGTGCGATCACAATTCATCGCGGTAATCTCCGCTTCGACGGAGACGTCAGCATCGCCAAGAGCCGCGCTCTGCGGCAGGGTGTAGACCTGCAGCAAATGGGGGGCGATCTGATCGGGGTCGCCCAACAGCTCGACGGAGCCCGCGCCCCGACCGGGTTCGGACCCGGCCCAGACATGACCCTCATCGCCATAGGTGGCACCAAATTCAAGCGCATGCAGCTCAAGCCCGCTGTGTCCCTGCCACTGCAGCGCAACACGTTCGACGCGGTCAAAATCCACAACCCGCGCGCTCGCCTCCAGATCGCGCCCGGTTGCAAAATCCGCCAGCACCACGGAATGCGCCGCCATGGCAGGCACCTGGCCGGAGTACGTTCCGGCAGGTGACAGGGATTCGGTGATCATCAGACCGCTGTGATGCAGGGTGAACCGCTCCCCCGCATGGCACGGTGCGTCAATTTCGACTTGCAGGAAGGCATCTTTGGCAGGGGTCACCGTCAAATCCGCGAAACATCCCGCAGCCGGATCCGTCACCGCGCCCGCATCGGGCCGAGAGGGGCGCACAACGGGCGCGGCCGAGGTAAAGGTGAGATCCTGCAGCACCAGCTTTCCGGTGTCCGGTTCGCTGGGCAGTGTGCCTGGGGCCGAAACCGCGACGGGTCCAGGGCCGCGCATCTCATCGGCGCGCTTTTGCATGTACAAGCCTGTGCCCAATGCGCAGCTGACCGTGGCCGCCACAATCAGCACTGTCACTCGTGTACCCATAACCACTCTCCTTACCCCAAAAGGTTAAGGATTCGTATCTCTCGAAGGAGGCCAGACTGTGGCAGGGGCCGGGAGGAATATCGGCGATTGCCACAGTCTTTAATGAAATCGTCGCTTGTCGCGATCGTCTGCGTCAGCCCAGGCGGCCGTGGCAGTGTTTGAACTTCTTGCCCGACCCGCAGGGGCATTTGTCATTGCGCGAGGGGTTGCCCCAGGTCGAGGGGTCATCCTCGACAAAGCCCGCAAGCGGTTCTTCCACGGGGTCTGCCGCGGCGGGAGCCGGGGCCGCAGCCTGTTGCATGGCAGACTGGCGGGCCGCCATCTGCATCATCATCTCACGCTGCTCTTCTTCGCTCAGCGGGCGCACCCGGGACAGTTGCTGAGTCACGGTTTCGCGCAGCGAATCGAGCATGGATTCGAACAGCTGGAAGCTCTCGTTCTTGTATTCGTTGAGCGGATCGCGCTGCGCATAGCCCCGGAACCCGACCACAGAGCGCAGGTGCTCCAGCGTCAGCAGATGCTCGCGCCATTTTGCATCGATGGTCTGCAACAACACCTGCTTTTCGATGTTGCTCATCCCCTCCTCACCGAAGGCATCGACCTTCTCGGCCATCAGCTTGTCAGACGCCTCGATCAGGCGTTCACGGATCTGCTCGTCATCCACGCCTTCTTCTGCGGCCCAGTCGGCCACGGGCACGTCAATGCTCAGCTTGTCCTTGACGTCCTCCTGCAGCCCTTTGGTGTCCCATTGGTCGGCATAGGTCTTGGGCGGCATGTAGATATCGATCAGATCGTCGATCACCTCGTGACGCATATCCGTCACGATCTCGTGGGTGTCCTCCGAGGCCATGATTTCACGACGCTGGGCAAACACCACCTTGCGCTGGTCGTTCATCACGTCGTCGAACTTCAGCACGTTCTTGCGCATGTCGAAGTTGCGACCTTCGACCTTGGCCTGCGCGCGCTCCAGCGATTTGTTCACCCAGGGGTGCACGATCGCCTCGCCCTCTTGCATGCCGAGCCCGGAGAGCAGTTTCTCCAGCCGTTCGGAGCCGAAGATGCGCATCAGGTCGTCTTCGAGGCTGAGGTAGAATCGGGTGCGCCCCGGGTCGCCCTGACGACCGGACCGGCCCCGCAGCTGGTTGTCGATGCGGCGGCTCTCGTGGCGTTCTGAGGCCATGACAAAAAGACCGCCAGCGTCGAGAACCTTCTGCTTCTCTTCGGCGTGTTTGGCTTCTTCTTCGGCGCGCAATGCCGCCGGATCCGCCTCCGGATTGGCCTCCAGCGCTTCCATCACCTTCAGGTCGACGTTCCCGCCCAGCTGAATGTCGGTGCCGCGTCCCGCCATGTTGGTGGCGATGGTGACCGCACCATAACGCCCGGCATCAGCGACGATCTTTGCTTCCTGCTCGTGATGGCGTGCGTTCAGAACATTGTGTTCGATGCCTTCCTGTTGCAGCAGGTGGCTCAGCAGTTCGGATTTCTCGATCGACGTGGTGCCCAGCAGGACCGGCTGGCCCTTTGCATGGGCGACCTTCGCCTCCGCAATCATCGCTGCGTATTTTTCGCCAGCGGTGCGATAGACCTGATCGTCCTCATCCACGCGGGCGATCGGCCGGTTGGTCGGAACCTCGACTACACCGAGACCGTAGATCTCCGCAAATTCCTCCGCCTCGGTCATCGCCGTGCCGGTCATGCCGGACAGCTTGTCATAGAGGCGGAAGTAGTTCTGGAACGTGACCGAGGCCAGGGTCGTGTTCTCAGGCTGGATCTGAGCGCCTTCCTTGGCCTCGATCGCCTGATGCAGCCCCTCAGAGAGGCGACGGCCCGGCATCATCCGACCGGTGAATTCGTCGATCAGCACCACATTGCCGTCCCGCACGATGTAGTCCTTGTCGCGCTGGAACAGCTTGTGCGCACGCAGCGCCTGGTTCACGTGGTGCACCACCGTGGTGCTCTCGGGATCATAGAGGCTGGCGCCCTCTTCAAGCAGACCCGCCTGTTGCAGCGACTGTTCGAGGAATTCGTTGCCCTCGTCGGTAAAGGTCACGCCGCGGGTCTTTTCGTCGATCTCGTAGTGATCTTCATCCAGCGTCGGAATCAGCTTGTCGATGGTCTCATAAAGCTCCGAGCGATCCTCGGCCGGGCCGGAAATGATCAGCGGCGTCCGCGCCTCATCGATCAGGATCGAGTCGACCTCATCGACGATCGCGAAATTGTGCTGCTTCTGGAACACCTGATCCAGCGAGGGCTTCATGTTGTCGCGCAGATAGTCAAAGCCCAGCTCGTTGTTGGTGGCATAGGTGACATCGCATTCGTAGGCGGCCATCTTCTCCGCCTCGGGCTGGTTCGAATAGATCACGCCGGTGGTCATCCCCAGCGCCTCGAACACTTTGCCCATCCATTCACTGTCACGCTTGGCGAGGTATTCGTTCACCGTGACCACATGCACACCCTTGCCGGTGAGCGCGTTCAGATAGGCCGGGAAGGTCGCGACCAGCGTCTTGCCTTCACCGGTCTTCATCTCGGAGATATTGCCCTGATGCAGGAAGGTGCCGCCCATCAGCTGCGTGTCGAAGGCCCGCAGGCCCAGAGCGCGGCGTGCGGCCTCGCGCACATTGGCAAAGGCTTCGGGCAGGAGCGCATCAAGGCTTTCACCGGCAAGAGCCCGCTTGCGCAGGTCCTCGGTCTTGTCCTTCAGCCCCTGGTCACTCAACGCCTCGAACTCCGGCTCCAGCGCGTTGATCTTTGCAATCAGCGGCCGTGTCGCCTTGATTTTGCGGTCGTTCGGCGTGCCGAAGACCTTTTTGGCGAGAGTTCCGATACCCAGCATGTGCGCTCCAAAAGTCCTGTTCACGGCCTTGTTTTGCGGCAGGCTTGCCCGCCGTGTTCGCAACCCATAAACAAAGGTGGAAAGACGGTCCTGCCGCAGGCCCTATGGCGATGTAAGGGGCAGGAAAATAAGTGTCAACGCCACGACCCTCCGTGGCAGGAATATAGGAAGGTTTCCATGCGCAAAGGTCTCACTTTTTTGCGGGGCGTCGTTGCAGCGACTGTTTTCGGCCTCACAGTGCCCGCTTATGCCGAACAGACCGCCAATACCGTCATCGCGAAGGTGAACGGCGAAGAGATCACTCTGGGTCACATGATTGTGGCGCGATCCAAACTGCCGGCTCAATACCAAAGCCTTCCGGACGATGTGCTGTTCAATGCGCTGCTGGACCAGCTGATTCAGCAGACCACGCTGAAACAACAGCTGCACGGCGATGTGCCGGAGCTTGTGCGGCTGAGCGTAGAGCACGAGAAACGCTCGCTTCTGGCCTCGACGGTGATCGAAACGATCATGGAAAATGCCCAGTCCGAAGACGCGATTCGTGAGGCCTACGACGCCCGCTATTCCACCGGCGACGGCGGCGACGAGTTCAACGCCTCGCATATTCTGCTGGAGACGGAAGAAGCCGCGATCGACATCAAGGAACAGCTGGATGCCGGCGCGGACTTCGCATCGCTGGCGAAAGAATCCTCCACCGGACCGTCCGGACCCAATGGCGGCGCACTGGGATGGTTTCAAAACGGGCGCATGGTTCCCGAGTTCGAGGCCGCAGTCACCGAAATGCGGGCCGGAGAGGTCTCCGACCCGGTGCAGACCGAATTTGGATGGCACGTCATCAAACTGCATGAGCGTCGCAAGCTGGAGGCACCCGACTTTGACGAGGTGCGCGAAGAAATCGCGCAGGAACTGGCGGTGCAGGCCGTCGAAGACCGCGTCAATCAGCTGACCGCAAATGCGATGATCGAGCGTTCCGAGATCGAAGATCTGGATCCGTCGGCGCTGCGCGACATGAGCCTGATCCAGAACTGATCCCACCCCCTGCGTTTGCAACTGGAGGCCCAAGATGGCTAAATCCCTGCCCCGTTCACCGCTTGCGCCCGCAACATTTCCGGATCTTCCGGTGATCGGCGGTGTGCGCTTTGCCGCGGCCGCCGCGGGCGTCAAGTATCAGGGCCGCACCGACGTGATGCTTGCGGTGATGGACCCGGGCACGGCGGTTGCGGGTGTTTTCACCCGATCCGCCACCCGCTCTGCCCCCGTGCTGGATTGCCAGGCAAAGCTGGGCGGCGATCCGGGCCAGGGTGCGGCCATCCTGGTCAACTCCGGCAATTCCAACGCCTTTACCGGTCACTACGGGCAAACCTCGGTTGCAGAGATCACCGCTGCGGTCGCCCAACGCACCGGGCTGCGGCAGGAGCGGGTCTTTACCGCCTCGACAGGTGTCATCGGTGAACCGCTCCCCCACGACCGTATCGTGACCAAGCTGGATGACCTGCACGGCGCCCTGTCCGATACCGCGCTGCAACAGGCTGCCGAGGCCATCATGACCACGGATACCTTTGCCAAGGGGGCCTCCGCGACGGTCGAGATCGACGGCGTGCCGGTGCAGATCGCCGGCATCGCCAAGGGTTCGGGCATGATCGCGCCGGATATGGCCACCATGCTGGTCTATATCTTTACCGATGCGATTTATGATCAGGCCAAGCTACAGGCGCTGTTGTCGGCAGAGAATGATACCTCATTCAACTGCATCACCGTCGACAGCGACACCTCGACCTCCGACAGCCTGATGCTCTGTGCAACTGGCGCGTCCGGTGTGGATGCCACCGACCACCCGGCCTTTGCCACCGCTTTGCGGGGCGTCATGCTGGATCTGGCGCATCAGGTGGTGCGCGACGGTGAAGGCGCGACGAAATTCGTCGAGATCCAGATCACTGGCGCGGCCAGCGATGCCGACGCCAAGGTACACGGCCTGGCCATTGCCAACTCGCCGCTGGTCAAGACCGCCATTGCCGGCGAAGATCCCAACTGGGGTCGCGTGGTGATGGCGATCGGGAAATCGGGCGCAAAGGCCGACCGTGACCTGCTGTCGATTTCGTTTGGCGATATACGTGTCGCCGAAAAGGGATGGGTTGCCCCGTCCTACAAAGAGGAACTGGGCGCCGCCGAAATGAAGAAGGACGAGATCACGCTGAAGGTTGATCTTGGCCTTGGCGATGGGTCCGCAACCGTCTGGACCTGCGATCTGACCCATCAGTACATCACCATCAACGCGGACTATCGCTCATGACGGATCAGAAAAAAGTCGTTCTGGTCTCTGCCGTCGCCCTGATCGATGTCGAGGGCCGCATCCTTCTGGCGCAACGTCCCGAGGGCAAGTCCATGGCCGGTCTGTGGGAGTTTCCAGGCGGCAAGGTCGAACAGGGCGAAACCCCCGAGGTCGCCCTGATCCGTGAACTTCAAGAGGAACTGGGCATCAACACCTGGTCAAGCTGCCTGGCGCCGCTGACCTTTGCCAGCCATTCCTACGAAAAGTTCCACCTGCTGATGCCGCTCTTTGCCTGCCGCAAATGGGAAGGCATCCCGCAGGCCCGCGAAGGTCAGGTGCTGAAATGGGCACGTCCGCAAGAGCTGCGCGACTACCCAATGCCCCCCGCGGATATACCGCTGATCCCGATCCTGCGGGACTGGCTCTGAACACCCCCGCATCCCCAGCACGCAAAAACCCCCGACTGTTTCCAGCCGGGGGTTTTTTGTTGTCTCATCCTATCCTCAGTCGAGGGTGCGGGTGACTTCCTCACGCTCGAAGATCTCGATGACATCTTTCGGGCGGATGTCTTCGTAGTTCTCGAACGCCATACCGCATTCCTGACCGGACTGAACCTCGGACACTTCGTCCTTGAAGCGCTTCAGGGTCTTCAGCGTGCCTTCGTGGATCACCACGTTGTCGCGCAGCAGACGCACACCGGCAGAACGGCGGGCCACACCTTCGGTGACGAGACAGCCGGCAACCTTGCCGACGTTGGACACTTTGAAGACGTCCTTGATCTCGGCATACCCGATGAAGTTCTCCCTGATCTCTGCCGAAAGCAGACCGGAGGCCGCAGCTTTAACATCGTCCACCAGATCGTAGATCACCGAATAGTAGCGGATTTCCACGCCTTTCTGGTTGGCGGTGTTGCGGGCAGAGGCATTGGCACGGACGTTGAAGCCCATGACCGGCGAGCCGGAGGCTTCGGCAAGGCCGATGTCGGTTTCGGTGATCGCGCCCACACCGGAGTGCAGTACGCGCACGCGCACCTCGTCGTTGCCGATCTTTTCCATCGCCTGAACGATGGCTTCGGCAGAGCCCTGCACATCCGCTTTGACCAGGATCGGCAGCTCGGAGACGTTCTCGTCTTCCTTGGCCTTCTGCATCAGCTGTTCAAGCGTCGTCGCAGCGCCGGCAGCAGCGCGTTTGTCCTTCGCCGCCTGTTCGCGGTATTCGGCAATCTCGCGCGCCTGTGCTTCGGTCTCTGTCACGTTCAGCACATCGCCCGCTTCGGGGGTGCCGTTGAGGCCGAGAACCTCGACCGGAACCGAGGGACCGGCTTCCTTGACGCGTTCGCCCTTGTCGTTGATCAGCGCGCGGACCTTACCGTATTGCTCACCCACAACAAAAATGTCGCCCTGGCGCAGAGTCCCGGTCTGAACCAGAACCGTTGCAACCGGACCACGGCCCACGTCGAGCTGTGCTTCGATCACGGCGCCTTGCGCGGCACGGTCGGGGTTCGCCTTCAGCTCTAGGATCTCCGCCTGAAGCGCGATCGCTTCGAGCAGTTCGTCCAGACCCTGGCCCGTATGGGCGGAGACTTCGACGTCCTGAACATCACCGGACATCGCTTCGACGATCACCTCGTGTTGCAGAAGTTCGGCGCGGACCTTGTTCGCATCAGCGGCGGGTTTGTCGATCTTGTTGATCGCCACGATCATCGGCACCTCGGCCGCTTTGGCGTGATTGATCGCCTCGATCGTCTGCGGCATGACCGAGTCGTCCGCCGCAACCACAAGAACCACGATATCCGTCACCTGCGCCCCGCGAGAGCGCATCGAGGTGAAGGCCGCGTGGCCGGGGGTGTCGAGGAACGACAGCACGGCACCGCTGTCGGTCGTCACCTGATACGCACCGATGTGCTGGGTGATGCCACCTGCTTCGCCCGCAACAACCTTGGCATCGCGGATCGCATCGAGAAGCGAGGTCTTACCGTGGTCGACGTGACCCATGATGGTAATGACCGGCGGACGCGGTTCCAGGTCTTCTTCCTTGTCCTGGACCTCCTTGATGACGTCCTCGACGTCAGCATCGGAGACACGGACCACCTTGTGGCCGAATTCCTCGATGATCAGTTCGGCGGTGTCGGCGTCGATGGTCTGGTTCTGCGTGACCATCATGCCCATGTTCATGAGCGATTTGACCACATCCGCAACCCGTTCTGCCATCCGGTTCGCCAGTTCGGACACGACGATCGCTTCGGGCAGCTGCACGTCGCGGATCACCTTTTCACGTTCGACCGAACCGCCCATCGCCTTCTGGCGCGCGCGCTCCTGCTTGCGCTTCATGGCTGCAACGGAACGATGCCGCCCGCCTTCTCCGCCAGTCGCCTGGCTCAGGGTCAGCTTGCCAGAGCGGCGTCCGCCGTCATCACGACCCTTGCCACCGCGACCACGCTCTTCGCGTTCGCGTTCCGCCTTGCGCGGCTGCGTGGTCGGTTTCGGCGCACCGCCCGCCGGGCCACGTGCCGCCGCAGGCGCACCGGCGCCCTTGTCAGCCTTGGGTGCCGCAGCTTTCTCGGCTGCCGCGCGCTTTGCGGCTTCTTCGTCTTCCTTGCGCTTGCGCTCTTCTTCTTCGGCTTTCTGGCGCGCCTTTTCTTCGGCCTCGCGCTGTTCGCGCTCCTTGGCCTCCTGTTCGGCACGGCGGCGCTCACGCTCCTCGGCGCGGGCCTTCTCTTCGGCCTCACGCTGGGCGGCCTCTTCGGCCTCGCGCGCCTTGGCGGCCTGAAGCGCCTTCAGGCGGCGGTCCATTTCCGCATCAGAAATACCAGCAGGGCGCCGCGAAGCATCGCCGGCAGCAACGCCACCGGCGCCGCCTTTGCCTGCGCCCGGCTTGGGGACAACCACGCGCTTACGCTTGGTTTCCACCACAACATTCTTGGTCCGACCGTGGCTGAAGCTCTGTTTCACATTGCCGGGCCGAGACCCGCTACCACGAAGACCCAATGTCTTTTTGCCGTCACTATCGCTCATAAAGCTCTTTATCCTTCCGTGCGGCCGATGCCGCCCTTTTCGCGCAAACCCTGCAATCGCTGGGCTTCCTCTACAACACGTTGGCTGAGTCCACCAGAGGCGAGCGCGGCATGTATGACAGTTTCACGCCCAAAAGCCATCCCAAGCTCGTCTGCCGTCATGCATCCGATGTATTTGCCGCGGTGCGGCGTACTCAGTTTCGACTTCCCTCGCCCGGACCCGTCAGACGCCTGGATCAAGATCCGTGCCTCTTCCTTGTCCAGCCAATCCTTGACCTTTTCATAGCCACCCACGGCATCGCCCGATTTCCGGGCAAGGCTGATCAGATCGACCGTGCGGCGCAACACCTGACGCTCAACCTCGTCAACCAGCCCGTCCTGAACCGTGACCTGCGCCTTGAACCCGCGTGCGAAGAGTTTCTTCTTCACCGCTTGTTCCAGCGCAGCCTTCGTCGCGGTCACATAGACACCACGACCGGGCAGCTTTCCCATCACATCCGGGTAGACCTGATTGTCAGGCCCCAGCACAAAACGGATCAGCCCGGCCTTGGGCTGTGTCTCGCCAGTCGCGATACATTTCCGTTCTGGCCCGTCAGCACGGGATTTTTCTGCACCACCACGGGTCATCCATATCTCCTGGGCGTCAGGAAGCCGATCAGGCTTCCGCTTCCCCTTCGGCTTCTTCTTCGGGATCTTCGGCATCGGCTTCAAGTTCTGCCGGGTCCACCCAGCCGAGCATGATGCGTGCCGTCATCACCAGATTTTGCGCCTCTTCAAGGCTCACGTCGAAGGGTTCGAGGAGACCTTCATCCTTCACACGTTCGCCGTTGACCGTGGTCCAGCCGCCGGCCAGTTCCCAGTCAGCGCAGGTGGCGAAGTCGTCGAGAGTCTTAACGTCATCCTTCGCCAGTGCTTCCACCATCTGGGGTGTCAGGCCCTCAAAGTCAATAAGGCTGTCCTCGGCCCCCAGGCTGCGTGCATTGTCGAGCGCCGCCTTGGCCTGCGCTTCGAGGTAGTCACGGGCCCGCGCCTGAAGCTCTTCGGCGGTGCCTTCGTCGACGCCATCGATGACCAGCAGTTCGTCAAGCTCCACATAGGCAACCTCTTCGAGGTTGGTGAAGCCTTCGGAGACCAGCAGCTGGGCAAAGAACTCGTCCAGGTCGAGGGTCTCCATGAACAGCGCGGTGCGCGCCTCGAATTCTTTTTGACGGCGTGCGGATTCCTCCTCTTCCGTCATGATGTCGATGTCGAGGTTGGTCAGCTGAGACGCCAGACGCACGTTCTGACCACGGCGGCCAATGGCGAGCGACAGTTGCTCGTCCGGCACCACCACTTCGATCTTGCCCGCTTCCTCGTCCAGAACCACCTTGGACACTTCTGCGGGTTGCAGCGCGTTCACCAGGAAGGTTGGCTGATCTTCGTTCCACGGGATGATGTCGATCTTCTCACCCTGAAGTTCGTTCACAACCGCCTGCACACGGGAACCACGCATACCGACGCAGGCGCCAACCGGATCGATCGAGCCGTCATAGGACACAACGGCGATCTTTGCGCGCGAACCGGGGTCACGGGCCACGGCCTTGATCTCGATGATGCCGTCATAGATTTCCGGCACTTCCATCTTAAAGAGCTCGGCCATGAATTCCGGCGCGGTGCGGCTAAGGAAGATCTGCGGGCCGCGCGGTTCGCGACGCACATCCTTGATGAAGCAGCGGATACGGTCGTTGGGGCGATAGCTCTCGCGGCCGATTTTCTCGTTGCGACGCAGGATGCCTTCGCCGGAACCGATATCGACGATAACGTTGCCGTATTCCTCGCGCTTGACGACACCGTTGATGATGGTGCCGTTGCGGTCCTTGAACTCTTCGTACTGGCGATCCCGCTCCGCTTCGCGCACCTTCTGCAGGATGACCTGCTTGGCCGATTGCGCCGCGATCCGGCCCATCTCGACCGGGGGAACCTCATCGATGATGGTGTCGCCCACGCTGGGGTTTTCCATGTACTGCTTGGCTTGCGCCACGGTCAGTTCGGACTGGTAGTTTTCCAGCTCCTCGTCCTCGACCACGGTGCGCACGCGGGTGAAGGTCGCCTTGCCGGTCTTGCGGTCGATCGAGACCCGAATGTCCATCTCGCTGCCGTAGCGGCTCTTGGCGGCACGGGCGAGGGATTCTTCCATCGCTTCGACCACCAGGCCGGGGTCGATCATCTTTTCACGCGCCACGGCCTCGGCGGTTTGCAACAGCTCCAGCTGGTTTGCAGAGGTGATAGCCATTACTTGTTCTCCTCTTCGGACCCTGTGGTCCCTTCTGCGGACCCTTCGGTCTCGATGTCGTCAAAGGCGTCTTCGTTCAGAACACCAGCGGCCTTGCGCTGGCGCAGCATTTCCTTGATCAGGTCGTCGGTCAGAACCAGCTTTGCATCGCTCAGCCAGTCGAATTTTAAACCGATGGTCACGGTCTCACCGTGTTCCTCGATATTGATCAGAACCTCATCGTCTTCGACGCCGGCCAACTCTCCTTTGAAGCGGCGGCGACCGTCGATCAGATCGGCGGTTTCCAGCTTCGCCTCATAGCCTTCGAACGTGTCGAAGTCCTTCAGGCGGGTCAGCGGGCGGTCGATGCCGGGGCTCGAGACCTCCAGCGTGTAGGCATCGAGAATCGGGTCCTCGACATCAAGCGTGGCGCTCACGGCGTTCGAGATCGCCGCACAGTCATCGACCTCGATGCCGCCATCAGGACGGTCAGCCATGATCTGTAGCGTCGTGGTCTTGCCGGACATCAACCGGATGCGGACCAGCTCATAGCCCAGATCCTCGATCACCGGGGTGATGATCTCGGCCAGGCGGCGGTCGATCGCGGCTTTGGCTATCAGGTCGTTGCTCATCAGACTTCCAAACACAAAAAAACGGGCCTGCGGCCCGTCGAAATCAATCAAAGGTGCCTCAGGCCCAGAGCCCGACGCGCCGCTGTTGAGCGTGGATATACGCCTGCGGTCACCGTTTTGCAAGCCTTTCCTCCGAAGCGGGCGATCAGCCCTGCCCGAGGCGCTGCTTCATGGCGTCGGCCAGGGCGCGGGTACGCGCGGGATCCTGCCCGCCGATCACCAGGTAGCCGACGCCATCTTCGACCCAAGACGTCGCCGCCAACCCCTGCGCCATGCGGTCATTGGGCGCGCTGTCGTCATTGCTGGTGGTCAGGACACACAGGGCAAAAGGTGTCCCATCTTCACCAAGATAGGCCATTTGCATCAGCGGTTTGCCCTTGAACCCCAGAACCTGCGCGCGGCGAAACTCCACGCCCTCGACCGCAGTGGCCGCCGCAAGCTCCACGCCGACCCGGCTTTGGAAATCCTCCAGAACGCCCAGCGCAACCTCTGGTGCCTGGGTGGTCTCTTCCACCGTCTCGGTCATGTAGAGGCTTTGATAGCTGGCCACCACGTCGATCCAGCCCGGCGCAGCTTGCTCTGGTTGCGACAGGTAGCCGCCTGCGAACCCGATTCCCAATGCCAGCACAACCGAGGCCGCAAGCTGCATCGGACGCCAGTTGCGATTGGCGGCGGGGCGCGGCAGGGCTGGCGCGGGCGGAGGGGCAATACGCTCCATCGCAAATGCTGCGCGCAGCGTCTCCATCGGCAGGCTCAACCCTTCCACACGCGCGACCAGGGCGGGGTCGCTCTCCAGCCCGGCCTCGATCCGGGCCGCAAGTGCGGCGTCCGCCTCGCCATCGAGAAAGGCGGTCAGATCCTCATCGGTGAAACTGTTGCTTACCTCGGTCATTCTCCGGCCTCCACCGCAGACAGGGCGCCTGCGATCTTCTTGCGTGCGCTGGCCAGACGGCTCATCACCGTCCCGATCGGAATCCCAAGCGTGTCCGCAGTTTCCTGATAGGTGAAGCCTTCGACATAGGCCAGAAGCACGACGACACGCTGACCTTCCGGCAGCGCTCCTATCTTGGCAAACACTTCAGCGACGAAAATATTCTCTTCCGACGTCGCAGATCCGTCGGCAATCTCGGTGTCTTCCAGCGCCACGATCCCGGTTCCGGTCCGCACCGCCGTCGCCCTGATCTCGTTCAGCCACAGCCGGTGTGCCATGGTGAAAAGCCAACGATCAAGATGCGTACCGGGTTGATAGCTTTCGTGTTTTTCCATGGCGCGCAGGCAGGTGTTCTGGGCCAGATCATCCGCCCGATCCCGCTTGCCTGTCTGCACAAGGCAGTAACGCCAGAGCCGCGGATAAACCGCTGCGATGCCCTCCCGGATCTCTTCAAGCGCCGTTTTTTTCAAAAAACCGAGAATGAATCCCACTCCTGCGGACTGCGCAATCTATCACGTCATAGGTAATTGGCGCTACTCTAACGATATTCCGAGAGCGATCTCAACTCATTGTTTGGCCAGCGCGCTCATGCCATCCACCAGCGTTCGGCAATCCGGTGATCGTCCAGTGGTGCGCGGGAGGACACCCGGTGCGGCAGCATCACATGCGGCGCGGCGGCCAGCGCCATATCGCCCTCCGACGGGTGAAAGCGAAAGCTGCCGCGACCGCGCAGCCCATCCGGCAACGGCAATGTCGCAACGTCGACAAAGCCGTCGCGCAAGGCTTCTGCCCGGACCGCAGAATCCGGAATCACAATCAGCTCGATAGCATCAAACCATCCGGCCTGCTCTCCCTTGAAATGATGCGCGCGGCGCGCGGCGCGAAAATGATGCTGCTCGCGCGCCCGCTCGACCTCGTAAAGCCCGCTGCCGACACTGCTGGCGAGCGGCATCGCAACCGCGCCCTCGGGCACAATCACAAGGCCGGTATCAGCCAGCCGATACGGCAGATGTGGGTTCCCCTCCCGCAAGGACAGAACCACCGCGCCCTCTGGTGACAGGAAGATGTCATCCAGCGCCTCCAGATGCAGATCACCCCGCACCGCATGCGCCTCCAGCGAGGCCACAACATCCGCCCCCGAAAGCAAACGCCCGTCATGAAACGCCACATCGCTGCGAATATCCAGCGACCACAGGCGCGCGGCATCATCGCTGCGCCAGCCTGTCGCCAGCTCACCGCGCAACACGCCATCAGGGGCAACTTCGGTCAGTTGGTTATACACCGCGCCACGCGCAACGCGGGACATCAGATCGTCTTCGCGCGGCACCGCCAGACGCAGCGTCCCGCCCCGCTGGGGATGTTGCGCCAACCCCGCCCCCGTGGCAGCCAGCAGCGCCGCCGCGGCACCGGTGGCAAAGAGCGCACGTCGATCCAGCCGCTTCATGACAGCAGATCCTCGCCCAGCTGATCCATCGTCTTGACCAGCGCGGCACTGATTCCGGGCTCGGAAAGCGCATGACCGGCGTTGCGCACCATGATCAGATCCGAATTCGGCCAGTTCTGGTGGATGCTATACGCCGATTGTGGCGGGCAGATCATGTCATAACGCCCCTGGACGATGACGCCGGGAATATGGGCGATCCGGCCCATATTGGCGAGGATCTGACCATCCATATGGAGAAAACCGGCATTGGAAAAATAGTGGTTCTCCAGACGGGCAAACGCACGTGCGTAATCGCCGGGGCTCTCTCCCGATACGCCGTTCGAATAGACCGAGGCGAGCGCATTCTCCCACGCGGACCACGCACGCCCATACCGGATTTCCTCCTCGCGATCCCCGGAGAACAAGCGCCTGTTGTATGCGGTGATCAGATCGCTCTGCTCATCCTCGGGGATGAGATCCGTAAACTTTGCCCAGGTCTCGGGCCAGAATTTCCCAGCCCCGCCACCATAGAACCAGCTCAGCTCCGCCTGCGTCATCAGGAACACGCCGCGCAGGATCAGATGCGTGACGCGCTCCGGGTGGGTCTGCGCGTAGACCAGCGCCAGCGTCGCGCCCCAGCTGCCGCCGAACAGCATCCAGGCATCGATGCCCAGCAGCTCGCGGATCATCTCCATGTCTGCCACCAGATGCCAGGTGGTATTGTCCTCGCAAGACGCATGCGGACGCGAGCGGCCACAGCCGCGCTGGTCGAACAGGATGACGCGATAAATGCTCGGATCGAAATAACGCCGCATTGCCGGGCTGGTGCCGCCACCGGGGCCGCCATGGCAGACAATCACCGGAATCCCGTCCGGATTGCCACATTGCTCCAGATAGATCCGGTGCCCCTGCCCCACATCCAGCATTCGCTGATCGAAAGGCTTGATCGGCGGGTAGAGAAACTGCACTGCGCGCTTTTGATCCGGGTATTTGTCCATTACTGACCTAGCTAACAACTGAACCCACAAGAAAACACACGGAGACAGGAATGCAAGCGCAACAGTCCACGGTAGACCCCTCCGAAATCGCCAAGTTCGAAGCGATGGCGGCTGAATGGTGGGATCCCAACGGAAAATTCAAGCCCCTGCATATGCTCAACCCTTGCCGACTGGACTATATCACAGACCAGATCGCGGGCGAATTTGATTGCGACCTGACTGCTGAGGCACCGTTCTCAGAGCTGCGCATCCTCGACATCGGCTGCGGGGGCGGCCTGCTGAGTGAGCCAATGGCCCGTCTGGGGGCCACCGTGGTCGGGGCCGATGCCGCCGAAGGCAACCTGCCCGTCGCCCGCATCCATGCCGAACAATCCGGGCTGGAGATCGACTACCGCCACACCACCGCCGAAGCCCTGGCCGAGGCTGGTGAGACCTTTGACGTGGTGCTCAATATGGAAGTGGTGGAACATGTCGCCGATCCGCTCAGCTATCTGACCGCGACGCAAAAGCTTCTGAAGCCGGGTGGCCTGCAGATCTGCTCCACCATCAATCGCAACCCCAAGAGCTACGCCATGGCCATTTTTGGCGCCGAGGTGGTAATGCGCTGGCTGCCGCGCGGAACGCATGAGTGGTCAAAGTTCATAACCCCGGATGAGCTGTTCGACCTGCTGGAACAGGCCGGCCTGAGGCCTGTGGACCGCAAGGGGTTCGTCTTTAATCCGCTGCTTTGGAAATGGTCGATCTCTGATCGTGACCTCAGCGTAAACTACGTCACCGCAAGCATAAAACCGTGATCCTTTTGCGCCGCGGGGTCCACGCAGCGCATCGCCATCCCGTTGCGTCGCCTGATAATCGAGGTGTGCTATACTTTGGTATAGGTGGTCATCCTTCCGCGCGATTGTGCTTTGACCCGCGGATGCATAATCTCGAAAGACATTCGATCGCGACAGGCGTTCACACCGCGCAGGTCACATGGACACTCGAATGACAGTCTTGGGGACGCACTCACACCACTCACGGCCCCTGAATAAAAAAGAGCGCCGGAATTTCCCGGCGCTCTTTTTTTGGGTCCGCTCCCGATCAGGCTCGGCGTCAGTCCTCGGTTTCCAGTTTGCCGCGAAACTCGCGCAGGATCGGCAGCGCCGCGCGCACCCGGTCCCCGCCCAGCTCTGTCACGACTTCGGAAATCATCGGAATGATCGATGCCAGCGCCGAGTCGCGTGCCTTGCGGCCCGCCGGGCTGATCGCGACCATCTTGCGACGCGCATCATCCCAATCGGGGCGCACATGCACATAGCCCGCCACCTCAAGCTTGTTGATGGTGTTGGTCATAGCGCCACGGGTGACGTGAAATGCCTTTGCCAGCTGTGCCGGAGAGCGCTCCAGACCGGCGCGCGCAAGATGATTGAGAACGGAGAAATGCGACAGCTCCATCCCCTTGGGCAAGGCTTTCCCAAGCCGGGCACGGGCCAGTTGGTCCGCCATCAGGATTTCGCTGAACAGCGAAATGGCAAGGGAATGGTTCTCGTCCATCAGGGTCCATCAAACTCCCGGTCATGAGTCAGCGAAGGTACGCGTTTGCGCGCCTTTTTCACCGCTTCAAGATCAAGGTCAACGCAGATCACCCCGACATCGGTGCCCGCATCGGCCAGCACTTCGCCCCAGGGCGCAACCACCAGGGAGTGGCCGTAGGTCTGGCGGCTGGCGCCGCGACTCGCGGAATGGGTCCCGGTCTGCGCCGCGGCCAGCACAAAACAGCCGGTCTCGATCGCCCGCGCCCGCAACAGGCTGTGCCAGTGGGCAGCACCTGTCACATGGCTGAAGGCAGCGGGTGCGGTCAGGATCTCGGCGCCGCCCTTGGCAAGACGGCGATGCAACGCGGGGAAACGAACATCATAGCAGATGGTCATGCCGACTTTGGCAAAGCCTGCATCAGCGACCACCGCCCGCGTTCCGGGCCGATAGCCATCAGATTCGCGATAGGTTTCCTCTGGCGTGACCTCCACATCGAACATGTGGATTTTATCGTAACGCGCACAGATTTCACCCGTGGGCGAGATCAGGAACTGCCGATTGGCGAAACGGCCGTCGACATCCGTTGTTTTCACCCCGATCGACCCGATAGAGAGCCAGATCCCGTGTTGCGCAGCAGTCTCGCGCAACCCCGCCAGCGTCGGATCATCGTCTTCGTGGTGCAAAACCGCGCGCTGATGGGTGCGGCTGGTGGACAGGCAGTTGGTGACCTCGGGTGTCAGGACAAACTCCGCCCCCTCGGCAACGGCGCGGGCGATCATGTCGCGTGCGGTTGCAAGGTTCTCCTCGGGCATATCCGAGGAGCACATCTGAAGGAGGCCAACCCGCACCATCTGCTCAGGCCGCCAGCAGCGGGTCGAGCTTGCCGGCGCGATCCAGCGCATAAAGCTCGTCACAGCCCCCGACGTGGATTTCGCCGATAAAGATCTGCGGTACCGTGCGGCCCCCATCTGCGCGCTGGATCATCTCCGCCTTGCGATCAGGGTCGGCCAGCACATCAATTTCGGAAAAGCTCACACCCTTTTGATTCAGCAGACGCTTTGCCGCGTGGCAAAAACCGCAAAGGGGAGAAGTGTAGATTTCGACCGGTTTCATAGGGGGCTCCGTAGGCATTGCTCATGGGTTTTGCGGCATGTGGGTGTTTTTATCAAGCATTGCCAGAGATTTCACGCCGCCGTGACCCGCGCGAGAACAAGGACGCTGACCTTCGCGGCGCCCGCTGCGACACAGGCCCGCGCGCAGGCAGACAACGTCGATCCGCTGGTCATCACATCATCCACAAGCAACACCCGCTGCCCATCGAGGCGCGACGTCATCCGCGGGTTGGGCCGGATGGCCTCATCCAGAAGCATCATCCGCTCTTCCCGGCTGCGGCCCTCGAGCATCGGAGTCTTGGTGACCCTCACCAGCGCATCCGGGCAGCAGTCACAGCCTTCGCGTGCCGCGAGTGCCTGCGCCAGCAGCGCGGATTGATTGTAGCGTCGGCGCAGAAGGCGCGTCCAGTGCAGCGGCACCGGCACCACCAGGGGTTTGTCCGCCAGAAGGTCCGGCGCCGCGCGCGCCATCCACGATGAGGCGGGCCGCGCCAGATCGGTTCGGTCGCCGTGTTTCAGTGCCAGCACCAATCGACGCCCCTGCCCGCCATAGAGCAGCGCGGCGCGGCCCTGACTCCATTCCCGTGGTGTCCGCAGGCAGGCGTCGCACTGCACAATCTGGTCGTCGGCCTCTCCGGGGAGGGGGGCACCACAGGAATCGCAGACCAACCCGGAAATAAACGAGGTGTCACGCCAGCAGGCGCTGCACAGGCCAAAATCGCTCTCGACCAACCCGCCGCAGTTCAGACAGCGCGCGGGGTAAACCAGTGAAACTGCCGTTTGAATCCGTGCCCGCAACGTCATAGGTACACCTCATGACAAAAGAACCGATGGCTCATCCCCAGATCTTTGACCGAGAGGCGCTGAAACTGCGTCGCGCCCGGCGCAAACCGGAGGCGATGTTCCTGCACGACTTGGCCAGAGACGAGATCGAGGATCGGCTCAGCATGGTTAAGAGAGTCTTTACCAAGCCCGCGATTGTTGCGCCTTTTGCGGAACCCTGGGCGGACCTGCTGCCGGAGGCAAAGATCATCTCGGATGACGAGGTGCTGGATCTGGACCCGCAGGCGCATGATCTTGTGATCCATGTGATGGCGCTCCATTGCGCCAACGACCCGGTCGGGCAGTTGATCCAGTGCCGGCGCGCGCTAAAGGAGGATGGCTTGCTGCTGGTCGTGACGCTGGGCGGTCAGACCCTGCACGAGCTGCGCAGTGCCCTTGCGGAGGCAGAGACCTATGTCAGCGGCGGTCTGTCCCCAAGAGTCACGCCCATGGGTGAAATCCGCGATCTTGGCGGGTTGCTGCAACGGGCGGGGTTTGCCCTGCCGGTCGCAGATCTTGTGCCCTTGACGGTCCAGTACCGCGACCTTGCACATCTGATGCGGGATTTGCGCGATATGGGGGAAACCAACACGCTGACCGAGAGGCTACGCAGCCCCACCCGTCGTGCAGTGTTCACGCTTGCCGATCACATCTATGCCCAGAACTTCGCCACACCGGAGGGCGCGCTGGCGGCAACCTTCGAACTGGTATGCCTCACCGGCTGGTCCCCCGCCGACAGTCAACCGCAGCCCCTGCGTCCCGGCTCCGCCAAGGCGCGGCTTGCGGATGCGCTGAAGGTGCCGGAAACCAAACTGCCCGAGACGTGATGATAACCTGAGCCAATGGTCGCAGTGAGATGATCCAATTGGCCTTTCCCACCGTACCGACGTAACAATCGACGAAACATCTATTTTTCCGAGACACAGGACACTTGCCCATGCTGGATGCGACCTCACCTGCGACCCGCCCTGACCATGCGCCCGCGGATCACCCGCCGGTCAAGGCGGAAAAGGTCGGCATCCTGCTGGCCAATCTCGGCACTCCGGATCATTACAGCTACTGGCCGATGCGCCGTTATCTGAGCGAGTTTCTCTCGGACAAGCGGGTGATCGACTATCCGTCGTGGAAATGGCAGCCGCTGTTGCAGCTGATCATCCTCAGCAAGCGCCCCTTTGCCTCTGGTGAGGCCTACAAGTCGATCTGGAATCACGACAAGGGCGAAAGCCCGTTGATGACGATCACCAAGGACCAGACCAAGGCCATGGCACAGGCGATGGAAGAGATCTACGGCGACCGTGTGTTGGTGGATTTCTGCATGCGCTACGGCAACCCTTCCACCAAGTCGAAGGTCGAAGAGATGATCGCCGCCGGGTGCCGCAAAATCCTGTTTGTGCCGCTTTATCCGCAATACGCTGGCGCCACGTCGGCGACTGCAAACGATCAGTTCTTCCGCGTGCTGATGGATCAGCCCTGGCAGCCAGCGGCGCGCACGATCGAACCCTATTTCGATCACCCCGAATACATCGACGCGCTGGCGAAGTCGGTCGAGGACGCCTATGCCAAGATGGAAAAGACGCCGGACATTCTCGTCTGCTCTTACCATGGCATGCCAAAGCGCTACCTGATGCAGGGCGATCCCTATCACTGCCAATGTCAAAAGACGACGCGGCTGCTGCGCGAGCGTTTGGGCTGGGACGAATCACAGATCACAACCACATTTCAGTCGGTCTTTGGGCCCGAGGAATGGCTGCGCCCCTACACGGTCGAACATGTCGCGGAGCTGGCAAAGCAGGGCAAGAAGAACATCGCGGTGATCGCACCGGCTTTCTCGGCGGACTGCATCGAGACGCTGGAAGAGATCAACGAGGAGATCTGCGAGAGCTTTGAGCACGCGGGCGGTGAAAACTTCACCTATATCCCCTGCCTCAATGACAGCGACGCGCATATCTCCGCCCTGTCGAGCGTCATTCGCAACAACCTCAAGGGCTGGCTCGACTGAGCCCCCTTGTGCAGCACGACATGGGGCCAAGCAGGCAATAAAAAAGGCGGCTGGAGATCCAGCCGCCTTCCTTGTTCTTTAGGGCAACGATTAGTTGCTTGCAGCAGCAGCGGCCACAATGACCAGCAGCAGCAGCGGCAGCAGGATGCCGGAAGAAGAACCGGTTGCTTCTTCAACGATAACCGGTGCTTCAACGATCGGTTCTGCCAGGGAGCCAGCGGATGCAGCGGATGCAGCAGCGACCAGAGCGGCAGCGATAACGAGTTTCTTCATGTTAACCTCCAGAATACGCGCACAGCACACATATGATGTGCGCACTCAAGACTTACCTCGTGGTTTTTTTCTAAGCAGTAAACCCACCGGATTGCAATTGCTTGTTAAATCCCTTTGACCCGCCCCGACGCGGTTGTCGTCAAATTAGCAACACCTGTGTGCCGTTTCGTGCCAACTCAAAAAGCTGGGCGATATGTTCGTTGTAGAGGCCGATGCAGCCATTGGAGGAGCGACGGCCGATCTTGCGCGTGTCGTGGGTGCCGTGGATACGATAGTACTTCCAGCTCAGGTAAAGCGCATGGGTGCCCAGCGGATTGTCCGGTCCCGGCGGGATATAGGCCGGCCATTCCGGATTGCGCTTGCGCATGTTGGGCGTCGGTGCCCAGCCCGGCCCCTCGACCTTGCGGACAACCCGGGTGCGGCCACGCCGCGTCAGGTCATCACTCAGCGGAACCGACGACGGGAACAATTTGTAGACCGATTGGTCCTCGGACCAGTAGTGCAATGCACGGCTGTCGATATCCACCAGGATGGCGCCCCGCTTCAGGTTATCGAAATAGGGCCGCCAGTCCTTGGCGCGGAAGGCCGAAATATTGCGAACAACATTGGGCTCGGGCTCCGGCGGTGGCCGCAGCGGATCATAGGAGGGGTCTTCTGCCTCGCTCAGGTCCTGCGCCAGCGCGGGTGCGGCCAGAAGAGATGTCGTGCCTGCAAGGAATTGCCGACGGGTCGGGGTCAAGAATGGTTTGCGTGTCATGACATGCTTCTCTGCAATGAATCTGCGGGATTTCGCTACAGTTTATGGCCGGAATGCCTCAGTCGCAATTCAATCCCCCCATATCTCGCCAATGTGACCGGGCCGGGTTTGCCTATAAGTCACAGGAGCGTTAAGGGACGCTGTGATCCAACACTTAGGGTTTAGAATGACACGCGTATTCCTGATTCTGGCTACACTGACGAGTTTTGTCCTGGCGGCCTGTACCACCGGCAATGATGGGTCCGCGACCGGGTCGGGCGTCTATAGAATTCGCAACGAAGAACGCGTTCAGTTCCGCATGCTCGATTCCGTCAACGCATTGCGCGAAGCCGCCGGCAGCCCCGCCGTGCAGCTGAACGCGCAGTTGAATGCCGCAGCCGCCACCCATTCCCGCGATATGTCGGTGCAAAACCGCCCCTGGCACTTCGGGTCGGATGGCTCCTCCCCATTGGATCGGGTCGCGCGTGTCGGATACAGCGGCGCCCTGCTGGGCGAAGCGATTTCGGAAACCTACGAAAACGAACAGCAGACGCTGGCGGCCTGGATGCAGGACAGCGGCACCCGCTCCGTTATCATGGACCCCAAAGCGACCAACATGGGGTTTTCCTGGTTCCAGGAACCCAATGGCAAGATCTGGTGGACCCTGGTGATGGCCAACTGACGCTGATCCCGACGACCTCTGATACAAAAAAGGCCGCTCGTGACATGAGCGGCCTTTTTTTGATGTCTCGTCTTACATGCGCCGGACCGTGCTAGGCTCTGAGCGTGATCAGCGTGCCGTTGTTGACCATTGCCCAGATTTCCTCGATCTCATCGTTGCGCACAGCGATGCAGCCAGCGGTCCAATCCTGAACCCTTGAGGCGCGGCGCCGGTCCGACCTGTCGTTGGGTTCACCGTGAATGAAGATGTCGCCGCCTGGGCTTGCGCCGATCGCGCGCGCATAGGCCCGATCTGCGGTGTTGGGATAGGAGATCCCGAGGGACAGGTGGAACTGGCTGCGCGGGTTGCGCCGGTCAATCAGATAGCTGCCTTCCGGTGTGCGTCCATCGCCTTCGATCTGCTTGTGCCCGATGGGGGCAAACCCCAAACCGACGCGATATTCACGCAAGACATTGCTGTCATTCAGCAGGTAGAGTTTTCGCGCGCCCTTGTTGACCACGACGGACGTCACGGGTGGTCCGTTGTAGCGCGAAATATGGGGGCCGCTGGAACACCCCGCTGTCCCGAGAGCAGCCAGGACGCCTGCTCCAAATGTTCGCCTGTGCATTGTTGTGCTCTGTCCGCTCTTCTAGGCTTTGTGCTCTTTGATTAGCACTACATCAAACTTGGTTAACAAATCCTAATCACTTTCGCGTCGAACTGTCCTGGAGCTGCGAAATGCGATTTTCGATCGCCTCCAGCCGGGAAATCACCTGGTCCCGATAGGCATCGGTGCGCTCGCCCTCTTCCTCCGAATGGGCATCCTGCATCGAATTCACGATCAGGCCGACCAGCAGGTTCACCACCGCAAAGGTCGTCACCATGATGAATGGCACAAAGAAGGCCCAGGCATGGGGGTAGACCTCCATCACCGGGCGCACGATGCCCATCGACCAGCTTTCCAATGTCATGATCTGGAACAACGAATAGGCCGACAGCCCAAGGGTGCCAAACCATTCCGGAAAGCTGTTTCCAAACAGTTTTGTCGCCATCACCGACCCGATGTAGAAGATGATCGCCATCAACAGAAAGACCGAGCCCATGCCGGGCAGCGCGGTGATGAACCCCTCGACCACCCGCCGCAGCCGTGGTGCCACGGAAATGACCCGCAACACCCGCAAAATCCGCAAGGCCCGCAGCACGGAGAACCCCTGTGCCCCGGGGACCAGGGCGATGCCCACGATCAGAAAATCAAAGATGTTCCAGCCACTGAGAAAGAACCGCAAGCGCCGCACAATGAGCTTTGCCGCGATTTCCAGCACAAAGATCAACAGGCACAGCTTGTCCACGAGGTGAACGATACCGCCCGCATGCGCCATGATGACATCTGAGGTTTCCATGCCCAGTGTCACCGCATTCACCAGAATCACAGCGGTGATAAACCGGCTAAAGCTGTCGCTCTCCAGCACGGCGGTCAGGCGGTCGATCATCGGGCTCTCCTCGGGGCAGGTTTCACGATAGGCTCAGACTTGCTGCAAGCTCCGTATGCGATGACCAGCGGAACTGGTCAACGACCTGTACCCAATTCAGCGTATAGCCCGCGTTAACAAGCCGTTCCGCATCCCGGGCAAAGGTGACCGGATTGCACGACACATAGGCGATGGTCGGAATGCGGGCCTGCGCCAGCTCGATCACCTGCGCCTCTGCGCCAGCGCGCGGAGGATCGATCACGACTGCGTCGAACTCTGCGCCAAACGGTTTCAGGTCTTCGGGCAACATCGGGTTGCGGAACAGATCGCGGGTTTCGGTGGTGACTTTCTTCAGCCCCTTCGCCTTGCGCCAGCCCAGCTCCAGCGCGCTCAGCATATCGCCCTCGCCCTCGACGGCATGCACCTCCGCCGCCCGGGCCAAGGGCAGGGAAAAGGTTCCGCAGCCGGCAAAGAGATCGACCAGCCGGCGGGCATCTCCGACGATGTCCTGCACGGCCTCGACAAGCGCGGCCTCTCCCTCCGGTGTCGCCTGCAAGAAGGCACCGGGCGGCGGGCAGACACGGGCGGGTCCAAAGCTTTGTACCGGCGGCTGCTCCATGCCGACAGGTTCGTCATCCCAGGTCAGCCGGGCCAGCCGATAGCGCTCAATCGCCTGCGCCAGCTCTATCCGCAATGTGCCATCCAAGGGCTTGCCATTGCGCACCAGAACATCGAGACCGGCATCGGAGCTGGTCAAGGTCACAGACAGCGGCGCCTTGCGGCTTGCCCCGATCATAGCGAGCTCCTCGGCCATGGGCAGCGCGGACAACAATTCCGGCGCCAACAGCTGGCACTCCGGGATTTCAGTGATGATGTCGGACGCGCGGCCATGGAACCCCGCCATCGCCCCTTTCTTTGTGCGCTTGACCGACAGCACCGCGCGGCGGCGGGACCGGGGGGGCGACGTCTTGATCGGACGAAAATGCGTCTCTAACCCGCGTGTTTTCAGGGCCTGACGGACAACATCCGTCTTCCAGTCGGCGACAAACCCGTCGCTTGCATGTTGCAGCTGGCAGCCGCCACAGGATTTGTAGTGGCGACAGGGCGCCTGCACGCGATGCTCCGAGGGGGTTTCGATCCGGATATCCGAGAGCACTTGCCCCTCCACCCGGCCGGACACGATTTCTCCCGGCAGGATGCGTGGCGCGTAAAGGGGACCCGGGGCGATTCCATCTCCCTGGTGTCCCAAACGTGTGATCGTGGCTCTGGTTCTGGCTGCGTCTGTCATGCCCCTGCCTTAGCGCGGAGTGCGCTTGGGCAAAAGACTGAAACGCACCTCGGGGGCCTATTGGGCCGCCGCCGCCGACTCCTCCTCGGTGCGAATGAACCCGCCGGATTGCCGGCTCCAGAACTGCGCATAAAGCCCGTCTTGCGCCAGCAGGCTTTCATGGCTTCCCTGTTCGACAATGCGTCCTGCATCGACGACGATGATCCGGTCCATCTCCGCCAGGGTCGACAAGCGGTGCGCGATCGCCAGCACGGTCTTGCCTTCCATGACCCGGCTCAGAGCCGACTGGATCGCGGCCTCAACCTCGGAGTCGAGCGCCGATGTCGCCTCGTCCAACACCAGGATCGGCGCATCCTTGAGAATGGCACGGGCCAGCGCGATGCGTTGCCGCTGCCCCCCCGACAGCTTGACCCCGCGTTCGCCAAGAAAGGCCTCGTAGCCTTCCCGACCCTGACCGTCCTGCAACTCCGTAATGAAGTCATGTGCTTCCGCGGCCTTGGCGGCGGCGATCACCTCCTGTTTGCTGGCGTCGGGCCGACCATAGAGGATGTTCTCCATCGCCGAGCGATTGAACATCGCCGTTTCCTGGGTGACCATCCCGATCTGGCTGCGCAACGAGTTCTGACTGACCGAGGAAATATCCACGTCGTCGATCAGGATACGGCCCTGTTCCGGCTCATAAAGGCGCAGGAGCAACGAAACCAGAGTGGATTTTCCCGCCCCCGATGCGCCCACAATGCCGAGCTTTTCGCCCGGCTTGATGGTCAGGGACAAATCGGCAATCCCGCCGATGTCGCGCCCATAGGTGAACCGCAGATCATCGAAGGTGATCGCGCCATCGCGCACCGTCAGGTCCTTGGCGTCGGTGGCATCTTCGATCCGGTCCGGCCGCGCCAGCGTCTTCATCCCGTTTTCGATCTCGCCAATGTTGGAGTAGATCCCCATCAGGGTGAAGCTGACCCATCCGGTCATTTGCGCAATCCGGATCGAAACCGCGCCGGCGGCAACGATGTCGCCCTCGCTGGCCCCGCCCCCCTGCCACAACCAGAGCGTCGCCCCGATCAGCAACACTGGCAACACGCCGGCCAGCGTCATCAGGCAGAACCTGAAGGACGCGGAAAGATATCCGAACTCCAGCGCCTTGTCGCGAAAGGTCACCATCGCGTCCTGAGCGCCGCGCTCCTCGTGGTCGGCATGCGCAAACAGCTGAACGGTCTTGATGTTGGTGATCGTATCCACAACCTGTCCGGTCACATTCGCCCGGGCGCCCGCGCGACCGGCGGAGCGTTGGCGAATCCGCGGCAGGAACCAGCGGATCATCGCAAAATAGGCCGCCAGCCAGATCAGAAACAGCAGCGTGATGCGCAGATCGACGGCCCCCAGCAAAATCAGTGCCCCCGCAAGCGACGCCAGCGCAAAGGCAACTACGTTGATGATCTCGACGACCACCGTGGTGACCGCGGTTGCCGTCTGCATCTGCTTTTGGGCGATGCGGCCTGCGAAGTCATCATCGAAGAACCGCACCGATTGCCCCAGCGTCCAGCGATTGAGGCGGGACAAAACCAGCGGGCTGACATTGGGTTGCACGATGATCCCGTTCGACGCCGCCGAAAGGCCGAACAGCAACGGGCGGACCAGGATGAAGAAGGCCAGCGCCGCCACGATGACCACCGTATTGGTGGCAAAGAACCCCTCCGGGCCGCTGGCAATGGCGGTATCGATCACCAGACCGAGGATATACGCCGTCCCTGCCTCCATTCCGCCCGCCAACGCCGAGCAGACCGCGGCAACCAGCAGCATCGGCCAGGCCCCCGACAGGCACCAGCGCATAAACGCGCGCAACGTCTGCGGCGGCGGACCATCAGCCGGTTGAAAGGCGTCGATCAGATTTCCAAGCTTCATTCTGCTGCCTCTATGTTCAGGAATCCTCCGGACTGGCGCGCCCAGAATTGTGCATATAGGCCATTCGCCGCCAAAAGCGCCTCGTGCGTGCCCGCTTCGACAATTTTTCCCTGATCGAGCACCAGGATCCGATCCATCTGCGCAATGGTGGACAGGCGGTGCGCAATGGCGATCACCGTTTTTCCCTCCATCATGCCGTAGAGCGTTTCCTGGATCGCGGCCTCGACCTCGGAGTCCAGCGCCGAGGTGGCTTCATCCAACAACAGGATCGGGGCATTCTTCAGGATCACCCGTGCCAGCGTCACCCGCTGCCGCTGACCGCCAGAGAGCTTCACTCCGCGCTCACCGACATGGGCATCATAGCCGGTACGGCCCTGCGGGTCTTCGAGATCGAGAATGAAATCATGGGCATGAGCCTTGCGCGCAGCGGCGATCATCTCCTGTTCGCTGGCGTCCGGCCGACCATAGAGCAGGTTATCCCGCACCGATCTGTGCAGCAACGAGCTGTCCTGCTGCACCATACCGATGTTCTGGCGCAGACTGTCCTGCGTCACGGTGGAGATGTCCTGACCATCGATCAGGATACGCCCGCTTTCGATATCGTAGAACCGCAGCAGCAGCTTGACCAATGTCGATTTCCCGGCACCCGAACGTCCAACCAGGCCGACCTTTTCGCCCGGCTTGATCGTCAGATCCAGCTGGTCAAGCCCTCCGGCACCACGTCCATAGTGATGCGATAGCCCATCAAAGGTGATCTCGCCCTTTGTCAGCTGCAGGGGGGTGGCCCCTTTGGCATCGACCAGCTCGATCGGCTGCGCGATCGTTTCCATCCCTTCGGACACCACACCGAGCTGCCGAAAGAAACTGGTCAGCGCCCACATGATCCAGCCGGTCATGGAATTCAGCCGCAGGGTCAGCGCCGTTGCAGCAGCAACAACCCCGACAGAGGCCAGCCCCTGCATCCAGAGGGCAATCCCCCAGCCCACAACGCCGACGATCAACAGACCGTTCAGCATCACCAGGGCTCCGTCCATGATCGTGAAGATCCGCATTTCGGCCTGAAAGGTGGTGCGGGTTTTCTCGATGGCGTCGCGGGCATAGTCCAGTTCGCGATCATGATGGGCAAACATCTTGACCGAGTGGATATTGGAATAGCTGTCCACGACGCGCCCGGTCACAGTCGAGCGGGCATCAGAGGCCGCCTGGCTTGCGGGGCCAACCCGCTTTACCGTCCAGCGGATCAGCGCCCCGTAAAGGACAAACCAGATCACCAGCGGCAGCAGCAACCTGGGATCTGCGCCCCACAGCAACAGCGCCGCCCCCACGAGATACGCAAGGGCAAAGGTAATGGCGTCAAAAACCTGAAACACCACTTCTCCGGCCGCCGGTGGAGTCTGCATGATCCGGTTGGCAATACGCCCGGCAAAGTCATTCTCGAACCAGCCGACGGATTGGCGCAGCACGTGCTTGTGCGCCCGCCAGCGGATCAGGGTGCCAAAGTTGGGCAGGATGGTGTTGTTGAGGAGCAGCACATCAACCAGCTGAAGCGCCGGACGCACCAGCAGAATGAACAGCGCCACCAGGATCAGTTCGGTGCCGTGACGGGCCCAAACATCTTCGGGAGACCCGGCAAGAAGATCGACCACCCGCCCCATGTATGAAATCAGACCGATTTCGATGGCAGCAACAACGATCGACATCAGACCAGCCGCCCAGAACACGGATTTGAACGGCCGCGCGTAGTCCCGCATGAACGGCCAGAGCCGGGTCGGCGGAGTGTCCGTTTCCGGATAGTCGCAATAGGGGTTTATGAGGTTTTCAAAGAATCGAAACATGGTGTTGCCCCATCAATTTGAGCAAAGAATAAGAGAAAATGCGATGCGCATGGCAAAAGGCGGTGACCGAGGCCCCCGACCTACCCTACGGGCGGGACTCGGATGTCAATCGTCGTTCCAGATCCCGTAATACATCAGCATTCCTCCGGCCAGTTCCGTTTCACGCTTTCTGGGTAGCGCGAGAGAACGGCTTTGTCACGCCCCCGGGGTCATGAAGATTTCCTGACACCCGGGTCAGCTCAGATCGGGCAGGCGCTGCAGGAGCGCCTCTTTGTCGGATTCAAAACCGCTTGCGATCCACTCCGCCTCAAGCGTCCTGAGCGCACGGCCCAGGGCGGCCCCCTGCACGACCGGCATCAAATCCTGCGCGCTGATCGGAAAGGACGCGGTGGCACCCCGGTCAATATCAGTGTCTAATGTGGGCGAAACAGGCGTTTCCAGCAGCGCGGAGCGCAACAGCATGGCACGCTTCGCGATCTGCGCATCATGTCGATACGCAAGCTCTGCCGCGCTTGTGCCGTCCGTCGCCAACTCGCGCAGGAGCGCAACGCGCGTCGCCGAGGCCTTGCTCAGGCGCAGGGCGTCCCGCGGCTGATCACCGCCCAGCGCTGCAAGGCGGAGTTCCGCCTCGACCGGCAAGCCGGCCTCCAGATGGATCAGGGGCGCGAGGGCGCGATCATCGGCACCGGGCAGGATCTGCGCTAACACGCCGATCTGGCGCATGGTTGCAACCGAGGGCGCGGGATTGGCCGCAGCCAGCAGTTTCATCATCTCGGCTCCGACCCGCTCACGCGACAGCTCCGCAAGTCCGTCTTGCGTCTCGGCGATGGCGCCCAGCGCCTCGGGATCAAACCCCTCGTCCGCGTCGCCATACCAGCTGTGAAACCGAAAGTAGCGCAGGATGCGCAGATAATCCTCGCGAATACGCTGGCGGGCCGCGCCGATAAACCGCACCCTGCGCGCATACAGGTCATCCAGACCGCCCAGCGGATCGACAACCTCGCCATCCGGGCGCGCATAAAGCGCGTTCATGGTAAAATCACGCCGTCGCGCATCCTCGGCAATATCGGTCGCAAAGGCCACAACGGCGCGACGCCCATCCGTTGCCACATCCTTGCGAAACGTGGTGACCTCATGCGGGACACCCTCGGCCACGATCGTTACCGTCCCATGATCGATTCCCGTCGGGATCGCTTTGAGGCCGGCGTCGGCCGCGATCTGCATCACACGCGATGGCGCGACATTGGTGGATAGATCCAGGTCCGAGGTCGGTTCACGCAGCAGCGCATTGCGCACGCAGCCCCCGACAAAGTAGATCTCGGCCCCCGCAGCAGTCAGCGCCGCGCAGACCGCGCGGGTGGAGGGCGTATGCAGCCAGGGCTCATCGATCTTCATTGCAGGTCCATCATCGTCGCAAAGCCTCGCAACATGCGCGCAGTTGCCCCCCAGATGTAATAGGGGCCGAAGGGCGCTGTAAAATAATGCCGCCGCGTGCCGCGCCACCGGCGCGATTGTACCTGATAGCGTTCCACATCAAGCACATGTGCAAGCGGCGCGCGAAAGATCTCGGCGACCTCACCCGCTTCGGCACGCGCGTCAAAGGGCTGCTCGATCAGGGCGATCACGGGGGTGACCTGAAACCCGGTCACGGTTTCATGACACGGAAGATGTCCGAGGACCCGCGGCAATGCCCGTGGGAGTGCGACCTCCTCCCAGGCTTCGCGCAGCGCCGCATCCGTTACATCCCGATCACCGGCATCCACCTTGCCACCGGGAAACGCGATCTGGCCCGGGTGATGTTTCAGCGCCGATGACCGTTTCGTCAGAAGGACCTGCGGCTCGGCGCCATATGTTTCGATCCCGACCAGCACGCCGGCCGGGCGCAACCTGCGGCCCTCCGGCAATACGGTATCCGGGTTGAGGTCGAAATCAGACGTCACCGTCTGAGCGCGGGCCAGCGCCTCGGCAATCTTCTCCGCAAGCGCTGACACGGGGTTCACTCCTTCGTGGCATCAAAACCAAGCGTGGCGGGATCGAGATCGTAATGCGCCCCGCAGAACTGACAGTCCGCCGTCACCCGGCCCTCTTCGGTGGTCATCGTTTCGATGTCCCGGGCCGAGTAGATCGACAGGCTTTGCCGCACACGGTCCTCCGAACAGGTGCAGCCAAAGCGCACGGATTGCGCATCATACACCCGGGGGCGTTCCTCGTGGAACAGACGCAAGAGCAACTCGCTTGGCGACACCGACGGCCCGATCAGTTCCAGGTCCTCGACCGTTTCGAGCAGGATATTGACGCGGTTCCAGTTCTCTTCTTCCTCGCCGGAGACAAGATCCGCGGCGGTCAGCACCTCACCGGTTCCCTCGCCCTGCGCCGCAAAGGGCGAGGCCTTTGGCATATGCTGCAACATGATGCCGCCCGCGCGCCAGTGCTCGGGTTTGCCCGGTTCGGAAGATTTGCCAAAACTGAGGGAGAACCGCGTCGGCAGCTGTTCGGACTGCGCAAAATAGGCTTCTGCACATTGCGACAACGAGGTCTCCGCCAGCGGCGTGATCCCCTGGTAAGGCTGCGTGCCCTCGCCCTGATCGATCAGGATTGCGAAATAGCCCTCGCCCACCTGCTCAAACGGCGCGCCATCGGTGATGCGCTCGGGGTCAAAACTGGCATAAGCCCGAATACGGGCGGGCTCGCCTTCCTTTTCCGGGGCGTAGTAATCGGTCGCGATCATTCGCACCGCCCCCTTGGACTGGACCTGCAGCGACAGTTTCCAGCGCAGGCTCATGGTCTGGCCGATCAGCGCGGTCAACAGCGCCATCTCGGCCACCAGGGCCTCTACCGGTTGCGGATAGTTGTGTTGTTTCAGGATGCCATCCAGCACGCCGTCCAGCCGCGCCACACGGCCGCGCATGTCGGATGCATCAAGCTGGAAGGGCAGGACGGTATCGTCCCACGCGATTTTCGTACCAAGTATCATGGGGTTTCCTTAACGGCCGGCTATTGGCATACCGACGCTATATAGACTTTTCAGCCTCAGAGTGAAGGGGAGTCCGGTGATCAGACGGTTTGGAGAGGCACCACGCAGGGATCAGACCTACCGTCTGCGCCCCGGCGCCTATGCGTTGCTGCCACGAGATGGCCAGTTGTTGTTGACCTGTCAACATACCCCGGGGCCGGACATCCAACTGCCGGGCGGCGGGATCGATCCGGGCGAATCACCGATCCCCGCGCTGCATCGCGAGGTCTATGAGGAGACCGGCTGGAAAATTGCAGCCCCGAGACGGGTCGGCAGCTTTCGCCGGTTTGTGTTTATGCCGGAATATGACCTCTGGGCGGAAAAACTCTGCCACATATATGTCGCCCGCCCGGTCTTGCGCCTTAGTGCCCCGATCGAGCCGCATCATAGTGCGCTTTGGCTCCCCACGGAGGATGCGGTCAGAGTTCTCGGGAATGCGGGAGACCAGCATTTTGCTGCGCTGCTGGCACGCTTGGGCTGACCGGCGTCAGGGGCCCTGAAACTCAAATAGGGTGGCGGATATGTCATCCTCCAGCCCCTTGTCATCGCCCATCACCTGGGTGAGATGCCAATACAGATCGTCAAGGAATTCCTTGCCGCTGCGCTTTCGGTCGCAGCGCTTGACCAGCTCCACCAGCCCCTCGGTATCAAGCATGGAGCCATCCTTCAGATGCGCTTCGGTGAACCCGTCGGAATAAAGAAGCAGCCTGTCGCCCTTCTCCATTACGAATTCTTCCTGCTCGTAATCCACATCGGGCACCAGCCCCACGGGCACGCCACCCCTGCCGATAAACTCCATCGACCCATCGCGACGCAACAGGAGCGGGTGCGGATGCCCGGCCTGCACCATCTTGATCACGCCCGTGCGCAGGTCGGCGATGCAATAGGCCATGGTAAAGTATTCTTCGATGCCGGTATCGGCGATCAGGCGCGCGTTGAGCACACCTGCAACCTCTTCTGGCGGGCGCAGCGCGTAGAAGCGATTGAACTTCTTTTCCATCCCGACATTCTGATCGAAATAGGTCGAGGACAGATAACCGCCCAGCCGCGCGGTCATCATCGCCGAGGTGATCCCGTGGCCGGACACGTCGATGGAATAGAACCCCAGCCGGTTGATCCCGGGCGAGAACATCCCCACCAAGTCACCGCCGATATGGCCGCAGGGTTTCAACAGCAGATTGACCTCGGACTCTCCGAAGGAGCGGGTCAGTTCCGGAACAAGCGATTCCTGGATCTTGCGCGCCTGCATCAGATCCTTGTCGATGGCGTCATATACGGTCTGCAGCTCATCCAGCGTTTCAGACACGATGCGGTTCTTCTCGAACAGCTCGCGCTGCATGCGCAGAATACGCTCCCCGGCCGAGATTCGCGCCCGCAGCTCGTCCGAGCTGACCGGCTTGGTGAGAAAATCATCCGCGCCCGCATCAAGCCCTTCGGCGACCTCGTTTTTTTCGCTCTTTGAGGTCAGCAGGATGAAGTAGCTGTACGCCTCGTTGGATTTCGCACGAAAGGCCCGGCAGAACTCGATGCCGTTCATCCCGGGCATCATCCAGTCGCTGAGGATCAGGTCAGGCGGATCGACACGACAGATGTCCATTGCCTCCTCGCCGCCCTCGGCCTCGACGACGTCGAAGCCCCACTTCTTGAGCGAGGCCACGAGGATGCGTCGTTGCAAACGGCTGTCATCCACCACCAACACACGTCGGATGGACCCGCTCACAGGCACCTCTTCGCTTTCAACTGAATGCTCTGGCAGCACCGACAATCCCTCATTAACGCGGCGTGTCCCCTCGTGACCTTCTTAGAAAACACTTGATCGGCTTAATAGCTGATGAAGAATAAAATTTTACTCAAGTTTTTTTCCTTTACTATACTTTTACCCGATTTGACATAGGATACGCGCGTCTCCCCCGGAAGTTTGGAAGAAGACGATGATTGACTGGCCACGTGTACGCGAATTGAAAGACGAAGTCGGCGAAGACGGCTTCGAAGAGGTGATCGAACTGTTCCTCGAAGAGGTGGAGGGCGTCATCGACAAATTGAAGTCGGGCGACCGGTCCCAGCTTGAACAGGACCTGCATTTTCTCAAGGGCAGCGCGCTGAACCTCGGCTTTCGGGATTTTTCCAACCTCTGCTTTGAGGGGGAGCGGCTGGCGGCCAACGGGCAGGACAGCACGATCGACCTGCCCGGGGTGTTCTCCAGCTATGACCTGTCGAAGGCCCGCTTCCTTGCCGAAGTGGACCAACAAGCCTGACAGGGATCAGATCACGAACTGCGCCAGCGTTTCATCGTTGGTGATATCCGTATAGGTGAAGCCTGCCGCATCCAGCTGTGCAAACAGCGGTGCGAAGTTCTCCGGCCGTTTCGTTTCGATCCCGATCAGCACCGACCCGAAGTTGCGGGCGGACTTCTTCATATATTCAAACCTCGCAATATCATCTTCGGGGCCGAGAATATTGAGGAATTCCTTCAGCGCACCGGGCCTCTGGGGCAGGCGCAACAGGAAATATTTCTTCACCCCGGAATAGCGTTGCGCCCGTTCCTTGACCTCGGGCAGGCGTTCAAAATCGAAATTGCCGCCAGATGTCAGGCAGACCACCGTCTTGCCCTTGATCCACGTGCGCAGGTCGCCCAGCGCCTCCACGGCCAGCGCACCTGCGGGTTCCAGCACGATGCCTTCGACGTTGAGCATCTCAAGGATCGTGGTGCAGATCCGATCCTCGGTCATGGTCAGCACATCCGGCAACGGCACGTTGCGCAGTATGTCAAAGGGGCGTTCCCCGATCTTTCCGACCGCAGCCCCGTCGACAAAGGTGTCGACCCGCCCCAGCGGAACAGGGTGACCCGCCTCCAGCGCGGCCTTCAGACAGGCGCCCCCTTCGGGTTCCACAAACAGCGCATGCACATCCTCGCCAAAGTACTGCGACACGCCTGACGACATGCCGCCGCCGCCAACCGGCAGAACGATATGATCCGGGGCCCTGCCCAGTTGTGCCTCGATCTCGACCGCGATCGACGCCTGACCCTCGATGACATCAGCATCGTCAAACGGCGACAGGAAGCAGCCGCCCTTATCGGCACACCAGGCCTGCGCGGCGGCCAGCGTGTCATCGAAATAGTCGCCGATCAGGTGAACCTCGACATTGTCGCCGCCGAACATGCGGGTTTTCTGGATCTTCTGCTGCGGTGTCGTCACCGGCATGAAGATCACACCGCGCTTGTCCATCTGGCGGCACATATAGGCCATGCCCTGTGCATGGTTCCCGGCCGAGGCGCAGACAAACAGATCCTTGCCTGCCTGCTTGCGCATGGCATTGAGCGCGCCGCGGATCTTGTAGGAGCGCACCGGGCTCAGGTCCTCGCGCTTGAGGTATATGTCCGCGCCAAAGCGCTGGGACAGGAGTTCGTTGCGTTGCAGCGGCGTGGGCGGGAAGACATCGCGCATCGCCGCCTCGGCCGCCTTGGCCTGGGTCCGGAAGTTGGTCATGGGGATTTGGTGACCCAAAGCCGCGCCCAAGGCAAGAGGGCGCGGCAAAGCATTCCTTGGTATGCCGTCAGCGGCGCTCAGATCGGGCGTTTTTCAACGTAGTGACCATACAGCGTGGTGAGAATACTGACCTGGATCAGGCCAAACACCACGGAGGTAAGCGCCCACCACACAACCACCACAGGTCCGGTCAGCAAGAGCAGCGATTGTTCGATCGCGAACTGCATCACGACCGTAATCAGCACCAGACCGAACACCGGGCCAAATGCATCGGATGTTGCCTTCCACGCATCGGTGATGCTCAACCGCGTCTTGCCAAGGGCAACATTGGGCAATGTGATCGACAGACGCAGGAACACCCAGGCCGGCAACAAGGCCAGACCCGGCTCCAGGATCGGCAGGACGTGAACAAAGTTCCCGCCGAGCACGCTGGCCAGCACCGCAATCACGATCAGAACCGGGATCATGGCCAGAAGCACCAGAAGCCCGATCAAGATCCCCTGAAACGCATAGGCCAGGATACGATCAAGATGGAGCGGCGGCAGAAATCCCGGATTCTGCTCTTCCTCCAGGACATAGCGATGCCAGGCCACAATGGGCCACATTGAAATCAGCATGACGACAATGGCGGTCAGCAACAAACTGCCCACAAGGCCGCCGCCGGGAGTGACCTCCGATGCGGCCCCGGGAGACAGCAGCGCCAACACCCCGGTTTGTTGCGCGAGAACCCCGAGGATCACGCCAACCAGCACCGTCGGCAGGAGAAAAATCCGGATGACCATTTGCCAGTTTCGCACCAACATCGACACCGCGTGTTTGAATAAATACCAGCCCGTCATGGAAATGCTCCTATTGAATACAGCTTGCCGTCGCCCCTTCATAACGGAAGGATTCTGGACGAAAAGCCCCGAAAACCTTGCACCCACGTGCAAAAGGCGCTACGGCGCTTGACGTTCTGACCAAGAGGAAAACCCATGTCCGCGCCCAAGAAAGTTGTGCTGGCCTACTCCGGTGGCCTTGATACTTCGATCATCCTGAAATGGTTGCAGACCGAATACGGCTGCGAGGTTGTCACCTTCACCGCCGATCTCGGCCAGGGCGAGGAACTGGAACCGGCGCGAAAGAAGGCAGAGCTTCTGGGCATCAAACCGGAGAACATCTTTATCGAGGACATCCGCGAAGAGTTCGTGCGCGATTTTGTCTTCCCGATGTTCCGCGCCAATGCGGTCTACGAGGGCCTCTATCTGCTGGGCACCTCGATCGCGCGTCCGCTGATCTCCAAACGTCTTGTCGAGATCGCGGAAGCCACCGGCGCCGACGCCGTGTCGCACGGCGCGACCGGCAAGGGCAACGATCAGGTGCGGTTCGAACTCTCGGCCTACGCGCTGAACCCCGACATCAAGGTGATCGCGCCCTGGCGTGAGTGGGATCTGACCTCGCGCACCAAATTGCTGGAATTTGCCGAGGCAAACCAGATCCCGATCGCCAAGGACAAGCGCGGCGAGGCCCCCTTCTCGGTTGATGCCAACCTCCTGCACACCTCCTCCGAGGGCAAGGTTCTGGAAGACCCGGCCGAAATGGCGCCGGACTACGTGTTCCAGCGTACCGTGAACCCCGAAGACGCGCCGGATGAACCCGAATTCATCGAGATCGCCTTTGAAAAAGGCGATGCGGTAGCGATCAACGGCGAGGCCCTGTCGCCCGCAACGATCCTGACCCAGCTCAACGAATACGGCCGCAAGCATGGCATCGGGCGTCTGGACTTTGTGGAAAACCGCTTTGTGGGCATGAAGTCCCGCGGCATCTACGAGACCCCCGGCGGCGACATCCTGCTGGAAGCGCACCGCGGTATCGAACAGATCACGCTCGACAGCGGCGCCGGCCACCTGAAGGACTCGATCATGCCGCGCTATGCGGAACTGATCTACAACGGCTTCTGGTATTCCCCGGAGCGTGAGATGCTTCAGGCACTGATTGACGAGAGCCAGAAGCATGTCACCGGCACCGTCCGTCTGAAACTCTACAAGGGCTCCGCCAAAACCGTTGGCCGCTGGTCCGAGCATTCGCTCTATTCCGAGGCGCATGTGACCTTTGAAGAAGACGCAGGCGCCTATGACCAGAAAGACGCACAGGGCTTCATCCAGCTCAATGCGCTGCGCCTGAAGCTGCTCGCCGCACGCAACAAGCGCGTGAAATAATATGGCCGGGGACGACTTCGAAGACGACTTTCCGGAGGACGATCTGGAAGAGGAACTCGACATGTTCGTCGAGGCTCAGGACGCGGTCTGGGGCGATGTCGTGGCCGAACTCAAGGCTGGAAAGAAAACGAGCCACTGGATGTGGTTCGTCTTTCCGCAGCTGGCCAGCCTCGGGCAATCCCACATGGCGCAGCTCTACGGTCTGGAAGATCTGAAAGAGGCGCAGATCTATCTGGATCACCCGGTCTTGCGGCAACGCCTGATCGAGGTCTGCGATCTGATGCTGGGTCATGCCGGCAAGGACGCCGCAGAAATCCTGGGCCCGGTGGATGCCAAAAAGCTGCGCTCGTCCATGACCCTCTTTGCTGCTGCACCGAATGCGCCCGATCACTGCGCCCAGATCCTGCAACTGTTCTACGCCGGCGAACCCTGCTCCCATACTGCGGATGAAGTCGGCTGAACTCGGCTGTTCCTGCGCAAAACATGGCAACTTGCTGGCAAAACACCTGTCGCGCTCCGGGCAAGTTTTGCTAAGCTTGGCATGACCTGAGACACAAACCGGGAGTGGCGCAGTGAAGCCTATGATCCTCAGCGGCCTGATGCTTTGTCTGGCCTCGCCTGTGCTTGCAGATTTTAACATCTGCAACAAGACAAACAGCAAGGCCTTTGCCTCCATCGGCTACAAGGATGGCGACACATGGGTGTCAGAGGGCTGGTGGACGATCGAACCGGGCGATTGCAGCATTCCTGTCGTTGGCGATCTGAAGAACCGCTACTACTACATCCGCGCCGAGAGCGAGACCGGGAACTGGACCGGTGATTATTCCTTTTGCTACATCAATGACGCCTACACCATTCGTGGCGACGAAAACTGCACCTCTCGTGGCTACAAGACCGGAGGCTTTTTTGAGGTCGACACGGGCAATGCTCTGGACTGGACCCAGAACCTGACGGATTGAGCCGTCCCGCTGCCCCTTGGTCACGCTTGTCAGTTTGTGCCCCGACCCCCTAAGCCTGTGCGCATCACCGCAGTTGGGGGGCGCAATGATGGAAGAGATCGCAACGGATATTCGCAACGGTTTGGATGGCAAGAGCTTTGACGGGTCGTTGAAGTTCGACTGTGGGTCCGAGGGTGTGATCGTTCTCGACAACGGCAATGTCACGACCCAGGAACAAGCCACCGATTGCACATTGCGCCTGAGCATCGAAAACCTGAAAAAGCTCCTGCGCGGGCAGCTGAATCCGATGACCGCGGTGATGATGGGCAAGATCAAGATTTCCGGCGACATGGCGGTCGCGATGAAGCTCGGCAAACTGATCGGCTGACCGCTGCGGGCTCAGATCTTGATCGCCCGCATCTCCTCGTAGATTTCCATCGCCTGTTCCAAAACCGGTTGCAGACGCTCTGGAACCTCGGGCAATGCGCCTTCTGGCCCGGCGAAACCGGTCGAGTTCCACACCGCCCCGTACCAATGCGGCGCCCAGACGCCGTCATCCTTGTGGCCACCCTTCGGCCAGCTCAACATCTCGGGCGAAAACGGCAAGCTGATCGCCTCGCACAGCTGTTCCAGCTTTTCCCTGGGGTTCTGACGGATGTCATAGCTGTCGATAACCAGCGGTTTCTGTCCCCATCCGCGCACAAGCTCGATCAGCTCCATCTGCTGGCTGAACCCGATGTCGTCGAGGCCAATCTGGTCATATTTCGCGGCAAAGGAGGCGATCACCCGCGCGGGATGGCGGATGAGAAAGACATTAGTGACATCACGCAGCCACTCACGGGGCACCTCCGCGATCATGTGCTGGCACATGTGTTTCTGATAGAAATGCGGCCTGGCGCCGGGCACCGGACCCAGGAGCTGCTCTGCGACGACCGATGGATCCTGCGGTTGGCTGTCCAGAATGTCGTCGCGCATCGGATGCTCAAGGCCGGTGCGGGCCAGATAGGCGGCGTAGAACGGTTCGTCCACAACCGCGCAATCGCTGCGCGCCCCAAAGGCATACATCATGGCGGTAGACAGGTTCCTCGGTCCCGACCACATGGCAATCCGCATCACTATACTCCCTGACCTCATGCAATTTTTGCCGACGCTAGAAGAAACTCCCCGGCGCGCCAACCGGTAAACTGCCGTCACCGATGCGTGACATTCGATGTCACTCCCTTGGCGCAGCACGTCGCGTCAGGCAGGCTCGTCGCAATGCAGGAACCCCTTCATTCAGGAGGATGCCATGGGTCGTCTTGATACACTGAAACACATCACGCTCGCCGCGTTCATCATCATCGGATCGCTGGCAAAGGGCATCGAAGCACGCGCCCAGTCGCAACAGGAACTGATTGTGGCAGGCGGCTGTTTCTGGTGCGTCGAGAGCGATTTTGAATCGGTGAAAGGTGTCTCGGAGGTGATCTCCGGTTACACCGGCGGCACCACCAAGAACCCCACCTACAAACAGGTCGGACGCGGCGGCACCGGGCATTACGAGGCGGTCAAAATCCTCTTCGATCCCTCTGTCATCCGGCGCGAGAGCCTACTGGAGTTGTTCTTCCGCTCGATCGATCCGACCGACGCCGGCGGACAGTTCTGTGATCGGGGCGAGGTCTACCGAACCGCGATATTTGTCTCTAACAAGGCAGAGAAGGCTCTCGCCGAGCAAGTCCGATCCGACGCCCAGAGGGAGCTTGGTCAGAAAATCGTCACGCCGATCCTGGATGCCAAAACATTCTACGACGCCGAGGACTATCATCAGGACTACTACAAGGGCGACGGTCTGGTGTTGACCCGTTTTGGCCCGCTGCGCCAATCCAAAGCCTACAAACGCTATCGCACCGCCTGTGGTCGTGACGCGCGGGTTGCAGACCTGTGGGGCGACGAGGCGCCCTTTGTCGGAACACATTAAACCCTGCGCAACCGGTGCAAAAAAAGGGGCCTCCGTGGGCCCCTTTCTTCAGGTTGAAATGTCCAGGCCTCAGAAACTGGCGTCCTGCACCTCTTTCAGATCTGGGATCACATCCGCGGCCCCGTGACGTGTGACCATCAGCGCGCCGGCGCGCGACGCCTGCGCCATAGCTTGTGCCATCGGCAGGCCGCGGTCCAATGCGGCGAGCACGTATCCGGTAAAGGTATCGCCCGCGCCGGTGGTATCCACGGGCGTCACTTTCTGCGCAGGAATATCTGTAGCGGTCCCGGTGCGGCCATCAAAATGGCGCGCGCCCTCGGCACCAAGTGTGACGATCACATCGTCCACACCCAGATCCTGCGGTGCTTTGCCGGTCGCATCCTGAAGCTGCGCCGCCTCAACTTCATTGAGGAACAACAGATCCATGAATGGCAAAACCGCCTGCACCGCCGCTGCATCAAACGGCGCTGCCGCATAGGCCACACGCAGGCCAAGCTTGCGACCAATCTCAGCTGCCTCGGCCTGCATATTCGTCTCATTCTGCATCAGAAGAATGTCACCGGCATGCGCAGCCGTCAGGGCCTGACCGATTTGATCCGCGCTCAGGGCCCGGTTCGCACCGGGATAGAGAATGATCTGGTTCTCCCCCGCCGGGTCGACAGCGATGATCGCATGCCCGGTGGCGGTATTCATCTGCGCGATGTGGCGCGTATCGACGCCGTATTCGGTCAACCGATCAACGCACCATTTGCCCTCCGGCCCGACTGCACCGATGTGACAGGCATGCGCACCGGCCCGCGCCGCCGCAACCGACATATTCGCGCCCTTGCCGCCAAGCCCCTGCTCCAGGGAGTTGGCGGCCAGTGTTTCGCCGGGGGCCGGCATATGCGGCAGGGCATAGACCATGTCTATATTGATCGACCCAAGGTTCCAGATTGCCATGATGCGCGCCCCCTCGTGGTTCAGCCGATGTTGCAGGCCGCCAGAACGGCCATGTTCAGCACGTCATTGGCGGTCGAGCTGGTAGAGCAGATCTGGATCGGCTTGTCGACGCCCGACAGGATCGGCCCCACAACAGTCGCCCCGCCCATTTCCTGCATCAGCTTGACCGAGATCGAGGCCGAGTGCCGTGCCGGAACCACCAGGATATTGGCCGGACCGGACAGGCGCTGGAACGGGTAATGTTCCTGCGACTTGGCATTCAGCGCCACATCCACGGTCATCTCACCCTCATATTCGAAATCGACGCCGCGTTTGTCGAGCACGGTCGGCGCGATATGCATCTTCTCCGCCCGCTCCGACACCGGATAGCCAAAGGTCGAGAAGCTCACAAAGGCCACCCGGGGTTCAAGCCCCATGTGCCGGGCCACACCGGCGGCACGCTCTGCGATGGTGGCAAGGTCATTCTCGTTTGGCCATTCATGCACCAGCGTGTCGCCGATCAACACGATGCGCCCCTTGTGCAAGAGCGCCGTCACCCCGGCCACACCGTGGTCGGCATCGGCGTCGAACACATGGTTGATGCGTTCCAGCACATGCGCGGATTTCCGGGTCGCCCCGGTCACCAGACCATCGCCGTGCCCATGTGCCAGCATCAGCGCAGAGAACACATGCCGGTCGCGCCCCACCAAACGGTGGATATCCTTGCGATCAAACCCCTTCCGGTTCAGGCGGTTATAAAGGAATTCCTTATAGGCATCAAAGTGATGGGTATTGGCGGCGTTGACCACCTCCAATTCGCGCACCGCATCGCCCAGACCGGCCTCTTCGAGCCTGGCTTTGACATCCTCCTGACGGCCAACCACCAGCGCCTTGCCAAAGCCGGAGCGCTGATAGGTCACAGCCGCACGCAGCACACGCGGATCATCCCCTTCGGCAAAGATCATACGAGACTGTGCCGCACGGGCGCGCGCGTTGAGGCCGCGCAGGATCGATTGCGTCGGGTCCATCCGTCCTCGCAGGCCGTGTTCGTAGGCGTCCATGTCGATGATCGGACGGCGCGCCACGCCGGTATCCATACCGGCCTTGGCAACCGCAGGCGGGATGCGGTGGATCAAACGCGGGTCAAACGGCGTCGGGATGATGTAGTCGCGACCAAAGGACAGCGATTTGCCGTAGGCCAGCGCCACCTCATCCGGCACATCCTCACGGGCCAGGCGGGCCAGTGCATGGGCACAGGCGATCTTCATCTCGTCGTTGATGGCGCGCGCATGAATGTCGAGCGCCCCACGGAACAGGTAGGGAAAGCCCAGCACATTGTTCACCTGGTTCGGATAGTCCGAACGCCCGGTGGCAACGATGGCATCCACACGGACCTCATGCGCCTCTTCGGGGGTGATCTCGGGATCGGGGTTCGCCATGGCAAAGATGACCGGATTATCGGCCATGGATTTCACCATCTCTTGGGTCACCGCGCCCCGGACCGACACGCCGAGGAAAACATCCGCGCCGTTCATGGCGTCTTCGAGGGACCGCAGCTCGGTCTTGACCGCGTGGGCCGATTTCCACTGGTTCATCCCTTCGGTCCGACCCTGGTAGATCACGCCCTTGGTGTCGCAGACGATGCAGTTCTCATGCCGCGCACCCATGGATTTCAACAGCTCGATACAGGCGATGCCTGCCGCCCCTGCCCCATTGAGAACGATCCGAACATCCTCGATTTTCTTGCCAGACAGGTGCAAAGCATTGATCAGGCCAGCGGCACAGATCACCGCGGTGCCGTGCTGGTCATCGTGGAAGACCGGAATATCCATCTCTTCCTTGAGCTTCTGCTCGATGATGAAACACTCGGGCGCCTTGATGTCTTCGAGGTTGATACCGCCAAAGGTCGGCCCCATCAGCTTCACCGCCTTGATGAACTCGTCCGGGTCCTCGGTGTCGAGCTCGATGTCGATCGAGTTCACATCCGCAAAACGTTTGAAAAGGACCGATTTGCCTTCCATCACCGGTTTGGAGCCGAGTGCACCGAGATTACCAAGCCCCAGAACCGCCGTCCCGTTGGAGATCACCGCAACAAGATTGCCCTTGTTGGTGTAATCATAGGCAAGTTCGGGGTTTTCGGCGATCGCCTCACAGGGGACCGCCACGCCGGGGCTATAGGCCAAGGACAGATCCCGCTGGGTGGTCATGGGGACCGTCGCGGTGACCTCCCATTTGCCGGGGCTGGGCTCCAGGTGAAAGGCCAGCGCCTCTTCATTGGTGATCTTGGCTTTGGGCATGTCGGTCTTCGTCCTCTCCTAGTCGAAAACTGTCATATCCCAGCGGCCGCAGCCTCTCAATCCACCGCTTTCACAATTCACTCTTTTGCATTTCTTTCAAATCACGGCTTAAAATCGAAAGGGTTTGTCAAAGTTTGGCCCCAATCCAGACCCGTCTTTGCTACACTTCCTTGGTGTTTCTTAACTGCACTTGCTGCCCAAGTGGCGCAGCGACTCATCTGTCGACTGCATATGTCAGAATGGCATCCCCCGTCCGTTCGGGCCTTTCCCGCGCGGGCCAATGAAGCATGCATACCAGGTATTGGGTTATATAGGGGTGCACAAATGACAAGTATCAACACCAACCCGGGCGCAGAGATCGCGCTTCGGGTTCTCACCGACAAGCAGGTGGAAAAGGAGGATGTCCAGGACGACATCTCCACCGGCAAAGAGGTCGACAAAGCCAAGGACGCTCCGGCGATCTGGGCCATTTCCGAAATCATGGGATCTGATCTGGCCGGGTTCGAAGCCACCTCCAGTGGCTTGAACGTCGTCGAGGCCACCGTTTCCGTTGCCTCTGCCGGTGCGGAACAGATCACCTCGATCCTCACCGACATGAAGGAGCTGACGGTCCAGGCCAGCTCCGGTGTCGGCGACTACTCGATGATCGAGGAACAGCTGGCCCAGAAGACAGAGCAGATCAATACGATCATTTCGTCCTCTGGCTTCAACGGGGTCAATCTTCTGGCAACCGACGCCGATGGCAATGGCGGCACGGGTCTGACGGTCGCGGCGTCTCAGGATCGCTCTGGTGACGCGGCGCCGACGCAATCCACCATCACCGTCGACAGCGTCGATTTCGAAGGCAACGCCAGCTTTGACATCAACAACCGTACCGCGGTGACCGATGCAGCCTCGGCCCGTACCGCCCTTGGCGAAATAGAGGGCTTCTTGCGCTATGCCACCGACAGTGCCGCGGCTCTTGGCGCCGGTGCGCAGCAGATGGCCGAGCAGGATGTCTTTCTCGACAAGCTCAGCGATGCGGTGAAGATGGGCATAAGCGAGCTGACCGATACCGACATGGAAGACGCCGCCGCCCGATACGAGGCCCTCAGCGCTCAGGAACAGCTCAGCGGGCTGTCGCTCTCGATCGCCAACGCCTCACCGGGATCCTTGCGGTCGCTCTACTCCTGATCGCCCTGAAAACAACACCTATGGCCGAGTTCCGCAGATGCGGGGTTCGGCCTTTGGATTGCCGGGTTTTCCTCGCGACTCGAGCCATGTAAACGTCATGCGACCTGACGAATGGGGGCTCGCATGTCTGTCACGCCGATGATGGCGCAATATCTCGAGATCAAGGCGCAATACCAGGATGCGCTGCTGTTCTATCGCATGGGCGATTTCTACGAGATGTTCTTTGAGGACGCGGTGAACGCCGCCGAGGCGCTTGATATCGCCCTCACCAAACGCGGCAAACACGAAGGCGAAGACATCCCCATGTGCGGCGTGCCGGTGCACGCGGCAGAGGGCTATCTCCTGACCCTGATCCGCAAGGGGTTTCGGGTTGCTGTCGGAGAACAGATGGAAAGCCCGGCCGAGGCCAAAAAACGCGGCTCGAAATCCGTTGTGAAACGCGATGTGGTGCGTCTGGTCACCCCCGGCACATTGACCGAGGATTCCCTGCTGGAGGCCCGTCGGCATAATTTCCTCGTGGCCTATTCGGAACTGCGCGATCAGGCCGCGCTTGCCTGGGCCGATATTTCCACCGGTGTGTTCCACGTGATGCCGGTCGCCCGTGTGCGGCTCAGCCCGGAGCTGGCGCGCCTTGCTCCGTCAGAGCTGATTGTCGCCGATGGCGCGGTTTATGACGCCACGCTACCGCTGGCGGAGGAATACAAGATCCCGCTGACCCCACTGGGCAAAGCCAGTTTTGACAGCACTGCCGCCGAAAAACGTCTCTGTAGCCTGTTCAACGTGGGCGCGCTCGATGGGTTTGGCACCTTCAGCCGCGCGGAAATTTCCGCGATGGGCGCTGTGGTGGACTATCTGGAGATCACACAGAAGGGCAAACTGCCGCTATTGCAGCCGCCCTTGCAAGAGTCCGAAGATCGCACCGTTCAAATCGATGCCTCGACACGGCGCAATCTCGAACTTACCCGCTCACTCTCTGGGGGGCGCGCCGGATCGCTCCTCGCGGTCGTGGATCGTACCGTGACCCCGGGGGGCGCGCGTCTACTGGAACAACGGCTTTCCAGCCCCTCGCGCAATCTCGATGTGATCTCTTCGCGTCTTGCTGCGCTCGATGCCGCCGTTGAGGGCCCGACGCGGAGCGATGCGCTGCGGGGTCTTCTCCGCAAAACGCCCGATATCGACCGGGCCCTGTCGCGGCTTGCGCTGGACCGCGGCGGCCCCCGCGACCTCGCCGCCATTCGCAACGCGCTGACCCAAGGCGAAGAGATCGAGCGCGAACTTCAGGGCGAAGATCTACCGCCTCTTCTGACAGAAGCCAGAAACGCCCTTGGCGGATTTGACGAGCTTCTGTCCTTGCTGGATGCAGCCTTGATTGCAGAGCCCCCCTTGCTCGCCCGTGATGGCGGTTTTATCGCGTCAGGGTATGACAGCGAATTGGACGAAGCCCGGACCCTGCGCGACGAGGGCCGCTCCGTCATCGCAGGTCTTCAGAAGAAATACGCGGAACACACCGGCATCAGCTCGCTGAAGATCAAGCACAACAACGTGCTTGGCTATTTCATCGAAACCACCGCGACCCATGCCGCCAAAATGCAGTCGGCACCGATGTCGGAAACCTACATCCACCGTCAAACTACCGCAAATCAGGTACGCTTCACAACGGTGGAGCTGAGCGAGATTGAAACCAAGATCCTCAATGCCGGAAACCTGGCCCTGGAGATCGAAAAGCGGCTCTATCAAAGGCTTTCCGGCGCAATTCTCGACTGCGCCGCGCGTCTCAACCAGGCTGCACGTGGCTTTGCCGAGATTGATCTGGTGACCGCATTGGCCGATCTGGCCCGCGGTGAAAACTGGACCCGGCCACGGGTTGATACCTCGCGCGCGTTTCACGTGGACGGGGGCCGCCATCCGGTCGTGGAACAGGCGCTGCGCCAACAAGGCGGCGAGACTTTCGTTGCCAATGACTGCGACCTCAGCACGGACGATGGCGCCGCTGTCTGGTTGCTGACCGGTCCGAACATGGCGGGTAAATCAACCTTCCTGCGTCAGAATGCGCTGATCGCAGTTCTGGCCCAGATGGGCAGCTATGTACCGGCTGAATCCGCCCACATCGGCATGGTCAGCCAGCTGTTCAGCCGCGTCGGAGCTTCCGACGACCTCGCCCGGGGTCGCTCAACCTTCATGGTGGAGATGGTGGAAACTGCCGCCATCCTGAACCAAGCCGATGACCGCGCGCTGGTGATCCTTGATGAAATCGGACGTGGCACGGCCACCTACGATGGCCTGTCGATCGCCTGGGCGACGCTTGAACATCTGCATGAGGTCAACCGCTCCCGCGCGCTCTTTGCCACCCACTACCACGAATTGACCCAGCTCGCCGCAAAGCTGCCCGGTGTCGACAATGCCACGGTGTCGGTCAAGGAGTGGGAAGGCGAAGTGATCTTCCTGCATGAGGTCAAAAAAGGCGCCGCAGATCGCTCCTACGGTGTGCAAGTGGCGCAACTCGCGGGCCTACCCGCTTCCGTCGTGGAACGCGCACGCAGCGTCCTTGATATGCTGGAGAAAAGCAGCCGCGAAGGCGGCGGCGCGGGCAAGGTACAAATCGATGACCTGCCACTGTTCGCCGCCGCGCCAGCGCCGCAGCCCAAACCCGCCAAAGGCCCCTCGCCGGCAGAAAAGCTCCTCGAAGAGATTTTCCCCGATGATCTCACCCCGCGCGAGGCACTCGAAGCGCTCTACCGGCTAAAGGACGCCAGCAAGAGCTAAGAAAAAGGACGGTCCCAAACGGCCGCCCTTTCATCTTTTCAAAAATACCACCGCCGGAGGCATGGGCCCATCAGGGCCCATTTCTATTAGGACGCGGGTGTTGACGACACGCCAACTTGTGCGGGTCGCAGCAGGCGGTCATGCAGCATGAAGCCCTCAGCGGACACCTGAATGATGTCACCGGCCTTTGTGCCGGGCACGGGTGCCTCGAACATGGCCTCATGCACCTGCGGGTCAAACCGGTCTCCAACCTCAGGTGTTACCACCTGAATGCCGTGCTTTTGGAACACGTCCAGCAGCGCGCGCATGGTCAGTTCAACCCCTTCGATCAACGCAGCAGACACAGCCTTCTGCTCTTCGGTTGCAGCCTCAACCGCACGCTTCATGTTGTCGTAAACCGGCAGCATGTCCCGCGCCAGTTTGGAGCCGCCATACTGCTCCGCCTCACGCCGTGCCTTGTCGCCACGCTTGCGCGCGTTTTCCGCATCGGCCAAGGCGCGCATGAAGCGGTCCTTGTATTCATCACGCTCCGCACGCAGGCTGTCCAGCTCCAGCGCTTCGTCGTCGAATTCCTCGGTCTGAGCCGACAGCTCCTCGGCTTCGGCTGCCTCGATATCGTCCAAAAAGTCTTCGTTCTTGGGCTCTGCCATAATCCACCTCTAGCTCCGGTCGGATACCATTTTCCCGACCAGTTGTGCCGTGTAGTCCACGATCGGCACAATCCGTCCGTAGTTCAGGCGCGTGGGGCCGATGACCCCGACCGCACCGATGATCTTTCGATCAGCGTTCATATATGGAGACACCACCAAAGAGGAACCCGAAAGTGAGAAAAGTTTGTTCTCCGAGCCGATAAAAATGCGCACACCGTCGCCTTCTTCGGTCAGTTCAAGGAATTCGGCGATGTCACGTTTGCGTTCCAGATCGTCAAACAGGCTGCGGATCTTCTCCAATTCGTCCGGTGCGCCGTCTTCCGAGAGGAGATTCGCCCGTCCCCGCACGATCAAACGCGCCTGGTCGCTACCGTCATCTTCCCAGGCTGCCAGCCCGCTTTCGATCATGTCGCTTGCCAGGGTGTCGATCTCCTGACGGCGCTTTTCGATCTCGACCTGCACATCCTTGCGCACGTCGCTTAGCGTCCGCCCCTCGATCAGCGCATTGAGGAAATTGGCCGCCTCCCGCATCGAGCTTGGCGTCTGTCCCGGCGGCGGCGTGAACAGCCGGTTTTCCACATGCCCGTCCGAAAACACCAGAACCACCAGCGCACGATCCTGCGCCAGAGACACAAATTCGATATGGCGCAGTTCCGCCTCATGCTTGGGCGTCAGCACCAGCGATGCCCCATGCGTCACCCCCGAAAGCGCAGCGCCCACACGATCCAGCATGCCGCCCACATCGCTGGAATTGTCCCCCAACGTACGGTCGATCATCTCGCGATCCTGCCGGCTCGGATCGCCCATCTGCAACAGGCCATCGACAAACAACCGCAACCCCATCTGCGTTGGAATACGGCCCGCGCTGACATGCGGGCTGTCGAGCAGACCGAGATATTCCAGATCCTGCATGACATTTCGAACAGTCGCGGCGCTGACCTTCTCGCTCAGGGATCGCGTCAGGGTCCGGCTACCGACAGGTCCACCAGTATCCAGATAGTTCTCCACCAGTATCCGAAACACCTCGCGTGAGCGATCGTTCATATCCTGGAGAATGGAATTCGCGTTCGTCATCTCTTACCCGATGTTTCCGACCCGAAGGCCTTCATACCCCTCATTTGTCACTAAAGCGCATCCTCAGATATGGTCAATGACCCTTGCATCGCCAACCCCACGGGCGGTATCGACGGGGCAACAACAAAAGGATATCCACATGCGACCCTCCGGACGTGCCCTGAATGAAATGCGCAGCGTTTCCATTGAAACCGGCTTTACCAAACATGCAGAAGGTTCCTGCCTGATCAAGATGGGCGACACCCATGTTCTGTGTACCGCAACGATCGAGGACCGCGTTCCCCCCTTCATCAAAGGCTCTGGCTTGGGTTGGGTCACCGCAGAATATGGCATGCTGCCCCGCGCGACCAACACCCGTATGCGTCGTGAGGCTGCGTCCGGCAAACAAGGCGGGCGCACCGTCGAAATTCAGCGTCTGATCGGCCGTGCACTGCGTGCGGGAGTTGATCGTGTGGCTCTGGGCGAACGCCAGATCACCGTTGACTGCGATGTGCTTCAGGCCGACGGTGGCACCCGCTGTGCGTCGATCACCGGGGGCTGGGTGGCGCTGCGTCTGGCTGTCAACAAACTGATGAAGGCGGGCGACGTCACCATGGACCCGTTGGTTGATCCGGTGTCCGCCATTTCCTGTGGCATCTATGCAGGCCAGCCCGTGCTTGATCTCGACTACCCCGAGGACTCCGAGGCCGGCGTCGATGGCAACTTTATCATGACGGGTTCGGGCAAACTCATCGAGGTTCAGATGAGCGCCGAGGGCTCTGTTTTCTCTCGCGATCAGATGAATGAGCTGATGGACCTTGCGGCCAAAGGCACCTCCGAACTCGCAGAGATGCAGAAGGCCGCCTGCGCATGACCCGCAAATTCGAAGGCGACACCTTGCTCGTCGCTACACATAACGCAGGAAAGCTGGGCGAGATCACCGAGATCCTCGCACCCTTTGGCGTGAAGGTTGTCGGTGCGGGCGAAATGAACCTGCCCGAACCCGAAGAGACCGAAGACACCTTTGTCGGCAACGCCCGCATCAAGGCGCATGCCGCGGCAAAGGCCACCGGCCTCCCGGCCCTTTCGGACGACAGCGGCATCACCATCGACGCGCTCGATGGTGCGCCCGGCGTCTATACCGCAGATTGGGCCGAGACCGATCAGGGTCGTGACTTCATGATGGCGATGACCCGCGCCAATGATGAAATTACCGCAAAAGGCCCCGATGCTCCCCGTACCGCACAATTTCGCTGCACTTTGGTTCTGGCCTGGCCCGACGGTCACGATGAGGTCTTTGAGGGCGTTATGCCCGGACGCCTTGTCTGGCCCATACGTGGCGAGGGCGGCTTTGGCTATGATCCGATGTTCATGCCCGAAGGCTATGACGTGACCTGCGCGCAGATGGACAAGGCGGAGAAAAACCGCATCAGCCATCGTGGCCGCGCATTGGCCCAGTTTGTGCAGGGGTGTTTTGGTGGATGATTGGCGCAACGGGGGCTTTGGTCTCTACGTGCATTGGCCGTTCTGTCAGGCCAAATGCCCCTACTGCGACTTCAATAGCCATGTGGTTTCCCAGATCGATCAATCGGCCTGGGTGACCGCCTATCAATCCGAGCTGCGCCGCATGGGCGAGCTGCTCCCTGATCGTCTGCTGAATTCCATCTTTTTTGGCGGCGGCACACCCTCGCTGATGCATCCGGATACCGTCGCTGCGGTGATTGAAGCGGCGCGCGAGAACTGGACCTTTGCCAACGACATCGAGATCTCGCTAGAGGCCAATCCGGGTTCCGTCGAGGCGGGGCGATTTGCCGGTTATCGTGATGCTGGCGTAAATCGCATCTCGATGGGAATACAGGCGCTGAACGACGATGACCTGCGTCGCCTGGGCCGCATCCATTCCGTCGATGAGGCGCGGACAGCCTTTGACGTGGCGCGGAACTGTTTTGATCGCGTCAGCTTTGATCTGATCTACGCACGTCAGGGTCAGACCTTGGCGGCGTGGAAAGCAGAGCTTTCCGAGGCCCTTAGCATGGCGATCGACCACCTGTCCCTCTATCAGCTCACGATCGAGGACGGCACCGCCTTTGGGGATCGCTACGCGCGCGGCAAACTCCGTGACCTCCCCACAGACGACAACGCCGCCGATATGTATCTTGCGACACAAGACATCTGTGACGCCTACGGTCTTCCGGGATATGAGATTTCCAACCATGCCCGTCCCAGCGCGGAAAGCCGCCACAATCAGATCTACTGGCGCTATGGCGATTACGTTGGGGTTGGTCCCGGCGCGCATGGCAGAATCACGCTGAATGGTCAGCGGTATGCAACCGAAGCCCCCCGCGCGCCCGGTGCTTGGCTTGACGCCGTGAAAAAGGGGAGCGGCCTCCTCCCTTTCGACCCGCTGTCCCAAGAAGATCAAGTGGCTGAACACATGATGATGGGGATGCGTTTACATGAGGGGCTAGACCTCGATCGCCATTCCAGTCTTGCGGGGCTCCCGCTTCCCACGACCAAAATTCACCAGCTCAAGGAGCTGGGAATGATTGACGTGGACGGATCACGGCTCAAGGCTACTTCTGAGGGACGAGCGGTTTTGAACGCTGTGCTCCGTGAACTCCTAATGGATTGATTTATGAAGATTATCTACCTCTGCCTTGGTCTGTTCTGCGTCCTGATGGCGATGGTAGGGATCGCACTTCCATTGCTACCAACCGTTCCGTTTCTCCTATTGGCTGCCTTCTTTTTCGCGCGCTCCTCTGATCGCTTGCATGACTGGTTGCTCTCCCACGCCACCTTTGGTCCGATGATCTCGGACTGGAATGAACACGGCGCCATTCGCATTGGCGCAAAAAAAGCGGCAACCGTCTCGGTCGCCGCTGTCTTATTGCTTTCGATATTTCTTCAGCTTCCCGGCCACATCCTGTTGATACAAGCGGTGACCTTGGCCGCGGTGATGATCTTTATCTGGACCCGCCCTAACGGCTAAGCAGATTGCACAGCTCGTCCAGCTGATCCAAAGTCTCATACGAGATTGTCATTGTACCGGACTCTCCGCCCGGTTTGTGATCGATAGAAACCTTCATGCGGATCATCGCTGACAAATCGCCCTCCAGCGCACGCGTGTCTGCATCCTTCTCCGCTTGGGACTTTGGTTTCTTGGCCCCGGTGCCACCAGAGATCCCCGCCGCATCCTTTTTCACCAGAGATTCTGTCGCACGGACCGACAGGCCGCCTTTGACAATTTTCTTCGCGAGTTCAGACGCATTGTCAGATGTAATCAGCGCGCGCGCGTGACCTGCGGACAACTTGCGATCCAGAACAAGACCTTGGACATCCTCTGGCAAGTGCAGCAACCGCACCAGATTGGCGATGTGGCTGCGGCTTTTACCAAGAGCCTCGGCCATCTTTTCCTGCGTATGACCGAACTTGTCCATCAGCTGCTTGTAGCTCTGCGCTTCTTCCAGCGCGTTCAGATCTGATCGCTGGATATTCTCGATGATCGCGACTTCGAGCATCTCCACATCGGAGTAGTCGCGGATCAGAACCGGAACCTCGTGCAGCTGCGCGGCCTGAGCGGCGCGCCAACGACGTTCGCCCGCGACGATCTCGTAGATACCACCCTCTCGCGGCCGCACGATCAGAGGTTGAAGCACCCCTTTTTCCTTGATCGATGCTGTCAGATCATCCAGATCTTCTTGCAGGAACTGGCGTCGAGGCTGATCAGGATTGGCCTGAACCTTCTCGATCGGGACAAGAACAACGGCGTTCCGAGGCGGGGTTCCTCCCTCGGTACTTACCGGTTCCGCATTCACATCCGCCATCAATGCCGACAATCCCCGGCCAAGGCCACGCGGTTTCGGTTTCTTATCTGCCATTTCTGCCCCTCTTGTTCTTATTCCGCCGCAACATTTTCATGGTTTCCAATGATCTCACCCGCAAGTTGCCGATAAGCCTTTGCGCCGAGCGACCCGGCATCATAATTCAGCACCGGCATAGCGTAGGATGGTGCTTCGCTGACCCGGACATTGCGCGGAATCTTGGTACGAAAGACCAGATCACCGAGATTGTCTCTCGCATCCTGTTCAACCTGCTGAGAAAGGTTGTTCCGCCGATCGTACATTGTCAATACGACCCCCTCGATCCGAAGATTGGGGTTTGCGGCCTGGCGGACTTCTCGAATTGTCAACATCAGTTGCGACAGACCTTCAAGCGCAAAAAACTCGCTCTGAAGCGGAATCAGCACCGAATGCGCCGCAACCATCGCATTCACAGTCAATAGGTTTAACGATGGCGGGCAGTCGATCAGGATGTAATCCCAATCGTATTCGGCCATGGCCGGCTGTCGCAAAGCATCATGAAGAAGGAAACTGCGCTTCTCATTGGAAAACAACTCAATGTCGGCGGAGCTCAGATCAACGGTTGCAGGTATTATACAGAGATCTTCGAGGTCGGTCTCGCGAATGCATTGCGATAGCTCGGCTTCCTCGACCAGAAGGTCATACGTCGTATGATCCCGCTCATCCGCCTCAACACCCAAGCCGGTGGAAGCGTTTCCCTGCGGATCAAGGTCCACAAGAAGTACTCGCATCCCCTCTTCCACCATTGCAGCAGCGAGGTTGATGGCCGTGGTTGTCTTCCCTACCCCGCCTTTCTGATTTGCAATTGCAACAATGCGGGGGCCTCCCGAACGGGACACTTCAGACACGCTCTACTCCCTTGATTTTGAGAATGACAGCCTCTGGCTCAGTAAGACTTGTAATCTCTTCGCACTCGAACCGCCATTGTTTGCGTGCGTTATCCACTTCTTTTTTCCAACTGGCGCCCTTTGGGAACACAGAAACGCCACCTGGCTGCAAGTGGCGCTTGGAAAAACTCAGGAGATCGGACAGATCGGCCAACGCGCGCGCGGAAAGAACCCTTGCCCCGACTGGTGACGCATGTTCAATTCTCTCGGCTTTTACTGCGACGTTCACTCCACATTCTCTGGCCACGCTGCGCAAGAACGCGGACTTGCGCTGATCACTCTCCATCAGCGTGACAGACATATCCGGCGCTTGTTCTGCAGCCATGATCGCCACGATAATGCCCGGCAGCCCGCCACCGCTGCCAATGTCGAGCCATGTCTCGGCTGGTTCGACTGCTTCAAATACCTGCACGCTATCGAGGATATGCCGTGTCCAAAGATCCTCGAGGCTCCTTCGCGAAACCAGATTGATCTTGGGGTTCCATTTGGTCAGCGTATCCGCATATATCTTTAAGCGTTCAGATGTTTCACGTGAAACATTGAAGCGCTCCGTTACCATTTCGAGGCTCATGCAGATTGCGCTCCAACTCTCTGTAAACGCTTTAGATTCCCGAGAATAAGCGCAAGCGCTGCCGGTGTCATTCCATCAATTCGTGCGGCTTGCGCGAGATTCGACGGGCGTGCGCGTTCGAGCTTTTGCTGTAACTCAAACGACAGACCCTCGATTTGGTAGTCGAAATCAGCTGGGATAATCTGAGATTCATCCTTCTTGAGAGCGAGGACTTCGCGCTCTTGCCGGGAGATATAGTTCGCGTACAACGAATCTCTTTCGAGCTGTGTCCGCACCTCTTTCGAAACGGGGCCTAACTCTGGAAAGAGCTCGAGGATATCCTCAAAGCCGACGTTCGGAAAAGCCAGGACATCTACGCCATTTCGACGCTTACCATCCTGATTGACCTCAAGACCAGCTTCGACCAGTTGCTTGGGCGTAAAGACTGACGAAGTGAGAACGCGCTTTGCACGTTCAAGTGCTTCTCTCTTCTCTTCAAACATCACCTTGCGATGTTCACCGACACATCCAATAGAAAGACCAAGCGGCGTCAACCGCTGGTCCGCGTTGTCTGCTCGCAGCGATAGCCGAAATTCAGCGCGAGATGTAAACATCCGGTAGGGTTCACTCACCCCGTTGGTGATGAGGTCATCGATCATAACACCAATGTAGCTGCTGGAGCGTCCCAGCACGATGTCATCACCGCCCAATGCATGTCTCGCCGCGTTCAACCCGGCGATCAAGCCTTGCGCCGCCGCCTCTTCATAGCCGGTGGTGCCATTGATTTGCCCAGCAAGATATAATCCATCAATTTCGCGGAGCTGAAGCGTCGCATGCAGCGCTCTGGGATCTACGTAGTCATATTCGATCGCATATCCTGGCTGCAGGATCTTGGCCTGTTCCAATCCAACGATGGACTGCACGTAGTCCAGCTGAACTTCCTCAGGAAGACTCGTCGAGATACCATTTGGATAAACCGTATGGTCATCGACACCTTCGGGCTCCAGGAAAATCTGATGCGAGGACTTTTCTGCAAAGCGAACGACCTTGTCTTCGATCGACGGACAATAACGAGGGCCAACCCCTTCGATATGCCCGCCATACATCGCGGAACGATCAAGATTAGCTCGAATAATCTCGTGCGTACGCTCGTTCGTATGCGTGATCCCGCAGGAGATTTGCTTCGCTGATACGCCAGTACTGAGAAATGAGAACAGCGTCGGCTCCTCATCACCAGGTTGGGCATCCAAAATGTCCCAGTTTATCGTGCGCCCATCCAGACGCGGTGGCGTCCCGGTTTTCAAACGCCCCATTGGCAACGCAAACGCCTGCAATCTCTCAGCGAGCTTGATGGAAGGCTTATCCCCCATACGGCCGCCGGAGACAGCAACATCCCCGATATGGATGACGCCGTTCAGAAACGTCCCGGATGTAAGTACAACCGAAGGAGCGCAGATTTCGGAACCGTCCGCAAGCTTGACACCGGCCACCCTCTGATCACCAGACATCAGGAAATCCGTGACCTCTGCTTCGACAATATCCAGATTCTCTTGCTGCTCCGCCGCCTTAAGGATCTCTCTGCGATAGATCTCGCGATCCGCTTGGGCACGGGGGCCTTGGACCGCTGGCCCCTTGCGACGATTCAGCAGCCGAAACTGAATCCCTGCGAGGTCGGCAACCTTGCCCATTACCCCATCCAAAGCGTCAATCTCGCGGACGAGGTGCCCTTTTCCAAGACCTCCGATCGCAGGATTACAGGACATAATCCCGATCCCATCCTTACGGAGGGAGATCAGCGCAGTCTTTGCACCCATGCGCGCTGACGCGTGGGCCGCTTCGGTCCCTGCATGCCCACCGCCGATAACCACAACATCATAGTCCGGATGTTTCACGTGAAACACTCCTCACTTTCCCAGGCAAAAACTCGAAAAGATCTCGTCCAAGAGATTCTCAACATCGATACGCCCCACCAGAAGTTCCAACGCGCGTATCGCCGACCTCATATCTTCAGCCGCGAGATCATAGAATTCGGAACCATTCTCAAGCATCGTAACCGCCTGATGCAAGCTCTCCAGAGCAGTTTGCATTGCATCGCGGTGACGGGCGCGCGTCGCAATCCCCGCATGAGAAGACCGATTCTTCAATGTCGACGAAATGTGCAAAACCAGTTCGTCTATTCCCGCACCGGTTTTTCCCGACACCGCACCCGCCGCGTCTTCTCTCTGGTCCGCCTTTGGCAGCAGCCGCAAATCACCTTCTTTCATCGGGACATCCAGAACATCATCTGGCTCGGCAAGAAAAACGCGCAGATCGGCGGCCTCTGCCCGTTCCTGTGCCAACTTGATGCCGATCCCTTCGACGTGATCGTCAGTGGCACGAATTCCTGCGGTGTCCAAAAGCGTTACCGGGAGTCCGGCGAGATCCATGCGAACCTCGATCACATCCCGCGTCGTGCCTGCATATTCTGATGTGATGGCCGCATTCCGGCCCGCCAGAGCGTTGAGAAGGGTGGATTTTCCGACATTCGGTGCGCCGACGATCGCGACTTCAAATCCAGTGCGGATTCGTTCAGCGATCCCGACACCCTCGACCTGTGTTTTTAATCCTGTCAGAACGTTCTGCAGCAGCGCTGTCACTTCGGGTGTCACGTCAACAGGCACATCCTCATCGGCAAAATCGATCGTCACTTCGATCAACGACGCTGCCCGAATCAGATCCGATCGCCAGCCATCCGCGATCTTTCCCAGACCGCCAGACAGGATGACCTGGGCCTGTTTGCGCTGCGCCTCGGTTTCGGCATCAATCAGGTCTGCAAGCCCCTCGACCTGCGTCAGGTCGAGCTTGCCGTTATCCAAGGCGCGTCTCGTAAACTCTCCGGGATCAGCCAAACGGGCTCGCTCTGTTGCCCGGATTGCATCCAGGACCGCATCGGCGACGGCCACGCTTCCATGTATTTGAAATTCAACAATATTTTCACCGGTGAAGCTATCCGGTGCCGTGAACGACAGGACCAGGGCCTCATCCAGGACCTGGCCATCTCTATCTTTCAATTTCGAAAATATCATGCCCCGCGCAGGAAGCGTCCGACGCGTCAGAAGCTCTCCGATCTCAGGTGCATCTGGGCCGGAGACACGAATGACGGCGACACCGGCCTTTCCCTGGGCGGTGGCCAACGCAAAGATCGTATCCATGGGATGGCCTCTTTCCTCGCCCTGCTCCGTTTATGTGTTCATCGAGTCGAAGAACTCAGAATTTGTCTTTGTTTGCTTCAACTTAGAAAGCAGGAACTCGATCGCATCCGTGGTGCCCATCGGATTCAGGATACGGCGCAGGACAAAGGTTTTGGCCAGATCCGCCTTGTCGACCAGAAGGTCCTCTTTCCGCGTGCCGGACTTGAGAATGTCGATGGCGGGGAACACGCGCTTGTCGGCAATTTTCCGATCCAGAACGATCTCGGAGTTCCCCGTACCTTTGAATTCTTCAAAGATAACCTCGTCCATCCGACTGCCTGTGTCGATCAGCGCGGTTGCGATAATGGTGAGCGAGCCGCCCTCTTCGATGTTCCGCGCAGCACCAAAGAAGCGCTTGGGACGTTGCAGGGCGTTTGCGTCGACACCACCGGTCAGGACCTTACCAGACGACGGCACAACCGTGTTGAACGCACGACCGAGACGCGTGATCGAGTCGAGCAGGATCACCACGTCGCGCTTGTGCTCAACAAGGCGTTTGGCTTTTTCAATGACCATCTCGGACACCGCCACGTGACGCGCTGCGGGCTCGTCAAAGGTGGAGGACACAACCTCGCCTTTGACGGAGCGCTGCATGTCGGTCACCTCTTCGGGGCGTTCGTCGATCAGAAGGACGATCAGATAGCATTCCGGGTGGTTCTGCTCGATCGAGTGGGCGATGTTTTGCAGCAGAACCGTCTTACCGGTCCGCGGCGGCGCCACGATGAGCGAACGCTGACCCTTACCGATCGGCGAAACCAGGTCGATCACACGCGCGGAGCGATCCTTCACGGTGGGATCCTCGATCTCCATGTTCAGGCGCTCATCCGGGTACAGCGGCGTCAGGTTGTCGAATGCGATCTTGTGACGGGCCTTTTCAGGCTCCTCAAAGTTGATCTTGGTCACTGTGGTCAGGGCGAAGTAACGCTCGTTCTCCAGCGGTGCCTTGATCTGTCCCTCAACCGTGTCGCCGGTGCGCAGCGAGAACTGGCGGATCATGTCAGGAGAGACGTAGATATCGTCCGGACCGGGCAGATAGTTGGCCTCTGGCGAGCGCAGGAAGCCAAAACCGTCCTGGAGCACTTCCAGAACCCCATCCCCACCGATGTTCCAGCCCTCATCCGCGCGTTCACGCAGGATCTGGAACATCATCTCGCCCTTGCGCATGGTGGAGGCGTTTTCGATCTCCAGCTCCTCGGCCATTGCCAGGAGGGCTTTTGGGCTTTGCGCCTTGAGATCGGAAAGGTTCAGGGATTGCTCGGTCATATGCACACGGCCTTTATTCCCTCAGGGTGGAGGGCGTCACAGTATCAAATACGGAAAATGCGGGAATCCCGGACGGGGCCGCTTTATCGCTAGATAGTGAGTCTCCGGAGGTGAGTCAAACCCCGCGTCAGAACTTGAAGATCACAGAGACCACGATCACCACCATCAGAAGGGTCGGAACCTCGTTCATCAGGCGATACTGGCGCCCTGTGAGGGTGTTCTTGCCCGCTTTGAAGTCCTTGTGACGAAACATCAGCCAATGATGGAACCATGTCATCGCAAGCACCGATGCGCCCTTGGTCCAGGGCCAGATGTAGGACCAATCCACCAGCCCCGGCGTGAACACCATAAACAGCCCTGCGACCCAGGTCACAACGCTTGCTGGACCCATGATCACTCTGAGCAGTTTGTGTTCCATGGTGAGAAAGATCGGCGCCACATCCTGGACCTTCTCAGCCTCCTCCACGTGATACACAAACAGACGTGGGAGATAGAAGAGACCCGCCATCCAACTGATCACTGCCATGATGTGAAGCGATTTCACGTAAGGATACAGGGTGAACATCAGATCAGTCAGATCCATGGAAGGCTTCCTTGGTGCAGTCGGGTCGGTGGGCCACCCTAATATAATTAATAAGTTTTATAAGGATGATGTTTTTGTAGTGCACCCCGGAATCCGTGGATTATCGAGTCTTCACACCGGTTCTGCACAGGGTGGACAGTTTTCTTGCCTTATTCCCGCCAGAAGGGTGAACAACTCCTTAACACCCTTAAAATTAGAGGCGTTAACAAAATATTTACATATGAGACTCTGGGGATAACATCGGGACAAACCGGGAGAGCGCGACTTATCCACGTGATCAAAGTTATCCCAATCCCCGATGGAGGAATCGCGGAGGAATCACCTGAGATTTCGGGAGTTGTCCCACCCTTGCGCTGAGGGTGGAAAATCATACAAAACGTCCCTGAATGATCAGACGTTTTCCCATAGGGTTGTCCACATGAGTACCCACATCCTGCTAGCTTCCGGATCGGAGATCCGCGCTCACCTGCTCCGTCAGGCGGGGGTTGCGTTCCGTGTGGAGGTCGCACGCGTCGACGAAGGCGCAATAAAGGCCGCGCTTCTGGCTGAAGGGGCCGCGCCACGCGACATTGCCGACACGCTTGCAGAGGCCAAAGCCCGCAAAGTGTCGGGAAAACATCCCGGCGAGATGGTTCTGGGCTGCGATCAGGTGCTCGATTTTGAGGGCACGCTGCTGTCAAAGCCCGACACAAAGGACCAGGCGCTGGATCAGCTCAAGGCGATGCGCGGCAAACGTCACATGTTGTTGTCGGCCGCCGTGATCTACCGCGATGGGGAGCCGCTCTGGCGCCATGTCGGACAGGTGCGGCTGGTGATGCGCATGGCCAGCGACGCCTATCTGGAGAGCTACGTGGACCGCAACTGGGAGAGCATTCGCCACGCGGTCGGCGCCTACAAACTCGAAGAAGAGGGCGTGCGGCTGTTTACAACCATTGACGGCAGCTACTTTAATGTCTTGGGATTGCCGATGTTGGAACTCATAAACTATCTGGGATTGCAGGGGATTATCGAACAATGACAGAGCAGAAAGTCCCCCTCGCCGGTGTGATCGGCTGCCCCATCGCGCATTCGAAGTCGCCGCAGATTCATCGTCACTGGCTGACGACCCATGGCATCAACGGTCATTACATGCCGATGCACGTGGAGCCCGAAGACCTCGAAACCGTCGTCCGGATGATGCCGCGGATGGGGTTTGTCGGTGCCAATGTCACCATCCCGCACAAGCAGGCGATCATGGACATCGCCGACAAGGTCACGGACCGGGCCAAGCTGATGGGCGCGGCCAACACGTTGATCTTTCGCGAGGACGGATCTGTTGTCGCCGACAACACCGACGGATACGGCTTTATCACCAATCTGCATGACGGAGCGCCGGAGTGGGATCCCAAGTCGGGGCCGGCGACGGTGTTTGGCGCAGGTGGGGCCAGCCGTGCTGTCGTTGCGTCCCTGATCGAGGCGGGCGTTCCCGAAATCCGCCTCACCAACCGTACCCGCGCGCGTGCCGATGATCTGGCCGAGGCCTTTGGTCAGAAAATCAAGGTCATAGACTGGGTCCAGGCCGGGAATATCCTCGAAGATGCCGCGCTGGTGGTGAATACGACGTCCCTTGGCATGGTTGGTCAACGCGCGCTGCGCGTGCCTCTCGATGGGTTGCAGCCGGGGACCGTGGTCACGGATCTGGTATACGCTCCGCTCAAGACCGGGTTGTTGCAAACCGCTGAGGATGCGGGCTGCACGGTGGTCGACGGTCTTGGCATGCTGTTGCACCAGGCGGTTCCGGGATTTGAACGCTGGTTCGGCCAACGTCCGGACGTTGATGACGCCGCCCGCGAAGCAGCATTGAAATGACATTTGCACTGGGGCTGACCGGCTCGATCGGCATGGGCAAATCGACCACGGCCGATCTCTTTGCGCAGGCCGGGTGTGCCGTTTGGGATGCGGACGCTGCGGTGCATCGGCTGTATGATGAGGGGGGCGCGGCGGTCCGCCCGATCACGGCGCTGTTCCCGCAGGCAACGGTCGGCGGGACGGTTGACCGGTCGGTCCTCAAAGCACTTATCGCAGAAGACCCCTCAGCCCTTTCGAAGATCGAGGCGATCGTGCATCCGCTGGTTCAGGCAGACCGGCAAAGGTTTCGCGAAACCACGCAGTCCGATGTGCTTGTCTTCGACATCCCGCTTCTGTTTGAAACCGGGGGGGACGCCGAAATGGATGCTGTGGCCTGCGTCCACGTCGCACCGGCGGTGCAGCGAGACCGGGTGATGGCTCGCGGGACCATGAGCGACGAACAATTCCGCCAGATCCTTGCAAAACAGATGCCGATCTCCGAGAAGCTGGCCCGCAGTGACTACAGGATCGAAACCGATACGCTCGACCATGCCCGAAGCCAGGTCGCAGAGATATTGGCGGACATAAGACGGAGGACAGAGCATGCGTGAAATCGTACTTGATACGGAAACCACCGGTTTTGACCCGTTTTCCGGCGACCGCATCGTCGAAATCGGGGCGGTTGAGCTGCTCAACCACATGCCCACCGGAGAGACATTTCACGTCTATATCAACCCGCAGCGCTCGATGCCGCAGGAGGCGTTTGGCGTCCATGGAATCGGGCCGGACCTGCTGGAGCCGCCGCAGCCGCCGGGCCCCGGACAGGTGACCCTGAAGGACAAGCCGCTGTTTGCCGAAGTCGGGCAGGCGTTTCTGGATTTTGTGCGTGATTCCAAGATGGTCATCCACAATGCCAGCTTCGATATGAAGTTCCTGAACGCCGAATTGGGCTGGATGAACCTGCCGCAGCTGCCCATGGACCAGGCGATCGACACCCTGGCGATGGCGCGCAAACGGTTTCCCGGCTCACCTGCGACGCTGGATGCGCTGTGCCGGCGTTTCAGCATCGACAATTCCAACCGAACGCTGCACGGCGCGCTTCTGGACTCTGAAATTCTTGCCGATGTCTATCTGGAACTGATCGGTGGCCGGCAGCCGGATTTTGGTCTGTCGTCCCAGTCAGATAGCGGACCCAGCGCCGGGGACCTCGACTGGCGCCCGCAACCCCGCGCCACCGCCCTGCCCTCCCGGCTCACCGCCGATGAAAAGGCGGAGCATGAGAAGTTTGTGGCAAAGCTCGGGGAAGACGCGCTCTGGAACGCGGCGCCCGACACGTAAAAAGCGCCGCGACCTGAGGTCGCAGCGCTTTGTGTTCAGTTCAACAAAACCCAAACGGGATCAGTTGGGCGTCTCGCTCGCGGCGGCGCCTTCCGACTGGCGGCGGGCCAGCTCATTGCGATAGATCGCGACAAAGTCGATATTGTCGAGGTTCAGCGGCGGGAAACCACCGTCGCGGCTGATGTCGGAAACGATACGACGCAGGAACGGGAACAGCATCCGCGGGCATTCGATCAGCAGGAACGGATGCAGCTGGTCTTCGGGGACGCCGGCGATGTTGAAGATGCCGACATATTCCAGCTCCAGCACGAACAGAACTTCGCCGCCGGACTTGTTCTTGGATTCGATGGTCAGCTTGGTGATGACTTCATACTGGTTCTCGGTGCTTCGCTTCTTGGCATCAAGTGCAACCTGAACGTTGACGTCCGGCTGAACTTCACCACCGACGCCCTTTTGCGCCATCACATTTTCAAAGGACAGATCGCGAATGAACTGTCCGAGAATATTCATCTGGACTTGCTGCTGACCTGTGCCTTCGGCTGCGCCATTTTCGGCCATGGAAATCTCCTGAATTTAACGTGTCGCAGCGTGCTTACCAGCTTGGGGAAACATCCTCAAAGTCTTATTTCGGGCCCTCAACCCAGCCGGACCGGTCTTCGGGACGGCGACGTGGGGTGACCTCTTCGAAATCGCCGTCGATCACGTCACCTTCTGGGCCGGACGGATGCATGGTTGACCGCGGATGGCTGTGCTGCGAGCCCATCTGAAACGAGGTCACATGCACCTTGGAGCGTAGATAGGCGAAGGCGCGGGTGCGAAATCCCGGCATAAGCAACAGGAACCCGAAGGCGTCGGTAAAGAAGCCGGGGGTCAACAACAACGCGCCGGCCAACAGGATCATCGCACCATGGGCCAAAGGTTCGGTGGGATCAGACAGCCGTTCGAATGATCCGCGCAGCTGCCCCAGTGCCAGTTGACCCTGCGTCCGGACCAGCCACGTGCCCAGCACCGCCGTCAGGATCACGATCCCGAGAGTGGGCCACAGGCCAATCAAGCTGCCAACCTGAATGAACAGGGCGATCTCGATGATGGGTACCAGCATAAAAGCCAGAAAAAGGGGCATGATAGGCGTCCTCTCGATAGGGCAGAACGGTGGACTTGGTCCCGCCTGTCACCTACATAAGAGCAGAGTGCGTCGGTTTCAAACCGACAGGTCCTGATGGACGAAGAGGTATAAATGGAGTCGCCCTTGATAGAGCTTTTGGTCCTGGCTGGCATCGCGGTCTTCCTGATCCTGCGCCTGAAAAGCGTTCTGGGTACACGCGAAGGGTTCGAGAAACCCCCGTTGGCGGGGAGCGAGCCCCGTACGCCGCAACGCAAGTTTGAGGTGATCGAGGGGAGTCCCGATGATGACATCGTCGCCTATGTCGATGAGGGCAGCCCCCAGGCGCAGGCGCTTGCGGAAATGAAGCGGGCAGAGCCCTCTTTCCACGTGGCTGAATTCGTGCAGGGTGCCCGCGGCGCCTACGAGATGATCCTGATGGGGTTCGAAACCGGGGAACTTGACGGAATTCAGCCGTTTATCTCCGATGAAATCTTCCAGAGCTTTGTTGACGCCGTTGCCGCGCGCGAAGATCAGGGGCTGACGATCGAAGCCGAATTTATTGGCGTCCGGGAAACCGTTATCGAGGATGCGACCTTTGATGCGGCCACCTCGACGGCTGACATCACGGTTCGGTTTGTCGGCGAGCTGACCTCTGCCGTGCGGGATCGGTCGGGCGAAATTGTCGAGGGTGATCCGAAGGCGGTGAAGCGTCAGAAGGACACCTGGACGTTCTCTCGCCAGATGGGCGGCGACGATCCGAACTGGCAACTGGTGGCGACGGACGCATGATCGGGGCGCTCCGGCGGGGACTGGGCGCGGGCGTTCTGCTCGCAGCCCTCTGTTCCGGCGCCGGAGCGCAACCCGCGACCGGTCCGTCGCATCAGATACTGGAGTTTTCGGATCTTCCGGACTGGGACCTCGACAACCATGTCGAGGCCCTTCGCGTCTTCAGGGAAACCTGCATGGACATGGACGGGGCGGATTGGCAATCGCTCTGCGCCATGGCGCATAACGCGGATGATGGTGGCGCGCGGGCCTTCTTTGAACTGTTCTTCCGCCCGGTGCTGATCGAGGATGGCAAGGCGGGCCTGTTTACCGGCTATTTCGAACCGGAGTTGAACGGGGCACGCACACCAGATGCCCGGTATCGTTACCCGGTCTATCGGATGCCGCCGGAGGCTCGGCAGACCTCTTTGTGGTTGTCTCGTCGCGATATTCTGACCTCGGGTGTGATGAAAGGTCGTGGGCTGGAGATCGCCTGGGTCGATGACCCGGTCGAGCTGTTCTTTCTGCAGATTCAGGGCTCTGGCCGGATTCGGCTTGAGGATGGATCAACCATCCGGCTGGGCTATGGCGGGGCAAACGGGCACCCCTACCGTTCGATCGGGCAAGAGCTGGTCCGGCGTGGCATCTACAATCTGCATCAGGTCAGCGCCCAGGTGATCCAGAACTGGGTGCGGCGCAACCCCGGCCCGGGCGCAGAGCTGCTGATGCACAATCCGTCTTATGTTTTCTTTCGGGAAATCAAACGTGTCGCGGCACACAGAGGACCTCTGGGCGCGATGAACAGGTCGATTACACCCATGCGGTCGATCGCGGTCGATCCTGCCTTTACGCCGCTTGGTGCCCCGGTCTGGATCGAGAAAAACGGTCAGTCGAGGATGCATCGATTGATGATCGCGCAGGACACAGGCTCTGCCATCAAGGGGGCGCAACGTGCCGATATCTTCTTTGGGGCTGGCGATGAGGCCGGACGGAAGGCCGGCCAGCTGCGTGATCCCGGCAGGATGCTGGTCCTGATGCCGATACAGCGCGCCTATGCCCTGTTGCCGGATGATCTGTGATGACCCGGCGCAAACTGACAGATGACGAGATCGACCTCTGGCAAAAGGTTGTGAAACACGCCGAACGCCTGCATGCGGATCGCGACAAGAAGGCGGGGGATCATGCGGTCCCCCCTGCCCCGAAACCAAAGCCAAAGCCGCAACGCGCCCCGAACGCCGCCCTGCCCCATTTCGAAGTGGGCAGCCAGGCGCGGGACAAGGCGATGGGTCATGACCTGAAGCCCTCTCCCGGTCGTAAACTGGCAACGGCCCCCTTGCGCATGGATGAAAAGGCCTATCGCCGGATGAAGCGGGGCAAACTGAAGCCGGAAGGCAAGCTGGATCTGCATGGCATGCGGATAGATGCGGCACATGGGGCGCTGACGCGCTTTATCCTGACGGCGCAGGCGGCCGACAAACGGCTGGTCCTGGTGATTACCGGCAAGGGCAAGGATCGCGACGTCGAGGGGCCGATGCCGGTGCCGCGTGGCGTCCTGCGCCATCAGGTTCCGCAATGGCTGACAATCCCGCCATTGGCCCAGGCGGTGCTGCAAGTCACCCCTGCGCATCTCAGTCATGGCGGAGAGGGTGCCTATTACGTCTACTTGCGCCGAAACCGCTAAGCTCAGCCTAGCGGTTTTCGCGGCGTTGCTGACGTTCGATCATCAGTTTGCCCTGCGTGTTCACGACCTTTTGGGATTGGGGCAGAATCTGCTGGAGCAGGCTGGGATCAACGGGGCCAAAGACACGGCTCACGTTGCCCGCAGACCGCAGCACGGCGAGCAGGCTTGGTGACGTCGCGGCCACAAAATGCCCGGATGCCGCATCGGCATTGAACGCAGTCAGGTCGATCACCTCGATCGGCCATCTCTCCAGCCGATCCGCGGATTTGATATTGCCGAGGCGTTCGCCCTGATTGGTGCCGCGCAAGCGACCGGAGATATTGAGGATGCGATCCTTCTCCGACACCATCACCGCAAAAGGTTGCGGGACTGTCCGCAGATCCGCCATCTGGCTCTCGAACAGATCCACGTCGAGGTCAGGCGAAATCAGCATCACACCGCCATTGAGCGTGCGTGCCGCCCAGCCGGGATCATGCAGATCCGCCTGTCGCAACATTTCCATCGTCAGCGCAGAGCCCATGGAATGCGCCACCAGAATGATACGCTGCGCCCCTGCCCGTTTGACCCGTCTGATGGTTTCTTCCAACCCGTCGCGGGCAAAGAGCATGCTGTCGATGTCATAGGCATATCCGAAGGCCCGGCCCCGGCTGGGCCAGGAATACATCACCAGCGATCCCGGCAGATCCACATCATGCGCCATTTGTGCGGCGCGATAGGCGGTCTCGGGATGGGTGCTGTTGTAGCCATGCACAAAAATCGTCACTTCACGCAGCGGCCAGTCGTTTTCCTGCTGCTCCCGAATGAACCGGCTGCGCAACTCCGCAACAGAGGCTACGGGGTGCTCTGCCGCGATCGCGAAGTTCTTGTGCGGATCAGGATTCTTGTGCCGGTAGGACAGCTCTCCGGGGCTGTGGGTCGGCGGGATGGTGACGGTCAGCTCCATCATCTGCAACTGATCGGATCTGCCGAACCCGAAGGTGCCATCCGGTTCCATCTCGCGCGTGGTGGTTGCAAACACGGTAAGAGGCGTGCCGACCTGAACGGCGTCAGGCAAGATCGGCATCAGATCCCGATCCGCACAGCCTGTCATCAGGACGGCCATGCAGATCGCCAGCACGTGTTTTATCATCTCATGACCCTTTACACCTTGATCGCCGACCACGTCGCGATCTGCGTGCGAAAGGTAGCGAATGAGACGCAAAGATCTAGCCCACGAGTGCGGGGAAAGCCCCTGATCCTACGTCATCAGGGGATCAAACCACATCCGGGAGGGATCGAGCAGACGCCGCCCCTTACGCCTAGAGAACATAGCGGCTGAGATCGGCGGATTTTGTCAGTTCGCCAAGGTTCTTGTTCACAAAGGCCTCATCGACGGTGATCTCTTCGCCGGACCGGTCCGGTGCAGCAAAGGAAAGTTCCTCAAAGACACGTTCCATCACCGTATAAAGACGCCGCGCGCCGATGTTCTCAACGCTGTGGTTGACCTCTGCCGCAATCTGCGCAAGCGCGTGAATGCCGTCCTTGGTAAAGGTGACCTTGACCTTTTCGGTGCCGAGGAGGGCTTCGTACTGACGGGTCAGCGCATTGTCGGTTTCGGTCAGAATACGGACAAAATCCTCTTCGCTGAGCGCACGCAGGTTGACGCGGATCGGCAAGCGCCCCTGGAGTTCTGGCAGCAGATCCGAGGGTTTGGCGATGTGAAAGGCACCAGAGGCGATAAACAGGATGTGGTCGGTCTTGACCGGGCCATGTTTGGTGCTGACGGTGGTGCCCTCGATCAAGGGCAACAGGTCCCGTTGGACGCCTTCACGGCTGACATCACCCCCCCGCGCGTCCGTGCGCGCACAGACCTTGTCGATCTCATCAAGGAACACGATGCCGTTCTGCTCCACAGAGGTCAGGGCCGCCTTGGTGACGGTTTCATCATCCAGCAGCTTGTCCGCCTCTTCGCCGATCAGCACGTCATAGCTTTCGGCCACTGTCATCTTCTTGCGCGTCGTGCGGCCACCCATGGCTTTGCCAAAGAGGTCGCCAAGGTTCATCATCCCCATGTTGCCGCCCGGCTGTCCGGGGATCTCGAACATGCCCCCCATCGGGTTTGAGGTGTCGGCGATGTCCAGCTCGATCACGGTGTCATCCAGTTCCCCCGCTTTGAGCTTCTTGCGGAACATGTCCAGCGTGCTGTCGCGGGCATCTTCGCCTGCGATCGCGTGCAGGACGCGGTCCTCTGCCGCCTTGTGCGCCTTGCTTTTTACATCATTGCGCATGTGCTCACGGGTCTGAACGATCGCCGCATCGACCAGATCACGCACGATCTGTTCGACATCGCGGCCGACATAGCCAACCTCGGTGAACTTGGTGGCCTCGACCTTGATGAAGGGCGCGCGGGCAAGTTTGGCCAGGCGGCGAGAGATCTCGGTCTTGCCGACACCGGTGGGGCCGATCATCAGGATGTTCTTGGGATGCACCTCGTCACGCAGATCATCCGGCAGCTGCTTGCGCCGCCAGCGGTTGCGCAGGGCCACGGCGACAGCGCGCTTGGCGTCTTTTTGGCCGATGATGAACCGGTCGAGTTCGGAAACGATTTCGCGGGGGGTCAGATCAGTCATGTCTATCCCTTGAGGTCAGTGAGAAGGCGGCAGCCGATGCAGCGGCAGCACGCCGGAAAGAAGCGAGAGCAGCGCGGCGCGAATCCGGGCCCAGAAGGCACCAAGGATCACCAGCACCACGCCAAGCGCCAGGATGCTGATCCCGGTGCCCTCGCTGTCGAAGACGGTTGTGCTCAGCGCCACGATATAGCCGATGGCGGTGATCAGGAACGATCGGCGATCGATTACGATGGCAACGAGCGCAAAGAACGCCAGCACAATCGCCAGCAGCAGCCCCTGATCGCCTTCGAGGAGCGATAGCGCGATGGTGTTCACCAGCGCCGGTGCCGCCACCACATGGAGCCAGAACCCTTGGGCGGAGCGGCGGGTCACGCGATGCGGGTCGCTGAGGTCAAAGGCCATGGCGACCGCAAAGACCAGCAGACCCACCGCCAGGGTGATCCACGCAAACGGCCCATTGGCGCTGAGGCGGAACAGATCACCCAGTTCGGTGGGGACACCTGATTGATCCGCCGCGACAATCAGCGCCACTGCAAACAGGCCAAGCGCGATCAGCGCCATGGCAAAGGGCACGCGGAACCGTCCCCAGAACGCAAAAAGCGCCAGCGTCGACAGGGTCAATGCCATCGGCAACGAGGAATAATCCTGCTGCGCGATCATGAAAGGCTGGGCGTATTGTGCAATAAAACCGGTTGCGGCATTGCCTGCAAACATCACCGACAGGGCAATGGCAGGTGCCACCATCCGGCGGCGGCGGATGAAATACTCAGAAAGCCCCCAGAGCACGGCGGCGCCTATCAGCGCGGCGGTGGTGGCCTGGGTGCGATAGTTGACGATCTCGGTCAGCATCGAGGCGGTGTTCACAGCGATCCACCCCATGGCGAGGATCCCCAGCCCGACAACGATGAAGATCTCGTTGAAGCCCTTGAACAGCTCAAAGGGCTCATCGCCTGGTGCGAGATTCTCGCGCGCCCCGCGCCGACTGTCCGCCAGCGCCGACAGCGACGCCGCCTGCGCTTCGGACAGCAGCCCGGAGCCAACCGCCGCCCGGAGATCGTCACGCGAGATCATTTGGCGATGCGCTCCACGGTGAGGTTGCCGTTGGTGTAGACACAGATGTCGGAGGCGATCGCCATTGCGTCACGGGCCACTGTTTCTGCGTCACGGTCGCTGTCCATCATGCCGCGCGCGGCCGCCAGTGCGAAATTGCCGCCAGAGCCGATCGCCGCGACGTCATGTTCCGGCTCCAGCACGTCGCCTGCGCCGGTGATGACGTAGAGATCCTTGCCATCGGTGACGATCAGCATGGCCTCGAGCTTTTGCAGGTATTTGTCGGTGCGCCAGTCCTTGGCCAGCTCGACACTGGCACGCTGAAGCTGCCCGGGCGTCGCTTCCAGCTTGGCTTCGAGCCGTTCCAGCAGGGTAAAGGCATCGGCGGTCGATCCGGCGAATCCCGCGACGACATCATATCCGCCCGGCGACAGCCTGCGGACCTTCCGGGCGCTGCCTTTGATCACGGTCTGTCCCAGTGATACCTGCCCGTCACCGGCCACCACGACCTCACCGCCCTTGCGGACGCCGATGATGGTGGTGCCGTGCCAGCCGGGGAATTGATCCTCTGCCATAAAAGCCTCCGTTTCTTTGCCGACCTATATGGAAGTATCGCTGGCCCGGCACAAGGGCAGGGCCAAACTCCGCCGGATCTTCGCAAGCACGTGCGCGCGTTAACAAACTGCTCATTTGCTATGCATCCGGTGCAATTCGGGGCTGAAGAATGGGCAATTGTGAGACTCAGCAGACGCGCCTACATGGTCATCAACAACCGACAAGGGGTCGGCTGGATCTATCAAGGAACACGATCATGGCAAACGCAAGCACCATCATTGCACCGGCCGGCTCCGTCGCAGTTCTGCGCGCAGTCGATTTCTTCTTCAACCTGCGCAGCAACTTTGCTGACTGGAACGAAGCCCGCATCACTCGCAAGGCGCTGTCCTCGCTGACCGATGCACAACTCGAAGACATCGGCCTGACCCGCGCCGAAATCCAAGCGCTCTAAATCCAGATGACATATCCGGTAGCGTAAAAGCCGTCCTGACCCAGGGCGGCTTTTCCTTTGTCCGGGCCTGGCGAGCTGATCCGCCATGAAAAAAGGCGCCTCCCGCGGGACGCGCCTTTCTCTATTTCGGTGATCTGGAGGATCAGATCGCCTCGTCGATCCAGCTTTTCAGCGCAGCTTTGGGGGCGGCGCCAGCGCGGTTGGATACCACCTGACCGTCCTTGAAAACGAAGAGCGCAGGAATGCCACGCACGCCCATTGCGGCGGCGGCGTTCGGGTTGCTGTCAACGTCGACTTTGGCGATTTTCACCTTGTCGCCGTATTCGGCGGCCAGCTCTTCGAGAGCGGGGCCGATCTGTTTACAGGGGCCGCACCATTCGGCCCAGAAGTCCACCACAACGGGGACATCGGAATTCTTGACTTCGGCGTCGAAGGTCGCGTCGGTAACGGCTACGGTGGACATGGGTATGTCTCCTGAGAAGTTTGGCAACTGGACCCGGAACCTATGGACGCCAGCAGGCGGCGTCAAGGTTCCAGCCGCTGGAAAGCAGCGCGTTCACGCGCCTGTGTGATCAAGGTGACCGGAAGCGGCATCAGAGTGGCAGTGCGCGTCCAGAGGATCGCGGTCTCAATCTGGCGATCCGGATAGATCTGGCGCAGTGCGGCATCATAGGCCCCCATCTGCCGCAACAGACCTTCGGGGCAGGTTTCGGGGCTTTGGGGGACAACCGCGTTGGACTTGAAATCGACCGCAAGCACCCGGTCTGGCGTCACCACCAGTCGGTCGATAATGCCATGCATGCGAGTATCGCCCAGATTTGCGGTGATGGGCACCTCTGCAAGTGTCGTGGGTGCGAATATCTCTTTGCACTTGGGCGAAGAGAGCACCTGACGCGCCTCAATTAGGAGGCCCTGCCAGTCGACATGCTGCGCGATATGTTCGGCGCGACTGTCCCAATCTGCCTGCGGCACATTCGGCAGATGTTCGAGCAGGAGGTGCAGTGCCGTGCCACGGGCCTTGGCTTCTTCTTCGCTGAGGCCACTGTCACCGGGCAAGGCCTTGGCCCCGCCCAGATCTTCGGACGGGCGCAGGGTCGCTGTGGGCGCCACATAGGCGGGCGCTGCGCGGCGAAAGACGTCTGGTAGCGTGATTTCTTCTTCTTCGGTCAGATCGGACGGTACAAAAGGCGGGGCATTCCAGTCTCCATGCGCCCACCGCAAGCCGTCTCCGCCGGGGGCGTCAAAGGGCAGGGCACCCATGGTTTTCAGGGCCGCTTCTACCCGCTGATACCAGCTGTCTCCGCCCTTATCGATATCACCGGCCCCGGCCACGATTAGCCATTTTTCCGCCCGCGTCAGCGCCACATAGAGCAGTCGCAACCGTTCGTTGGCCTGTTTTTCCTGCGCAAACGCGCGGGCGGCATCCATGGCGGGTGGCATCTGGTCACTGCTCATGCGCCATAGGGGCGTGCCTTCGACCTCCATTACCTCTGGCGCAGGCGAGGGGCGGCGCTTGGTGGTGTCGGGCAGGATCACGATCGGGGCCTCCAGCCCCTTGGAGCCATGCACCGACATCACCCGGATCATCGAACTGGCAGCGCCCATCTGGCGCTTGATCTCCAGATCATCGGTCTGCATCCAGACAAGGAACCCGGTCAGGCTTGGCACCTCCGTGCGTTCATAGGCCAATGCCTGCGACAACAGCGCGTTGATGCCATCCTCAGCCTCGGTGCCAAGACGCCCCAGCAATTTTGCACGGCCCAGATGGCGGGTCAGGATACGTTCGATCAGATCATAGGGGCGCAGGAAATCCGCCTGACCCCGAAGATCATCGAGGATCGCCATGGTTTCCGGGAATGCCTCTGATCGCGCACGCAAGGCAGGCCAGAGGTGCATCTCTGTGCGTCGATGCGCGAGGTCAAAGAGCCGTTGCTCGCTCCAGCCAAAGATCGGTGATTTCAGGGCTTCGGCAAGTGACAGTGAGTCCTCTGGCAATGCAAGGAACCGCAGCAAGGCTGCAATATCCTTCACCGCCAACTCGGCCCCAACCTTGAGGCGGTCAGCGCCCGCGATTGGCAGCCCGGCGGCCTTGCAGGCGCGAATGATCTCGGAAAACAGGTCCGACCGGCGCTGCACAAGGATCAGGAAATCGCCTGCATGCACGGGGCGGCGCTGGAACGTGCCACGCTCGGGGCCATCTTCGGGGATGGTGACGCCGCTGTCGATCATCTCCTTGATCTGCCCGGCGATCCGTTCGGCGAGGATTACGGAATGGTGGCGCGGGCTTGGGCGGTCGACCGGGTCCGTCCAGTCGCGGTCTTCCTCATCCTCTGTCTTTTCCACCAACGGCCACAGGTCCACCCGTCCCGGCAGGTCGGATTTAAACGCCTGGTGTTTGGCGTCGCGCGCAAAACCGGCCCGGTCCTGCCCATCAAACACCACGTCAACCAGACCAAGGATCGCCGCAGAGGAGCGGAACGAAAACGCAAGACTTGCGTTCTGCAAGCCCTCGCCGGTCTCCTCGAGCCTGCGCCCGAACTCCGCCTGCATGCGATCAAAGGCATCAGGGTCGGCCCCTTGAAAGGAATAGATCGACTGTTTCTTGTCGCCGACCACAAAAATAGTGCGCTCAACATCAGCGCGGGCACCTTCGCCAGCGGTGAACTCCTGCGCCAGTTTCTCCACCACATCCCATTGCACCGGGCTGGTGTCCTGGGCCTCATCCACAAGGATATGGTCGATGCCGCCGTCCAGACGATAGAGCACCCAAGCCGCGACCGCTGGATCATTCAGAAGGTTGCGGGCCTTGACGATAAGGTCGTCGAAATCAAGCCAGCCCCGCAGCTGTTTGCGCCGCTCATATTCCGGTAGGAACACCCGGGCAAAATCGTGCAGGACGAGCGATTTCTCCATCGCATCCAGCGCAAGACGACGGGGGCGGGCTGTTTCGACCCGCGCCATGAAGGGCTCTAGCTGATCCATCAGCGTGCCATGGCTTTCGCGCAGTTTCTTGGTGGGAAAGCTGCCGATCTTGGCGCTGAAGGGCTCTTTTGCGCTTTTCCCGGTGAGGAACACATCCTCCAGAATGGGCAGGATCTCTGGTGTGACGGAGGAAATCCGCGCGAGTTTCTCGGCGTTCTTGGCATCCGTCGCCCCGCCGGTTTTCAGCATCTCGATGGTGCGGGACAGGATGTCGGCCTCATTGCCGAGAAACACCTCGGATCTCAGCGCCTCCAGATCATAGCCAGCGGGCAGCTCGAACACTTCACCCAGCGCATTGCGGTTGAGGTCGGGGTCAAATCCAGCTTGCCGGCGACAAATCTCGGCTGTCAGGCTCTCGAAATCCAGACCACCGATATGAAAGGAAGCGGCCTCGACCACATGCGCGTCGGGGCCTTGCGCCATATCCTCGGTTATTTCCGCACGCAGTATGGCGGCGGCGCGATCTTCCATTTCGGAAAACTGCGGGCTGACACCGGTCTCCAGCGGGAAACGGCGCAGAAGCGATGAACAGAACGAGTGAATGGTCTGGATCTTGAGACCACCCGGCGTCTCGATCGCGCGCGCAAAGAGGGTGCGTGCCTGCGCCAGCCCGTCCCCGACAGAGGCATCTTCGGCACCAAGGTCCACCAGTGCCGCGCGCAGTTTGGCATCGGGCAGCATCGCCCACTCCCCCAAACGCTGAAACAGCCGGTTCTGCATCTCGCTGGCGGCGGCCTTGGTGTAGGTCAGGCAGAGAATATGTTGCGGTTCCACCCCGCGCAGCAGCAGCCGTGCAACCCGGTCGGTCAGAACCTTGGTCTTGCCCGACCCGGCATTGGCTGCGAGCCATGTGGAGGCATCGGGGCGGGCGGCGCGAAACTGCGCCTCGGACGCGGCGTTGCGGCTCATGTCAAATCCTCCGGCACAGGGTCCGAGCTGCGATCCCATTCGCCGTAGCGGGCGAGGTGGTCGTAATCCCCGGCGAAGTCATCCCGGTGCACCATGCGGCGGCTGCTGTAGCCCTGTTCGGCGTCAAAATAAGCCTCAATCAGGCAGCGCAACTCTTCCCAGACCTTGGCGGGTGGTTCATCCAGAATAGGGGCCGCAACTTCTTTCACCGGAGGCTTCAGCCCGATGTAGAGGGACCGTTCCACCCGTGCTGCACCATAGTCTTCGAATGCGCCTTGCTCTGCCATGGCGGTCTCGATCAAGAGCTGCTTTTCAAAGGATTTCTGTTGTTTTTCCGAGGGCGGGTCCCCGGTTTTATAGTCATAAAGATGCAGCATGCCGCGCTCATCCACATCAATCCTGTCGGCCTTGGCGGCGATCTCGAAATCGAGGGGATCAAGGCGGACCTGACCGGATTTCTCAAACCCCGACGGGCGGGCACGCAATTGGCGCTCCCGCTCACCAGAGACAAAATCCTCCGCTACTTTTTTCAAGCGCGTCAGCCAGAGCGTGCGGGCAACCGGCCATGGCACCTCCGCCTCTAGGATGCGCTGTGATTGCTCGATAAACGCACGGGCGGTGAGAGTTTCTGGCTGTTCCTGAGCGGATTTTATAAAATCTTCCAGCACCTTATGGATGATGGTGCCACGCAGCAGGGCGTCTGGTTCCTGCAACAAAGGGTCCACTGGTTTCAGCCGCAATACGTGTTTGGCGTAGATCGCATAAGGGTCGCGGATCAGTTTGGGGATCTCTGTCACAGTCAGACGACGGGGCCTTGCCGCAACCGGCGGGCGCGGCGAGGGCCGGGGGCTGAGCGGCGCGGGCTGCGGCGCATCCAGAACGCTGGCCCAATCCAGCCAGACCTGCCCCCGCATGCGCATCGCGGACAGCGCGGCCTGACCGCCCTGATCCGGCAACCCACCCAGGAGGTTGGTCATTCGATTGAGCCAACGCGAGGGCACTGTGTCGGCCTCTTCGGACCGCACCGCACGGGTGAGCCAGACTTCGGGTGCCGCGACCGCCTGCTGAAAATCATGCGCCGACAGACCAATGCGCCGCTCTGGCAAGAGCAAACCAGCCTCGTGGCGCAGTTTGCGGTTGAGCCATGGATCGGGGCTTGCGGCTTCGGGCCAGCTGCCTTCATTCAGCCCGCCAAGGATGACCAGATCAGCGCCCTGCACCCGTGCCTCCAGGGTGCCCCAGATCATGATAGACCCATAGGGCGCATCGCGATCACGCACTTCGCCTTGTGACAGCAGCGCGCCCAAAAGGTCTGCAAAATCACGGGCGGTCATTTCGCCGCCATGGGGTGCCTCGGCTTCAAGCTCTTCAAAAATCTCAAGTGCCTTGCGCCCAGCCTTCTTGTCCCAAAGTTCGCCAGCATCGGAATGTTGATAACCGCGCGCGATCTTCTCAGCGGTCGCTCGTAATGTTGCAACCCAGTCGGTTAGTTTAAGTGGTCCGGAGATTTCACGTCCTGTAAACGTTGTCGCGACCCATTCCGCCCATTCGGGAATTGCCCCTCGGGTCAGCCCGAATTTGCGAAGTGAATTTTCGTCAGGAAATGGGGGGCCGTATTTTCGGAGGCTGAGCTCTAGCTCGCGTGTCTGCTTCAAATGGTGACCACGCTCCTCGCCGGAGTGGGTCAGCGGGTGTTTCAGCAGTGTCAGCAGCATATCGGCCTGCAAGGGCCGACAAAACAGATCCGCGACATGGCGCAAGAACCGACCCGGTGGCGACAGCTGTAGCGGCAGACCCGCGGAATCGTCCGGCAGGATGTTCCAGCGATCCAGCGCGGCAGAGACCTGACGGGTAAGCATCCGATCCGGTGTGATCAATGCCGCAGTCTGCCCGTCCTCGGCGGCCTGACGCAGACGCAGTGCAATTGCCAAGGCCTCGCTGCGGGGGCTTGCGGCCTCGATGAGCGTCAACGCGCCTGTGGCTTGATCCAGATCGGTCAGATGCGGGCCTTCGGTCATCCATGCGTCGGTCACGGGCGCTGGGCGAAGAGCCAGCGAAATCAACTTGTTGCGCGGTGGGGATACGGGTTTCGTATCGACCCAAGCGCGAATGTCGCGCGGGCGCAGATCAAGATCGCGCATCAACTTGAAAAACCGGTATTGCGGATGATCCTCTGCAACCAACCCGTCGGCCAGACTGTCCCAGACAGGGTCCGGTTGGTCAAAGTCGAACCCCGGCAGGACCACGGCACCCTGCGGCAGGCGCGCGATGGCTTCCATCAGCAAGAGCGTGGTGCCGCGCGACCCGGTGGAACCTGCCAGGATGATCGGGTGTTGCGGGGGCGTGTGTTCCCACTCCGCAATCAGATCCAGAACCACCTGCCGTTGCCGCGCATTCACGTCGAGCGCGCCGTCGTGCATTTCGACGAACTGATCGGCGATGCCGATGAAATCCTGCGCGCGTTTCCAGTGCCCGGACATATCCGACACATCCAGCGCGCGGATCTGGTCTGTGGTCACGCCTTCGCTTTGCATCTCGTCGATCAACTCGGCCAGACTGTCCGAGAGATCATAGAGCGACGCGCGCGCCGCCAGATCGGGCTGCGCATCAAGGAGTTTTGCAATCAGTTGTGACAGCTCCAACCGGCGGCGCAGCGGCGGCAATGCCGTGGGCAGACCGCGTAGATTGGCCTGTTTGCTGAGGCCTGACAGCAGCGAAATACGTGGCAAAAGCCGCGCCGGGCCGCTGTCGAACAGTTGACGCACCCGGCGCTGCATGCGTTCGGTGTTCAGGATCAGCTCAACCCGGGCCAGCGCCTCTGGCGGTTGATCTGCAAATCGCTGGCTCAGCCCATCCACAAGCGCGCGCGGGAAATCCACACCACAGGGAACGGCGAACAGACGCGGTGTGGTCTGGCTGGGGTCAAACATCTGCGCGTGCCATCATGTCTTCGGCCAAGGTAATCCCCTCGGGGCGGCCCACGTCGCACCACTGGCCGGGGTATTCAACCGCCGAGACGCGCGCGTCGGGAATGAGAAGGTCCCACAAGGAGTTGAGGGAGAACACCTTTTCAATCACGCGATCTAGCTGGTCGAGTTTGATGATCTGCGCACCCGTATAGACGAGATCGCCCCCACGGGTGATGTGACCCGCGTTACTTGCGGTGAAATCTCCGGCCCCCAATCGCCCCACGGCGCGCGCGGTCGGCACACAGAGCAACAGCGCATCCATGTGTTCCGGTCGCCAAGCGTCCCGCAACACCATGAGAGGATTGGGCCCGCGCCATGCAACATCGGGGTTCAGCGTATAGCTGCAAGTCGCATCGAGCAGGGGACGCGCCTGTTTCAGCCCACCACCGGTATCAAGGATTTCGTCCCCCTCATGACTGATGAGGACATCACGCCCCTGCAGATGGGTTGTCAGAACTTCGGCCTTGTAATGCGTATTGATAACAACGCGCTGGGGCGTGATGTCAGAGACCAGATCCAGCGCATGATCAATCAGCGGCCGCCCAGCCACGGGGATCATCGGCTTTGGTCTGTCGGCGGTGAGCGCGCCCATGCGGGTGCCAAATCCGGCAGCAAAGATCATAACAGCGGTCGGGGCAGTCATGCGCGCAGCCTCTCCATGGCCTCGGGTGTCGGGGCGGGCAGGGCGGAGAGCAACTCCTCCGCCACGCTGGCGAGGGCGGGGTGGTTCAGCCCGCGTTCGAAATGGTCCCAGACGCGCGGTACAAGATCGATATAGTGGTGTTTGCCAAACTGCTGCGACAGGCGCGCAAAGATGCCGAGGATACGCATATTGCGCTGTACGCCCGTGACCGTATAGGCGCTGCGAAAGCTTGCCTCCTCGACGCCGGTTGCGCGGATGTAATGGTCGATCATCTGCATCTCGATACCGGCCGGGACGTCGCGGCGGGCGTCCTGCAACAGCGACACCAGATCATAGGCGCGATGACCGGCTTTGGCGTCCTGAAAGTCGATGACCCCGACTTTGGCAATTCCGTCCCGTTCTGGCAGCCAGAGCAGGTTCTGGGCGTGAAAATCGCGATGCACAAACACCATGTCGCCTTGCAGGTGGTTGCGCAGGATATCCTCGAACCTGTTCTCGAACCGAATACGGGCCGCCTCTGCGGGATCGCCGAGGATGGCGCTGCGGTACTCACTAAAGGCAAGCCCGGTCATTTCCGCCATGATCCGGGGGCCGAGCGGGGGAAGGGCAGGCGCTGGGGTGTCATGAAGATGCACCAGCAGATCCACAGCCGCGCGGTAAAGCGGCAGTTCGGCGGTCGCATCAGCGGCGATCACCTCCGTGAACAGCGCATCGCCCAGATCCTCGATCAGCAGCAGGCCCTTTGCGTGATCCTCTGCCAGGATCTCCGGTGCGGATACGCCACGCGCGCGCAGGTCCTCCGCTAGCTCTGCAAATGGCCGGGTATCGCCGCCATCTGCGGGGGGCCAATCCATCAGGACCGCAAGTGTGCCACCGGTGGAGGTCAGCCGCTGATAGCGGCGGCTGGAGGCATCTCCGGCAAGCGGGGTGGCGTTCCAGCCCGCGTAGCCATGCGCCGCCAGAAAGCTGTCGATTTCGCTCTTGCGCGTGGTCATGGCATGATCCCTTTCAGCCGCGAATCCCATTTGTCCGCGCTCCAGACAAGCTCCATCTGCCGCGCGTCCTCGCTATCCTCGTCCAGTGAAAAGCGCAGCGTGAGGGCGTTTTCGGGGCGCAGATCTTCGAGTTTCTCCGGCCATTCGATCAGGCAGATTGCGTCGTCAAAGGCGGCGATCAACCCGAGTTCCTCGACCTCGTCCACATGGGACAGCCGGTAGAGGTCCGCATGCCACAGCTCACCCGTGGGTACCTCATAGGTTTGCACCAGCGTAAAGGTGGGGGAGGGCACATCCTCGGGCACCTCCATGAGGGATTGGATCAGGCTGCGGGCGAAATGGGTTTTTCCAGCGCCGATCGGCCCGTCAAGCAAGACAACATCGCCCGGAACGAGGATCCGGGCGATGGTCTGGGCCAATTCTGAAGTTGCCTCGCTGCTGGGCAGCCGGCAGGTTGCGGAGCGTTTTGTCATGGCGCCACAATGACGTTGCGCGCAGGGCTCCGCAAGCGGGTTCAGCCTTCTCTGGAGGCCGCGAAACGCTCATCTTCCGGCGGGGCGAGGGGCAATCCAACCTGCTGGAAACGCACCATGGTGGATCCGTTCTGAAGCGATTGCACCCGGCAGAGCAATTGATCGCCGTTTCGCATGTTCACCCGTGACCACCAGTCCGACCGATCCTCCGTTCCGCCGGCGATGAAGTCGCGGATTTCGCCCCAGGTCGGGGTTGGTCCCGACAGTTCCTGCCAAGTGCGGCAGGCATCGGTCACGGTGATCTTGGCAAAACTTGCCTCGGGATCGGTTTTCCACATCTTGTGGTAGGCCGTGTTGGAGTAGACCATGTTGCCGTCGGTGCCAAAAACCGCAAAGGCGTCGTCCATGTGATCCAGGATCGACTGGCCAAGCTCCAGTTCAGAGCGGAATTGACGGGTCAGCGTGATCTCTGCGGTGATATCTTCGAACAGGAAGGCAATGGCCCCATCGGGATGCGGACGGCCGGACACCGAGTAGACCGAGCCGGACGGCAGGGACCAGGTTTCCTGATAGCGTCCCTCTGCCGCCGCTTCGAGCAAATCCGCCATCTGGTGCCGCCAGCTGGAATAATTCTTTGGTTCCGGCATCATGCGCTGGTCGCGCAGGCGGTCGAAGAAGGACATCATGTTGGGCCGCGAGCTGAGAAAACTGGCGGGCAGCGCGGTCAGATCAATCAATACCGGGTTGAACAGCACCAGTTGGCGATTGCGGTCAAAGATCGCAAGCCCGATCGACAGCTGGGCAAAGGTCTTGGCCAAGGTCTGCACGAAATTGCGCTGGGCGACTTCGGCGTCCACCACGGCGTTCACATCCATGGCGTGGCACAACCAGCCCGCTTCGGTCTCGGTGGTAGACACATTGTACCAGAGCTTCTTGTCGGTCTCGGGCAATTCGACAGAGATCCGCTCCGCACGGCCACTGTTCATCGGGGCATCAAGATTGGGAAACAGCGGTGCAGAGGTATCATTGCCGCGCCCCCGGATTTTCTGGTTCAGCCGGTCATAGGCGAGGTTGGTCCAGGTGACACGGGCATCGTCCGATTGCAGCCAGACCGGGTAGGGTGCCTGATGCACGGCTGCCCGCAGGGTGGTCAGCTCCTGGTCGTCGCCGGATTGGCCAAGCTCCGAGGCGCTGCGGCGCAGCTGCACCCGGGTGACACCGTCGATCCATTCGCAATGTGCTTCGCGGCTATCCGCCTCTGCGGTGCCCGAAAGCGTCAGGGAGCCAACATCGCGTAGAAACCCCGGAGATTGCGGCAGGCCCGGGTAACTGCGCGAAAGCTTGTCGCGCAGTTTTGTCCAGCTGAAGCTCTCGGCATCGTCGCCCAGGAATTTTCGCGCGCCAGACGACCAGGCGATCAGGGTCTGATCGTCAAACAGAAACACGGCGTCTGTGCGACCGTCTGCAATCAGCAGATCATGTTCCATTCCCTTGCGCTCGGTGCGGGGGCTGAGGAACCAGACGGCGACCGCGGCGCTGGCGATACATAGGGTCACCAGAACGAACCACTCTACGGACATCAAATTCTGCATGGACACTGCCTCGCTTGTTCTCCTTGAGCGTATGTTCCCCCACAATGGTTAAACGAAGTTTAATTGGTTTCCCAAAAGTGAATACTTAAAACTGTATGGGAATATTTTCTCCGGAGGGAACCGGGGTATCGCCGTGGATCGCATCGATCTTGCGGCGCGGCCAGGTGACGGTGATCAGCGCGCCCTGCTGCGTCGGTGTCAGGTTTTGCGAGATCCGTACATCCCGTCCATTGGCGAACTCCAGCCTGGCGCCGGTGCGCTCCAGCAGTGTTTTTGCGATGAACAGACCAAGCCCCATGCCTTCGTATTCCGGGCGTTTGCCGCGATCCGCATGCGGTGCGCGACGGCGCATGAACGGATCGCCGAGCCGCCCGAGCAGGTGCCCCGGAAACCCGTTGCCATCATCGCAGATCCGCACCGACACGCTGTCCTCGCTCCAATGCAGTTCGATCCAGACCTTGGCCTGTGCAAAATCCACAGCGTTCTGAACCAGGTTGCGCAGCCCGTGAATGATCTCCGGTTTGCGCAGGATGCTGGGCTGATGCAGGTCGTCCCCCGCCGCGGGGTGTTCGCTGAAATGAATGTCCTTGCCGCGATCAAAATGCGGCTCCGCAGCCTCGTGCACCAGGGCGGACAGAGGGGTCTGGCGCAAGTGCAGATCATCCTTTCCCGCCCGTCCCATGCTGCGCAGGATGTCACGGCAGCGGTCAGCCTGCTCGCGGATCAATCGCGCGTCCTCCTGCAGATCCGGATGATCGTCCAGCTCTTCGATCAGTTCAGAGCTGGTGAGCTTGATGGTGGCCAGCGGGGTGCCCAACTCATGCGCTGCCGCCGCGATGACGCCGCCCAGATCGGTGAGCTTCTGTTCGCGGGACAGGGCAAACTGGGTGGCGGCCAATGCGTCCGACATCGACCGGATTTCGGCGCTGATCCGATAGGAATAGGCGCCAATGAACAGAATCGCGATGATCAGCGCCGCCCAGTGTCCGAACACGAACAAGGTCGGCATGTGCAGGATCTCTCCCTGCGCGGTTTCAAGCGGCATGTGGAACGGCACCAGCAGCGAAACCAGGATGATCGCACTGGTGCCGATGATGAGCGTCGAGCGCAGCCCCATCACCGACGCGGAGATCGTCACCGGGCCAAGTACGAGCAAGGCAAAGGGGTTGTTCAGCCCGCCGGTCATATAAAGCAGGAAGCACAGTTGCAGCAGGTCGAACAGCACCATCAGGAAGTTCTGGAACTCCGTCAGGCGCTTGTTTTCCGGGAACACGATCAGCGCGACCAGATTGGCCAGCGCGGAAATCCCGATCGCCAGATAACACGGCAAGACCGACAGCTGGAGGTCGTACTGCATCTGAGCCACGCCAATGGCAGTGGCCTGTCCGACGATCGCCACCCAGCGCAGCAAGATCAATGTGCGCAGCCGGATCCAGTGGCTGCGTTCCTGGCCGGACATCAGTCCAAAGGTGGTCTCACTCATGTGACGTTTGCTCCCGTTGCATCGCCGGTAATTGTTGATAGGTCTGGCGCGGATCGGGATCAACTGCGGCACGTTTTCCCTGCGTGCTTGTCCCGCTGGGCTCAATGAGGAAACGAGACATGGTTCGAAACATTGCAATTCTGGCGTTTGCCGGCGTCGTCGCCCTGTTGGGGGGGATCTGGTACATGACCTTGCGCGGAGGATCCGGCGATAGCTTTGCCCAATGCCGTGCCAGCAGCGTCGCGGGTGGCACCGATGCGATCGGCGGGCCCTTCGAGCTGGTGAATGCAAAGGGAGAGACGGTCACTGACGCAGATGTGATCACGGAACCCTCGATCCTCTATTTTGGCTATACTTTCTGTCCTGATGTCTGCCCGCTGGATACGGCCCGCAATGCAGAGGCGGTGGATGTGCTGAACGAGCGTGGCTACTCCACCACGCCGGTCTTCATCTCGATCGATCCCAAGCGCGACACACCCGAAGTGGTTGGCGATTTTGCCTATAACCTGCATGAAAAGATGATCGGGCTGACCGGATCGCCGGAACAGGTCAAGGCTGCAAGCCAGGCCTACAAGACCTACTACAAGGCGCAGGAGGGCGATGAGGATTATTATCTCGTGGATCACACCACCATGTCCTATCTGGTGCTGCCCGAGCACGGGTTTGTGGATTTCTTCCGCCGTGATGTGACGCCGGAGCAGATGGCCGACCGCGTGGCCTGTTTCATCGACAACAGCTGATGCCGGTGGAGATTTGACGTTTTGCTTGCGGGACGTAATATCTCTGGAAACAAATGCGTTTGACGCTGGAAGGAAAGTGAATGGCCGAAGCAGTTCAGTCCGAGGTTGGACCTGACCCCTCGCTCCTCTTGGTCGATGATGACGAACCGTTTCTGCGCCGTCTGGCCAAGGCGATGGAGAAACGCGGCTTTGCCGTGGAGACAGCGGATTCCGTTGCCTCGGGACAAGCGATCGTGACCGCGCGGCCCCCCGCCTATGCGGTGGTGGATCTGCGCCTCGAAGACGGCAATGGTCTTGATGTGGTCGAGGTGCTGCGGGAAAAGCGGCCCGACAGCCGCATCGTCGTGTTGACCGGCTATGGTGCGATCGCCACGGCCGTTGCGGCGGTCAAGATCGGGGCGACGGATTACCTGTCCAAACCGGCGGATGCGACCGACATCACCAATGCGCTGCTGGCCGGAGATGACGCCCTGCCGCCACCGCCGGAGAACCCGATGAGCGCGGATCGTGTGCGCTGGGAGCATATTCAGCGGGTGTATGAGCTCTGTGATCGCAATGTCTCGGAAACCGCGCGCCGTCTGAACATGCATCGCAGGACCTTGCAGCGCATTCTTGCCAAACGCAGCCCCAAGTAAGGTCAGCGCATGCGCACAGCCGGCGAGCCCGATCCATTGAACCGTCCTTCGCCAAAGGGCGGCTGGTCCGAGGAGACGACGGTGTTGCGCAATGTCACCGTCGTGCCGCCGGTCGAAAGCGGAATGGTGCAAGCTGCGGGGCTGTTGCACGCGGACGGCAGCTATTGCCCCGAGGGCGCCCTGTGGCGGCGCCACCGCCCCATAACCACCGAACCGGATATGCCGAAGGAGATTTCACAGGAAATCTCCGGGCGCTGGCTCTGGGGTGGGGTGCTCTGGGCGCATTTCGGGCATTTCCTCGTGGAGAGCACTGCCCGTCTCTGGGCGCTGGCCAATCTGGATGCGCCGGTGGATGGTGTGTTGTTCATCCCCAAACGGCCCGCCGTGGGGGACCAGGTGCGCGGATTTCAGTCCGAGTTCGTCCATTTGATGCAGCCGGGCCTGCCGGTGCGCGTGGCGGCGGAGCCGTCCCGGGTTCAGGAACTGGTGGTGCCAGGGCAGGGCTTTGGACTGGGCGAAATCACCCAGGCGACACGCAGCTATCGCAACGCCATTCACGCGCAGTTCGCCCGCGATATTACTCCCGAGGGGCCGGAGAAACTCTATATTTCGCGCTCGAAACTTGGGCTTGGCAAAGGCGGGCTCCTCGGGGAAGAGCAGATGGAAGCCTACCTCGCGGCCGAAGGCTACGAGATTTTCCACCCTCAGGAGCACAGCCTGTCCGCACAACTGGCGCGCTACAAGGCGGCACGGAAGATCATCGCGGCTGATGGCTCCGCGCTGCACCTCTATGCGATGGTGGGACGGCCGGACCAGAAGGTGGCAATGGTGCTGCGGCGCAAGTCGACCGCGCATACCTTGCTGACCGACAATGTGCGGCACTTCTGCAAATGTGATCCCCTGGTGATCGGGGCCCTGCGCACGGAATGGGTGCCCAAGGGCAAGCAGCGCTCCAGTCGCCTGAGTTTCGGAGAGCTGGACCATTCCGTGATCGGACGGGCGCTGAAGGCCGGCGGGTTCATCAAGGGCGGTAAAAACTGGCCAGTGCTGGATGACGCCGCACGCCAACAGCTGCTCAGGGACAAGGGCATCAAGAGCCACCGTTTCGTCGAGTCGCCCGAGTTTCGCAAGGCCCGCGAGGAGCAGGAGCGCGCGGAACGTCGTGCCCGCCGCGCGGCACGGCGCGCGCGGCGCGAAGCCCGGCAGGCCGCGCAGAATGACGGATGACTGTCAGAGCTGCTGCAACAGCGCCTCGTGACGGCTGACAAAATCCCGACGTACCTCGACGGGCGGGCGCAGGTGAATCTCCAGCCCCTCGATCAACTCGGCATTGGGTCTGCCGAAGAATTTCGTTGCCTCGGCCTCTGAAAACCCGGCAATTTGGACCGCTTCCATCCAGGCGGAGACCTTGTCCGCGCGTTTGATCTGCGCCTTGACCGTCTTGGGAAGCGCGGCCGGCAGGCCGAACCGGATGTGGATCGCTGAGGTCAGCCGCGCATCCAGCTCTCCATAGCCGGAGCCGACCGCTGCCTTGACCGGCGAAATCATGTCGCCGATCACATATTCCGGCGCATCGTGCAAAAGCGCCGCAAGTTTCCATTTGACCGGTGCCTTGGGATACATACGGCCGTGAATATCCTCCACCAGCAGCGAGTGTTCGGCGACGGAATAGGCGAAATCTCCGCGAGTCTGCCCGTTCCAGCGCGCCACAAAGGCCAGTCCGTGCGCTATATCCTCGATCTCGATGTCGACCGGCGTCGGGTCCAGCAGATCAAGGCGGCGCCCGGACAGCATACGTTGCCAGGCACGGGGGGATTTAGGGGGCATGAGGTCATCCGTCGTTGTCGCGCTGGGCACTAGCTACCCCCGTCGTCAGCCGGTTGCAAACCCACAATGCCCGGGCAAAACGGGCGTGAAATCTCCATAAATCTTCACATCCGGAAACGATGAGTTGTTGTGGGTGCTGGTTGATACAGACCAGTTCAGACACCATATATAGATTGAAAGGGGCGCGTCCCCGACATGGCTTGCCCTTTTCCGGTGCTCACACAGGAAAGGAGAAGCACAATGTTCAAACGTCTCATATCCGCGGCATTGGTATTTGGCATGGCAGCGATCGCGCCGCCGGCACAGGCACAGACCTGCGCCCCGCGAGAAGTGATCGTTGAGCGGTTGAAACACCAGTTCGATGAAAGTCTGAGTTCGGCGGGGTTGCAGAAAGGGCGATCCGTGGACGTGATCGTCGAGATCTGGTCCTCGCAGGGAAGCGGTACCTTTACCGTATTGCTGTCCCACCCTACGGGACTGAGCTGTCTAGTGGCCTCGGGTCAGCACTACTTCATCGTCCCGGAGCATGACCGACGCAACGATCCGGCCAGCTGACGCGGTCCGGTGCGATTCCGGAGATCGGTATGGCAGATGTCCGACGCCATCTTCGTTGCTTATCAACCTTTGCGGTGTTACCTCCCAAAGCCAAGAAACCTGTTGAAATCTCAAACGGAGCAGAACATGGCCGGAGATTATATCGTCAAGGACATCGCGCTGGCGGGCTTTGGCCGCAAAGAGCTGGATATTGCAGAAACCGAAATGCCGGGCCTGATGGCGCTGCGCAAGGAATACGGTGAGGAAAAGCCGCTGAAGGGCTCCCGTATTGTCGGCTCGCTGCATATGACGATCCAGACTGCTGTGCTGATCGAAACGCTGGTGGCGCTGGGCGCCGATGTGCGCTGGGCGTCGTGCAATATCTTCTCGACCCAGGATCATGCTGCTGCGGTCATCGCCGAAGCGGGTGTTCCGGTTTTTGCGATCAAGGGTCAGAGCCTTGAGGAGCATTGGGACTATCTCGACCGGTCCTTCCAGTTCCCCGAAGGCCCGAACCTGATCCTTGATGATGGCGGCGATGCGACGCTCTATATTCTGCTGGGCGCACGTGCCGAGGCGGGTGAAGACGTGATCGCGGTTCCGACCTCCGAGGAAGAAGAGGTCATCAAGGCGCAGATCAAGAAGCGGATGGAACAGTCCCCCGGCTGGTTCACCAAAATGCGCGATCAGATCAAGGGTGTTTCCGAGGAAACCACCACCGGCGTGCACCGTCTCTATGAGCTGGTGAAACAGGGTCAGCTGCCCTTCCCAGCGATCAACGTGAACGATTCTGTCACCAAGTCGAAGTTCGACAACAAATACGGCTGCAAAGAGAGCCTCGTGGACGGTATTCGCCGCGCCACCGACACCATGATGGCGGGCAAGGTTGCCGTTGTCTGTGGCTACGGTGACGTGGGCAAAGGCTCTGCCGCGTCGCTGAGCGGTGCTGGTGCACGGGTCAAAGTGACCGAAGCAGACCCGATCTGCGCGTTGCAGGCCGCCATGGACGGCTATGAGGTGGTTCTGCTGGAAGAGGCGCTGGACGCGGATATCTTCATCACCACCACCGGCAACAAGGACATTCTGCGCATCGAACACATGCGCGAGATGAAGGATATGGCCATCGTTGGCAATATCGGCCACTTCGACAATGAAATTCAGGTGGCGAACCTGAAGAACCACAAGTGGACCAACATCAAGGAACAGGTGGATATGGTCGAGATGCCTTCGGGCAACCGGATCATCCTGCTCTCTGAGGGGCGTCTGCTGAACCTCGGCAATGCCACCGGGCATCCGTCGTTCGTGATGTCTGCCTCCTTTACCAACCAGGTTCTGGCGCAGATCGAATTGTGGACCCGGGGAGATGAGTACGACAACAAGGTCTATATCCTGCCCAAGCACCTTGATGAAAAAGTTGCGGCGCTGCATCTGGAGCGTGTCGGTGCAAAACTGACCAAGCTGACGCCTGAGCAGGCCGCCTATATTGGCGTCAAGCCCGAAGGCCCGTTCAAGCCGGAACACTACCGCTACTGAGCGACTTGATATTTGAAGAATTGGAAAACCCGGCCATTGCGCCGGGTTTTTTCGTGATGCTGTCCGGCGCTCGTTCCGGGGGAACATCGCCCCGCCCACCATCCCAAACCGCATTTCTGATGTGGACTGCGAAGAAAAACCCCTTTGTTGGATTTTGGAATCTTCCTACCGTCACGCCATCGCAACGCTGCCAGAGAGGCAGCAGATCCAGGACAGGAGAATGTGACCATGGGCAAACGTGAAGAGCTGATTGCGCAATATGCGGATGATCTGAAGGCCAAATGCGGTGTGACGCCGGACATGGATCTGCTCACCAAGGTGACGATCGGCTGCGGCCCGGCCATTTACAATGCGGATGCGTCTACGGTTGCCTCCAGCCAGCCCGAGGAGCTGGAAACGGTAAAAAACAACTTTCTGATCAAGAAGCTTGGCCTGACGGACGGACCGGAGTTGATGGCGGGGATCAACGAGGTCATCGAGACCTATGGCAAGTCCGAGCGCAACAAGTACCGCGCCGTGGTCTATTACCTCCTGACCAAGCATTTCGGCAAAGAGGCGATCTACGGCTGATCCAGCCCCTGTGGCCGACAGCTGCGTTTGGGGTGGACATTTTGACCAGTCGGTCAGGTTTTAACCAGATTGCCGTGCACCGGGAATTGTGGCTGTCGGCGGCCTCGGATAGAAGCCTCTCGGCGCAGTGACGGCGCAATACCCAACGCGCACGGTGGGAGTGGGTGTTGAGTGACGAGAAGGCCGCGGCGGTTGTCTGCGGCCTTTTTGTTTCGCCACCTCTGCCGGCAGATCAGAATACGGTCAGGACAAGGCCCATGATGGCACAGGCAAGCGTGGCGTAGCCGCCATCGATCACCGTCAACAGGCGCGGCCGCATGCCATAGAGGTTGTTGAGCGCAATCCAGGGCGTGATGAAAAACAACCCTATGCCAAGCCCCGCCACAACACCGGCGCCGAGTGTTTCAATACCGGACAGGCTGAACAGATGGCGCATCATGCCGCAGACCACCAATTGGCAGAGGAAACCGATGGCAAACATGGTCGGGGTCTGGCCGCCTTTGGGTTTTCTCGCTGCATCGCGTTCGATGCCCGAGGCTGTCATCCAGGGGCGTGCCAATGCACCGTAATAGGCCGCCCCTGCTGCAAAAGCGGCGAGTGTCGCCACAAGCACACCAAAAAGTTCCAAGCCGTTGTCCCTCCCTGACACTGAGCCGGGACAAGAATGCCAGATCGGGTGATCCGGTCAATCGGCTTGCGTGTGTCCCATCTTGCAGATCTCGTTCCACTCGGCCTCTGTCACGGGCTGGACCGAGAGCCGCGAGTTCTTGACCAGGACCATGTATTCCAGGGCGGGGTTGGATTTGATCTGGTCCAGAGAAACCGGCTGTACGAAGGCGCGAATGGCCTTGATGTCCACGCATTCCCAGCGTGGATCATCCGTTTTGCTGTCTGGGTGCACCTCGGCGCAGACCTCGACGATCCCGACCACGGATTTTTCCTTCAGGGAGTGATAGAAGAACCCGCGATCCCCCAGTTTCATCTCCCGCATGAAATTGCGGGCCTGATAATTGCGCACGCCGTCCCATTCCTCGCCAGCATCCCCTTTGGCGACCTGGTCGTCCCAGCCCCAGGTGTTGGGTTCGGATTTGAACAGCCAATACGCCATCAGCCGATGACCTTCTTCCAGGTGATCAACTCGACCGCTTCAAAAAGACCGGCCTTGTTGTAGGGATCATTTGCGGCCCAGGCTTCACCAGTCGCCATGTCTTCGACATCCAGAATAACCAGTGAGCCAACCATCTCGCCGTCTTGATCCAACAGAGGACCCGCTTGGGCGACAACTCCGGTCTCCTCGATATAGGCCAGATGCGCCGCACGATTGTCGAGACGGGTTTGCTGATGGTCGGGTTTGTCGCGGGCAATCAATGCAATGAGCATTTTATTCCTCTTTGAGTGGTCTTTTAAGCAATTGATCCGCAGCGTCGGAGATCGTCAACCTTTGATCCAGCAAATTGGTTACCGTTTGCGTGATCGGCATCTCCAGCTCCATCACCTGGGCGGCTTTTGCCGTTGCGCGGGCGGTGGCGGCGCCTTCAACGGTGATCGACGGGTCAAAGGCCTCGCCACGCCCCAAACTGAGGCCAAGGCGGAAGTTGCGCGACTGCTCCGAGCCACAAGTCAGCGTCAGATCGCCAAATCCGGAAAGTCCGGCGAGGGTTTCCGGCCGCGCACCGCGCGCAAGGGCCAGTCGCTGCATCTCTGCATAGCCGCGTGTCATCAGCGCGGCGCGGGCGCTGTCGCCAAGCTGTGCGCCGATGACGGCACCGCACGCGATTGCGATGACGTTCTTCAGCGCGCCACCAATCTCGGCACCGGCCAGATCCGTGGTGCGGTAGAGCCGCAGATTGTCCGTGGATAGATCCGTTTGCAGGCTTTTGCCGGTCTCGTCCGGGTCGCAGGCCAGCGTCAGCGCGGTGGGCAAACCCTTTGCGATATCTGCGGCAAAACTGGGGCCGGTCAGCAAGGCCGCTGTCGCCTCGGGAGCCGCTTCGCGCAGTACGGAGACGGGACCCAACCCAGTGTCGAGTTCGATCCCTTTGCAACAGGCCACCAGTGTCTTGGTCGCAAGTGCCGTGCGATGCTGCGCCAGAAAGCTGCGCATTTTCTGCATCGGCACCGCAAGGAGGATCACATCATGCGCCTCGAAACAGGCGGTGTCCGACGTGACGGTCAGGGACGCGGGCAGGGGCGCGTCGGGCAGGCGGCGGGTGTTTTCCCGAGAGGCCTGCATTTCGACCGCATGGGTCTCATCACGACACCAGAGCGTTGCAGGTGCTTTGCGCGCCAGTGAAATCGCCAGGGCGGTGCCAAAAGCACCTGCGCCGAGGATCGCGACGCTCATGCTTTTGCTCCTTTTTTCCCGCTGCCAATAAGCGCGGGGCTGGTCTGGTCCAGCGGCCAGCGCGGGCGGGCCACCAGATCCATGCCGTCGCGTGCTCCGGTGCGAAATCGCTCAAGCCCGGCGTAGGCGATCATGGCCGCATTGTCCGTGCATAGATTTAAGGGTGGTGCGAGGAAATCAGTCTCTAATTCGCTGCATAGCGCCAATAGGCCAGCGCGAATTTCCGTATTGGCGGCAACGCCTCCTGCCACCGCCAGCGTGGGGTGTGTGGGGTTCTCATCCAGGTAGAGCCTGAGTGCGCGGCGTGTTTTTTCAACCAATGTATCGACGATGGCAGTCTGAAAACCTGCGCAGAGATCGGCGCGGTCTTGTCGGGTCAGACCGCCTTTCTCCGTCACGATCTGATCCCGCATCCGCATCAAGGCGGTCTTCAGTCCGGAAAAGGACAGGTTGCAATCGGGGCGGTCCAGCAGGGGGCGTGGAAAACGGAACCGAACCGGGTCGCCGTGCTCGGCTTCTTTTTGCACGGATGGGCCACCGGGTTGTGGCAGGCCGAGCAGACGTGCGGTTTTGTCAAACGCCTCACCCGGCGCATCGTCAATCGTTCCACCGAGACGCGAGAAGGACTCTGGCCCGCGCGCGATCAGATATTGGCAATGGCCACCTGACACCAACAGCATCAGATAGGGGTAAGCGACATCATCCGTCAGCCGGGGCGTCAGCGCATGCCCTGCAAGGTGATTGACGCCCACCAAAGGCAGCCCTTTTGCCGCCGCGATCCCCTTTGCACACATCACGCCCGACATCACGCCGCCGATCAGGCCCGGACCTGCGGTCACGGCAATGGCGTCAAGATCATCCAGCGTCAGATTTGCCTCAGACAAGGCATCCCGCACGCACGTATCGAGCTTTTCCGCGTGGGCGCGGGCGGCGATCTCCGGCACGACCCCGCCAAAGGCGCTGTGCAACGCGGTCTGGCCAAAGACCACCGACGACAGGATCTCTGCCCGCTCGCCCGCTGTTTGGCGCACAACGGCTGCCGCGGTATCGTCGCAGCTGCTTTCCAGTCCGAGAAGAGTGAGCGTTTGGGTCATGGGCCTACCGTTGCATCCTTTGTGCTGCGGGGCTACCACCATGAAGTGATGCAAACAATCCCGGGAGCGCGCAGGTGCACAGGAACGGGCCAGCCCTTCTGATGACGCGCCCGCGCGAGGCGGGAGAGCGTTTTTTGGAGCTTCTTCCAGTGGCGTTGCGCGCGCAGTTGCCGGTGATCCATTCCCCGTTGATGCGTATCTCTGCCTTGCCGGTCAAAATCGATCTCGGCGGTATCGAGGCGGTGATCTTCACCTCGGGCGAGGGCGTGCGGGTCACATCCGAGGCACAACCGCATCGTATGAGAGCCTATTGCGTTGGGGAACGCACAACCCAGGCGGCGCGCGATGCGGGGTGGCAGGCGGATTGTCTGGGGGACACCGCTGATGCGCTGGTTGCGACCCTGCTCGCGGATCAGCCCGCAGGCGCTTTGCTGCATCTGCACGGAGAATACACCCGCGGCGCCGTGGCCAAACGTCTGTCCGATGGTGGGGTTTCGTGCAGGGGGCAGGCGATTTACCGTCAGGATCTCTGTCCCTTGACGACAGAAGCGTCGGATGCGCTGGCGACGCAGGTCCCATTGATCGTGCCGCTTTTTTCACCGCGCACTGCGGCGCATTTTGCCAGCTTATGTCCGGAAACCGCGCATTTGTCGCTGATTGCGATGAGTGACGCGGTGGCAGAGGTCATGCCGCGCTTGCAAAGTGGGGCACGACACGTAAGTAAGTTTCCATCAGCCGAGGCGATGGCGGATTTGGTGCGTGATGTCGCACAGGATTGGCTTCGGGTTGAGGCGGAGCGACCCGGAGACTAGGGTCATCCTGTATTGTGTTGAACACGTTTGGGGAATCGGGGGAGGCCAGAGTGGCTGAAGGCAAGAAATCAGGAGACGCGGCAACACCGGCCCCGGGGGACTCCGCGGACGATCTGAAAAAGGATCACGAGGCGGCCTCCGACACGGTCAGCGCAGAGGAAGTTGAGGAGCGGCTCGCGACAGAAGAGCTTGACGACTTTGCGGAAACCGAGGTGCCTGTTTCCGAGACCGAGACCGAGACCGAGACCGAGACCGAGACCGAGACCGAGACCGAGACCGAGACCGAGACCGAGACCGCTGCGCAGGACTCGCCGGCAGAGGACCCGGCGCCGGTGCCTGTGGTTCAGGAGCGCATCGTCGAGAAACGCGGCGGTTTCGGGGCTGCGATCCTTGGTGGTGTTGTGGCCGCGCTCATCGGGTTTGTCGCGGGTCAGGGAGGGGCTCTTGATGGCATCCTGCCCCCGTCCCTGCGTGGATCCAGCGTCGATCTTGAACCCTTGCAGACCGCCCAGTCCGATCTGAAATCGGACGTGGCAGATCTGCGCAGCAGCGTGGCGGCGATCGAGGTGCCTGACCTGGACCCGCTCCGTGCACGGTTGTCCGATCTGGAGGCCGCACAAGAGACGCAGGAGCAGCCTGCATCAGGCATCGACGAGGAACTGGCGCAAACGCTTCGGGACCTCACCGACCGCGTGGCTGCGCTGGAGGCGCGTCCCATCACCGAGGGGGCTTCCGCGGATGCGGTTGCGGCGTTTGAAGCGGAACTCCAGCGTGTGCGCGACAGCCTGAGCGAACAGCAGGCCGAGGTGGAGCGCATGGTGACCGAGGCGCAGGAGATGGAACGCGCAAGCGCGGAGGCCGCCCGTATCGCAGCGGCGCAATCCGTGGTGTCGCGGCTGCGGTCGGCGCTGGATGCCGGTGCGCCCTATGCCGACCTGGTGGACGAGCTTGGCCGGCTGCAAGTCGAGGTTCCCGACGATATTCGATCCGCGGCGGATACAGGTGTTGCGACCCTGGCGGGGCTGCGCGACGGGTTCGCCCCGGCCGCGCGCGCGGCACTTGCGGCCGCACGCGAGGAAACCAAGGGCAGCGGGGGCCTCATGGCCTATGTGAACCGTCACCTGGGGGCCCGTTCCGTTGCGCCGCGCGAAGGGGATGATCCGGATGCGATCCTGTCGCGGGCCGGTGCCGCCGTGGAGAGCGGAGACATTTCCGCCGCGCTTGATGAACTCACCGCCCTGCCCGACAGCGCCAAGCAGGAGCTTGCCCCGTGGCAGAACTCGGCGCGCACGCGTCTTGATGCCGAAGCCGCCACCGACGCGCTCTCGCAAAGCCTGAACGCCAACTAAGGACGTCGCCATGCTCTGGTCATTGTTGAAGATTCTCGTATTCGTCGCGATCGTCGCGCTTCTGGCCTTTGGCGCGGGCGTCCTGATGGAAACCGCCGGAGGCGTGCAGATCACCCTTGCGGGCACGGAGTACACGCTTGGTGCATTGCAATCGGTGATCGCCCTCTTGGCGTTGATGGTGCTGACGTGGCTGTTTTTCAAGCTGTTGTCGCTGTTGATCGCAACGTTGCGGTTTCTGAACGGCGATGAAACGGCGCTGTCGCGCTATTTCGACAAGGGACGTGAGCGCCGTGGCTATCAGGCGCTTGCCGACAGTCTGATGGCGCTGGCAGTTGGCGAGGGACGCACCGCACTGACCAAAGCGGCACGCGCCGAACGCTACCTTCAGGATCCGGCTCTGACCGATCTGGTTGTGGCGCAGGCGGCGGAAATGGCAGGTGACAGTCGCAAGGCATCGGAAGCCTACAAACGCCTGTTGTCGGATCAGTCCACCCGTTTTGTGGGCGTGCGCGGAATCATGAAGCAAAAATTGTCGGAGGGGGATACCGAGACTGCGCGGCACCTGGCCGAAAAGGCGCTTGCTCTGCGACCCAAGCACGAGGAAGTGCAGGATACCCTGCTGAAACTGCAGGCGCAGGCCGAAGACTGGGCCGGTGCGCGACAGACGCTGGCGACAAAGCTCAAGACCGGGACACTCCCGCGGGAGGTGTTCAAACGTCGGGATGCGGTGTTGGCGCTGTCGTCGTCCAAGGCGCTTCTGTCCGAGGAGGCCTCACCGGAGCAGCAGGAACAGGCCATCGAAGCCAACCGCCTCTCGCCGGATCTGGTTCCCGCCGCGGCGCTGGCGGCTCGCAGCTATATTGCCAAAGGCAAGCCGCGCAACGCCGTGCGGATCCTGAAAAAAGCCTGGGAGGCGCAGCCGCATCCCGATCTCGCCCATGCCTTTGCCGAGATCGAGCCGGATGAGACCGCGCAGGACCGGGTAAAGCGGTTCGAGACCCTGCTGCGCGTGAAACCCGACCATGATGAAACCCGTCTGGTCAGGGCAGAGCTTTTGATTGTGGCAGAGGATTTCCCCGAAGCGCGCCGGGCGCTGGGCGATCTGGTTGATCGGGCGCCGGATGCACGGGCGCTGACGCTGATGGCCGCGATCGAAAAAGGCGAAGGCGGCCCGGACGCCATGGTGCAGGGCTGGCTGACCAAGGCGCTGTCGGCACCGCGCGGTCCGCAGTGGGTCTGCGAGAGCTGCAATCATATTCAGGCGGCGTGGACGCCGACGTGTGAAAACTGCGCCAGCTTTGATACGCTGACCTGGAAGCGCCCTGATGCGCCGGAGTTCAGCACTGCCACCGGGGCCGCCATGCTGCCGTTGCTGGCTGGGCGCGCAGAAAACAGCACCGGTGCATTGACCATTGTCGATCCTGACCCGGGTCCTGATCTCAAGGACGTGACGGAGGCCCCTTCGTCCGAGGGCGCATCGGAGAGCGACGCGGAAGATCAGCGCCCGATTGCGTCTGACGGCACCAAATAGAACCCAACGCCCCCTGGCCACGTCCTTGGCTGGCCGGGGGCAGCAGTTGGGCCAGGGTCCCTTGACCTGAGCCGTTGCACCGCGTCGTGTGGGCAGCGGCGGCGGTGTTGTGTTTCTGCGGTGATCGTTGCACCCGGGGCATGGGCGTCATTCGTGTATCGCTCAAGCTGGGCGACCGAAGTGATACGCTCATAATCCATGAGGCGGTGGCGAAAAATGGATTGGGGAAGGTCCAAATTGGTGCCCAGAAGAGGACTCGAACCTCCACGTCCATACGGACACTAGCACCTGAAGCTAGCGCGTCTACCAATTCCGCCATCTGGGCACGGGTTGGTGTCGGGCCGTATAAGCGGGATTTGCATCCTCGGCAAGCGGAAAACGCATCAGACCTGCGTCCAAAGCCTCGGCGCGCAGGCGAATAGATGCTTTGGTCTCAAAGACTTGGTCAGATCATCATGTCAAGGAATAATGGTGCCCAGAAGAGGACTCGAACCTCCACGTCCATACGGACACTAGCACCTGAAGCTAGCGCGTCTACCAATTCCGCCATCTGGGCACGGGTTGGTGAAGGGCCGTATAAGGAGAGTCGGGCGGGGCGTCAAATGGATTTTTGACATTTTTCCAAAATACGCTGACGGAGCCGGGCCCCGGTCGCGGCTCAGGAACAATCAGCGACGTTTTGCGCCTTGTTTCAAAGGGCTTGGAGCGGTAAATCGGAACAACAGCTACGTGAGAGGAGCCAAGTCATGTCCAAACTGGTCACCATCTATGGCGGATCGGGCTTTGTCGGTCGTTACATCGTACGCCGCATGGCAAAGGCAGGCTGGCGCGTCCGCGTGGCGGTCCGGCGCCCCAATGAGGCGATGCATGTCAAACCCTATGGCGTCCCTGGCCAAGTCGAGCCGGTGTTTTGCAATATCCGCAACGACGAGTCCGTTGCGGCTGTCATGGCTGGTGCCGACGCGGTGGTAAACTGCGTTGGCGTGCTCAACGAGGTGGGCAAGAATACCTTTTCGGCAGTGCAGGCGGAGGGTGCGGGGCGCATCGCCCGCATTGCAGCGCAAAACGGTGTTGGAAAACTGGTCCATGTTTCTGCGATCGGCGCGGATTCGCAGGCCGAGAGCGTCTATGCGCAAAGCAAGGCCCGTGGCGAGGATCTGGTCCTCGAAGCCTTCCCCGAGGCGATGATCCTGCGACCGTCGGTCATTTTTGGTGCGGAAGACCAGTTCTTCAACAGGTTCGCCGCCATGACCCGTTTTGGCCCCATCCTGCCGATCGCCGGTGGGGAAAGCCGGTTTCAGCCCGTGTATGTCGATGACGTGGCGCAGGCAGCGGTTGCGGGGCTGACCGGGGAGATCACGCCCGGCGTCTACGAACTTGGCGGTCCCGAGGTAAAGTCGTTCTCTGCATTGATGCAGGATATGTTGGCGGTCATTCACCGCCGTCGTCTGGTCGTGTCCCTGCCGCATGTCGTGGCCCGCGTGATGGCATGGAGCTTTGACCTGGCGCAGTCGATCTCTTTCGGGCTGTTCGAGAATACGCTGCTGACTCGCGATCAGCTCAAGAATCTCAAGAACGACAATGTGGTGGCTGAAGGGGCCAAGGGCTTTGCCGAGCTTGGCATCGAGCCAGTGGCCTTGGGATCTGTGCTACCGGACTACCTGTGGAAGTTCCGCCCCTCGGGCCAGTATGACGAACTGATGCGATCCGCCCGGAACATTCGCGGCGACGTTTGAGGCTTTCGCTCTGTCGCAACCGTCGCAGAACCGCGGGCGCTGGTTGGCGTGTCAGCTGTAGGCGATGCTCAGAAGCACCAGACCCAGGATGACCCGATAGATCACATAGGGCGTGAAGCTGACCGATCTTAGCAGCCGCATCATCAGGGTCAGCGCGGCGAGTGCAGACAACATGGCGAGGGCAGCGGCGATGCCCATGTCCCGCATCAGCGCCGTATTGGCATCCAGAGCCACCTCCGTGCCCAGGAACAGACCGGATGCCGTGATCGTCGGGATCGACATCAACATGGCAATCCGTGCCCCCTCTTCCCTGCTATAGCCAAGCTGGCGGGCACCGGTGATTGTAATACCGGAGCGGGATGTGCCCGGGATCAGGGCAATCATCTGCCACAGGCCCATGATCAGGGCGTCACGCAGCCCCCAGTTCTCCAGTGTTTTCTCTGTGCGGCCGCGTTGGTCCGCAACGTAGAGAACAAGACCAAACACCAGCATTGCCCAGCCGATCACCGTGATCGAGCGCAACATGTCGCTCAGGCCGGTGAGGTGCAGGAAAATGCCGAACACCACCGTCGGTACGGTGGCCACGATCAGCCCCATCGCCAGCCGTGTTCCGGGCGTGTCCATATGGCCGCAGAGGGCCCTTGGCAGGCCGGCAAGCCCGGTTTTCACATCCCGCCAGAAGTAGAGAATGACCGCCAGTAAGGTCCCGACATGGACTGCGACGTCGATGGCCTGACCTTGATCTTGCAGGCCGGTCAACGCGGGCAGGAGAATCAGGTGGCCGGAGGATGAGATCGGCAGAAACTCTGTAATGCCTTGAATCAAAGCGATGAGGATCAACTGAAACAGAGGCATGGATAAGTCGTCCGCTGCGGTTTCGGCAAAAGGCACGTGATTTCACCTCTTGTATAACCCCTTTATTTTTATAAGAAAGTCGCAATTTAGGTCCGAATCGGTCCTGAAATACCCTGTACAAGCCTGCCAAAAGCAGTATTCACAGACAGCTAGCCCATAAATAGGTCAGTAACGCTGACTTTAATTGGAGCTTCAAGGTATTCATACTATCGCCGCCAGCCAAAAGGAGAGTTTCGCCGTGGCCAAGCAACCGATGCTGAAATTCGTGAACATTGATCGCGATATGCCCGAGAAACGAACTGCCGAGACTCGCAGGGAGGATTTCGACGAAATCTACGCGGAATTCGCGGCGGTGAAGGCAGAGGAACAGGCGAGCCGGTGCAGCCAGTGTGGCGTGCCCTACTGCCAGTCGCACTGCCCCTTGCACAACAACATCCCCGACTGGCTGCGTCTGACCGCAACCGGGCGGCTTGAGGAAGCCTATGCAACCTCGCAGGCGACAAACACGTTTCCCGAAATCTGCGGTCGCATCTGCCCGCAGGATCGCCTCTGCGAGGGCAACTGTGTGATCGAACAATCCGGCCACGGCACCGTGACCATCGGTGCGGTCGAAAAGTACATCACTGACACCGCCTGGGACAAAGGCTGGGTCAAACCGAATGCGCCACGGGCCGAGCGCGAGGAATCCGTCGGTATCATTGGCGCAGGTCCCGGTGGTCTGGCGGCCGCCGACATGCTGCGCAAGGCTGGCGTGCAGGTCACCGTCTATGATCGCTATGATCGCGCGGGCGGTCTGCTGACTTATGGTATCCCCGGTTTCAAGCTGGAAAAAGAAATCGTCATGCGCCGCAACGAGTTGCTGGCGGAGGGTGGCGTGACCTTCGTGATGAACTGCAACATCGGCGAGGACATTTCCTTTGAGGAGATCCGCGCCAAGCATGATGCGGTCATCATTGCCACCGGCGTTTATAAATCCCGTGATCTGAACATGCCGGGCTCTGGTGCGACGGGCATCGTCAAGGCGATTGACTTCCTGACCGCATCCAACCGGGTGGCGAACTTTGGTGACACCGTGCCCGAGTATGAGGACGGCACCTTCAATGCCAAGGGTAAGAAAGTCGTGGTCATCGGCGGCGGTGACACCGCGATGGACTGTGTGCGGACATCGGTCCGTCAGGGCGCCGAGTCGGTGAAATGTCTCTATCGTCGTGACCGCGCCAACATGCCGGGCTCGCAGCGTGAAACGCAAAATGCCGAGGAAGAAGGCGTGATCTTCGAATGGCTCTCCGCCCCCAAAGGCTTCATCGATGAGGGCGGCAAGGTTTCGGGCGTCATGGTGCAAAAGATGCGTCTGGGACAGCCCGATGCGTCGGGTCGCCAATCCCCCGAGGTGATCGAAGGCGCTGACTATGTCGAAGACGCCGATCTGGTCATCAAGGCGCTTGGCTTTGAACCCGAGGAGCTGCCGACGCTCTGGAACCAACCAAATCTGCCCGTGACCCGCTGGGGAACCATCAAGGCGGAGTTCAAAACCGGCGCGACCAATCTCGATGGTGTTTATGCAGTGGGCGACATCGTGCGCGGCGCGTCGCTGGTGGTCTGGGCGATCAAGGACGGCCGCGACTGTGCCGAAGCGATCATCGAGCGTTTCAACACCAAGGCCGCCGTCGCCGCCGAGTAATCAACAGGTTTCCCCGAGCGGTCCGGCGCCCCTGACAAGAGGCGCGGCGCCACCGCCAGGCAGAGGAGAATGAACATGACGAAATACGATGAAAACTGGGTGCGTGCCGAGGAAGCAAAGCGCCAGTGGATGGCTGAAAACGGTCTCTATTCCGAGGAAGAAGAGCATTCCTCCTGTGGTGTGGGCCTCGTGGTTTCCGTCGACGGCTCCAAGAGCCGCAAGGTGGTCGAGGCCGGTATCGACGCGCTCAAGGCGATCTGGCACCGCGGCGCTGTGGACGCCGATGGCAAGACCGGCGATGGCGCCGGCATCCACGTGCAGATCCCGGTGCCGTTTTTCTGGGATCAGGTGAAACGCACCGGTCACGAGCCGCGGGTCGACGAGTTGCTCGCTGTTGGGCAGGTGTTCCTGCCCCGCACGGATTTCGGCGCGCAGGAAACCTGCCGGACCATCGTGGAAACCGAAGTCCTGCGCATGGGCTACTACATCTACGGCTGGCGCCACGTGCCGGTGGATGTGACCTGCCTCGGTGACAAGGCCAACGCGACCCGTCCGGAGATTGAGCAGATCCTGATCTCCAACTCCAAGGGCGTGGACGAGGAGACCTTTGAGCGCGAACTCTACGTGATCCGTCGCCGCATCGAGAAGGCCGCCGCTGCCGCGCAGGTTGGCGGGCTCTATATTGCGTCGCTGTCCTGCCGGTCGATCATCTACAAGGGCATGATGCTGGCCGAACAGGTTGCGGTATTTTACCCCGACCTAATGGATGAGCGGTTCGAGAGCGCATTTGCGATCTATCACCAGCGCTATTCCACCAACACCTTCCCGCAGTGGTGGCTGGCGCAGCCGTTCCGCATGCTGGCCCACAACGGCGAGATCAACACGCTCAAGGGCAACGTCAACTGGATGAAGAGCCATGAGATCCGCATGGCCTCCTCGACCTTTGGGGACCACGCCGAGGACATCAAACCGATCGTGGCGTCTGGGTCCTCCGACTCTGCGGCACTGGATTCGGTGTTTGAGGTTCTGGTGCGTGCCGGTCGGTCCGCGCCGATGGCAAAAACCATGCTGGTGCCGGAAAGCTGGTCCAAGCAGGCCGAGGAACTGCCGCAAGCCTGGCGCGACATGTATTCCTACTGCAACGCCGTGATGGAGCCTTGGGACGGTCCCGCCGCGCTGGCGATGACCGATGGCCGCTGGGTCTGTGCCGGTCTCGACCGCAACGGTCTGCGCCCGATGCGCTATGTGGTCACCGGCGACGGTTTGGTCATTGCGGGCTCCGAGGCAGGCATGGTGCCGATCGACGAGGCATCTGTCGTGGAGAAGGGCGCGCTTGGTCCCGGCCAGATGCTGGCCGTCGACATGAAAAAGGGCGAACTCTACCACGATGTTGAAATCAAGGACAAACTTGCCCGCGCACTGCCGTTTGGCGACTGGGTGGCAAAGGTCAATGATCTGGATGCCGTGCTCGGCGGGGTGACGGAAACCCCCCTGTTCTCGGGCGAGGAACTGCGCCGCCGCCAAATTGCCGCCGGCTACACGATCGAGGAGCTGGAGCAGATCCTGGCGCCGATGGCCGAAGACGGCAAGGAAAGCCTGGCCTCCATGGGCGATGACACGCCCTCTGCGGTTCTGTCCAAGCAGTATCGCCCGCTCAGCCATTTTTTCCGCCAGAACTTCTCCCAGGTGACCAACCCGCCGATCGACTCACTGCGCGAATTCCGGGTGATGAGCCTGAAGACCCGGTTCGGCAACCTCAAGAACGTGTTGGACGAGGACAGCTCGCAAACCGAGATCGTGGTGCTGGAAAGCCCATTTGTCGGCAATGCGCAGTGGGACAAGCTGGTCGACAACCTCGGGTCCAAACTGGCCGAGATCGACTGTACATTTGCCCCCGGCAAAGGATCGCTGCACGCTGCGCTGGCGCGGATTCGGGCCGAGGCCGAAGAGGCCGTGCGCTCCGGTGCGGGGCACATCGTGCTGACGGATCAGTATTCCGGTGATGGCAAGGTCGCGATGCCGATGATCCTGGCCACCTCGGCGGTACACTCGCATCTGATCCGCCAGGGTCTGCGCACCTTCTGTTCGCTCAACGTGCGCTCGGCGGAATGTATCGACCCGCATTACTTCGCGGTGCTGATCGGCTGCGGCGCAACCGTCGTGAACGCATATCTGGCCGAAGATTCCCTCGCCGATCGCATTGAACGCGGTCTTCTCGAAGGGACGCTGACCGAAAACGTCGCCCGCTACCGCGAAGCGATCGACCAGGGTCTGCTGAAGATCATGGCGAAGATGGGCATCTCCGTGGTGTCCTCCTACCGGGGTGGTCTGAACTTCGAGGCGGTGGGCCTGTCCCGCGCCATGGTGGCGGAGTATTTCCCCGGCATGACCTCGCGGATTTCCGGCATCGGTGTCTCTGGTATTCAGGTGAAAGCCGAGGAAATCCACGCCAAGGGCTGGAATGCGCCCGAGGGCATCATGCCGATCGGCGGCTTTTACAAGGCCCGCAAATCCGGCGAAACCCACGCCTGGGAAGCCACCTCGATGCATATGATGCAGATGGCCTGCAACCGGTCGTCCTATGAGCTGTGGAAACAGTATTCGGCCAAGATGCAGGCGAACCCGCCGATCCATCTGCGGGATCTGCTGGACATCAAACCACTGGGCAAGGCGATCCCGATCGAGGAAGTGGAATCGATCACGTCGATCCGCAAGCGTTTCGTGACCCCGGGCATGTCGCTTGGTGCGCTCTCGCCCGAGGCGCACAAGACGCTGAATGTGGCGATGAACCGTATCGGCGCCAAGTCCGACTCCGGTGAGGGCGGCGAAGATCCGGCGCATTTTGTGCCAGAACCCAATGGCGACAACCCGTCGGCGAAGATCAAGCAGGTTGCGTCGGGCCGCTTTGGTGTGACCGCCGAATATCTGAACCAGTGCGAAGAGCTGGAAATCAAGGTCGCGCAGGGTGCCAAGCCCGGCGAGGGTGGCCAGCTGCCCGGCATGAAGGTCACCGACCTGATCGCGCGCCTGCGTCACTCCACCAAGGGGGTGACCCTGATTTCGCCGCCGCCGCACCACGACATCTACTCGATCGAAGATCTGGCGCAGCTGATCTACGACCTGAAGCAGATCAACCCGCGCTGCAAGGTGACGGTGAAGCTGGTGGCCTCCTCCGGTGTTGGCACCATTGCTGCTGGTGTGGCCAAGGCAAAAGCCGACATCATCCTGATCTCGGGCCACAACGGCGGCACCGGGGCCTCTCCTGCGACCTCGATCAAATACTGCGGTCTGCCGTGGGAGATGGGCCTGACCGAGGCGCATCAGGTGCTGGCGATGAACAACCTGCGCGGCCGTGTGACTCTGCGCACCGATGGCGGTCTGCGCACCGGGCGTGACATCGTCATGGCTGCGATGATGGGCGCCGAGGAATACGGCATCGGCACCGCCGCGCTGATCGCGATGGGCTGCATCATGGTGCGTCAGTGTCAGTCGAACACCTGCCCCGTCGGCGTCTGCACCCAGGACGAGGCCCTGCGTGGCAAGTTCACCGGCAATGCCGACAAGGTGGTGAACCTCATCACCTTCTACGCACAGGAAGTCCGCGAGATTCTGGCTTCCATCGGGGCACGGAGCCTTGATGAGGTGATCGGGCGTGCGGATCTGCTGGCGCAGGTCTCGCGTGGCTCGGCGCATCTTGATGACCTCGACCTGAACCCGCTGCTGATCACCGTCGATGGGTCTGCCAGCATCGTCTACAACCGCGACAAGGACCGCAACGCGGTGCCGGATACGCTCGATTCGGAAATCGTGCGCGATGCGGCGCGGTTCCTCAAGGATGGCGAGAAGATGCAGCTGTCCTACGCAGTGCAGAACACGCATCGGACCGTGGGCACGCGTACCTCCAGCCATATCGTGCAGAACTTCGGCATGCGCAACACCCTGCAACCCGATCACCTGACGGTGAAGTTGCAAGGCTCGGCGGGTCAGTCCTTGGGCGCCTTCGCGGCCCCCGGTCTGAAGCTCGAAGTCTCCGGCGACGCAAACGACTATGTCGGCAAAGGTCTGTCGGGCGGTACGATCGTCGTGCGCCCGCCGATGGCCTCGCCGCTGAATGCGGCAGAGAACACCATTGTGGGCAATACCGTTCTTTATGGTGCCACCGATGGCTATCTCTTTGCGGCCGGTCGCGCCGGCGAACGGTTTGCGGTGCGGAACTCGGGCGCCAAGGTGGTGATCGAGGGCTGTGGTACCAACGGTTGCGAATACATGACCGGCGGTGTGGCCGTGATCCTTGGCAGCATCGGCGCGAACTTCGGCGCCGGGATGACGGGCGGCATGGCCTATCTCTATGACCCGGATCAGTCCGCTGAGACGCTCATGAACATGGAAAGCCTGGTCACCTGTCCGGTGACCGTGGACCATTGGGAAGCAGAGCTGAAAGGCCTGATCGAACGCCACGTTGCCGAAACCGGAAGTCGCAAGGCAGCAGAGATCCTGCAACATTGGGAGAGCGAGAAGGGGCATTTCCTTCAGGTTTGCCCGAAGGAGATGCTGGACAAGCTGGCGCATCCCATCGCGACGGAAGCATCGGCAATCCCGGCAGAGTAATCGAATAATCCCCGAGAATAAGAGACCCTCTTATTCCTGAAACTGAACCCCGCAGTGTTTCGGCCTGCGGGGTCCTTTTTTTGCGTCACGCGTGTGCGCGGGCAGATGCCGGCGGGGCGATTTTCCCTGTTGGAGTGTTTGGATGCTCTGTCCTATAGAGAGGCCATGGCAAAAGCAGCGCGCAAGACAAAAACCAAAAAAACCACCTCCAAATCCGCGCGGCTTGGTCTCCGGGCCGTGGTGGCGCGGGTACGGCGCTGGATCCTGCGGGGGCTGTTGGGCAGCCTTGCGTTTGTGCTTGCGCTGATCCTTTTGTATTCGGTGGTGAACCCTCCGATAACCCATACGATCTGGGCCGAGAAACGCCGGCTTGGCGATGTGGATCGCGAATGGGTGCCCTTAGAACAGATGGCCCCCGTGCTGGCGCGATCCGTGGTCGCGGCAGAAGATGCGCGGTTTTGCGAACATTGGGGGTTCGATGTCACGGCGATCCGTGATGCGTTGGAATCCGGTGGCAAGCGCGGCGCGTCCACCATTACCCAGCAGGTGGTGAAGAACGTCTTCCTGTGGCAGGGGCGCAGTTGGGTCAGAAAAGCGCTTGAGACCTTTATGACTCCGGTGGTCGAGGCCACCTGGAGCAAGCAACGCATCGTCGAGGTCTACCTGAACGTGGCCGAGATGGGCGAGGGGATCTTTGGCGCGGAGGCTGCGGCACGGCACTATTTCGGTACCGGTCCCGATCAGCTCAGCCCGCAGCAGGCGGCATTGATTGCAGCCCTGCTGCCAAATCCAAAAGAGCGTTCTGCCGCCGATCCCGGCAATTTCATGCGCAAACGGGCGCGTCAGATCGTGGATGGCGCTGCTACGATCGAGCGCGATGGCCGCGCCGCCTGTTTCGAGCATTGAAGTTTCCGTTCTGGCAAGGCATTGCTGGAGGAACAAGATCCCTTAACAACCGGAGAGCTCAGGACGCCCATGGCTCGTCTCTATCATGTCCCCCTGTCCCCCTTCTGCCGCAAGGTGCGCCTGTCCCTGGCGGAAAAGAAGATCGAGGTGGAGCTTGTCGAGGAGCGCTACTGGGAGCAGGACGCCGACTTCCTGCGCCGCAACCCGGCGGCCAAGGTGCCGGTCCTGCGTCTGGATGGCATGCTGATGGCCGAGAGTGCCGCGATCTGCGAATATATCGAGGAAACCCGCCCCGACCCCAGCCTGATGCCAAAGAAACCGGCCGAACGGCTGGAAGTGCGCCGGCTGGTGAGCTGGTTTGACGACAAGTTTCATCACGAAGTCACGTCCAAGCTGCTTTATGAGCGGGTGAACAAGAAGATGACCGGCGAAGGCTATCCGGACAGCAGCAATGTCAAATCCGGTGCCAAAGCGATCAAGTATCACATCGATTACCTGTCGTGGTTGCTGGACCATCGCCGCTGGCTGGCCGGAGACAACATGACGCTTGCCGATTTTGCGGCCGCCGCACATCTGTCGTCGCTCGATTATATCTCTGATGTGGACTGGAACCGCTCGGCGGTGGTGAAGGATTGGTACGCCAAGATCAAATCCCGCCCGGCCTTCCGGTCAATTCTGGCGGATCAGGTTCCGGGCTTTCGTCCTCCGTCGCACTACGCGGATCTTGATTTCTGAGATGGTGCAGGGGGCTGTCTGCCCCCTCCGGGCCTTGCGGCCCGTTCACCCCCGAGGATATTTCTGAGAAGATGAAAGCGGTAGGGGATATCAAGGCGCGTCTGATCGCGCAGGCCCGGGCGGAGGGCTTTGTCTCCACGCGCATCTGCCGCCCGTGGGATGTCCCCGAAGTGCCCGAACGACTGCGTGCGTTTCTGGACGCCGGGTATCACGGTCAGATGGCATGGATGGCGGAGCGAGTGAACTGGCGCGAAAACCCGGCGGCGCTTTGGCCGGAGGCACGTTCGGTCATCATGCTGGCAGAAAGCTACACGCCCGATGAGAACCCGATGGCGGTGGTGGGACTGCCGGATCGTGCGGCGATATCGGTCTATGCGCGCGGCAAGGATTATCACGATCTGGTCAAAAAGCGGCTGAAGCGGCTGGCGCGCTGGTTGATCGCCGAGGCGGGTGATGAGGCCGAGGTAAAGGTCTTTGTCGACACCGCCCCAGTACCAGAAAAGGCGCTGGGGCAGGCGGCGGGGCTTGGCTGGCAGGGTAAGCATACCAATCTGGTAAGCCGGGATTGGGGCAATTGGGCCTTTTTAGGATCTATTTTTACCACCTTGGATCTGCCGGTAGATCCGGTAGAGCCAGATCATTGCGGGTCCTGTCGTGCCTGTTTGTCGGCGTGTCCCACGGATGCCTTTCCTGCGCCCTATCAACTGGACGCACGGCGGTGCATTTCCTACCTGACGATCGAGCACAAGGGGCCCATTGAGGAAGAGCTGCGCGCAAAACTCGGCAATCGAATCTATGGCTGTGATGATTGTCTTGCAGCCTGCCCATGGAACAAATTCGCCGTGGAGGCCTCGGACATGCGCTATGCCGCGCGTGAGGGCACGGTTGCGCCGCCGCTTGCGGAACTGTCGCAACTGAATGATGCGGCGTTTCGCGAACGGTTTTCAGGATCTCCGATCAAGCGGATTGGCCGGGATCGCTTTGTGCGCAATGTGCTCTATGCGATCGGAAATTCCGGCGAGACGAAGTTGCGCCCCTATGCCACGCAGCTGTGTGATGATCCTGATCCAACTGTCGCAGATGCGGCGCGCTGGGCTGTGGCGCGGTTGTCAAAATGACGCAAACAGAGTGGACGTGACGCAGCCAGCCGTTACACCCGAGCATGCGTGAGTGAAATGCGAGGATAAGATGGCGCTTCTGCTTGGGGTCGATACCGGGGGAACATATACCGACGCGGTGTTGATCCGTGACGAGAGCGAGGTGATCGCCTCGGCCAAGTCGCTGACCACACGGCAGGACCTGGCAATCGGGGTTGGCGGCGCGGTGCGGGCCGTGCTGGAGCACACCGGCGTGGAACCTGCCGAAATCTCGATGGCGGCGCTGTCAACGACACTTGCGACCAATGCGCTGGTCGAGGGGCAGGGTGGTCGTGTGGCGCTCATCTATATCGGGTTCAGCGCGCAGGATCTGGAGCGTCACGGGCTGCGGGATGCACTGAAAGGGGATCCGGCCCTGATCCTGGCTGGTGGGCATACACATGCCGGTTCAGAAGCCGCGCCGCTGGATAAAGAGGCGCTTATCGCCTTTCTAGAGACTGAATCAGCCGGGGTCAGCGGGTTCGCTGTTGCGGGGGTTTTTGCCACGCGCAATCCCGCGCATGAGCTGGAGGTTGCGCGGATTATTCAGGAGCGCACAGACGTTCCGGTCACCTGCTCTCACCAGCTTTCGGCCAAGCTCAATGGACCCAAGCGCGCGCTGACGGCTGTACTGAATGCGCGTCTGATCGGCATGATCGACCGGTTGATCAACCGGGCGGCAGAAACGCTTGTGACGCTTGGAATTGAGGCGCCGATGATGGTGGTTCGGGGCGATGGGGCGTTGATGTCGGCGGAGCAGGCGCGTGCGCGCCCGATCGAGACAATCCTGAGCGGGCCGGCGGCCTCGATCGTGGGGGCGCGATGGATGACCGGGGCAGAGCATGCCTTGGTCAGTGATATCGGTGGAACCACCACAGACGTCGCCTTGATCGAGAGGGGCTTGCCGAAAATCGATCCGGATGGCGCACAGGTCGGCGGCTTCCGGACCATGGTGGAGGCTGTGGCCATGCGCACAACGGGCCTGGGGGGAGACAGTCAAGTTCACCTGAATGGCGATGGCTTGCGCGGTGGGGTCACGCTTGGGCCGCGGCGGGTGTTGCCGGTGTCCCTGATCGCGACCGAAGCCCCCAAGGTTGTGCATGCGGCGCTGGATGCGCAACTCAACGCCCCGGTGGTAGGAGAATATGACGGGCGTTTTGTGCGTGGCGTGATTGGGCAAGCAGCGGTTGGCCTGTCGGAACGGGAGGCGGCGCTGCTGGCCCGGATCGGTACCGCGGTTCTGCCACTGGGCGACGTTCTGCGCACGCGTATGGAACAGGGCGCGCTCAGCCGTCTGGTGGATCGCGGCCTGGTGCAGGTCGCCGGGATCACGCCGTCCGATGCCAGTCACGTCCTGGGCCGTGTGGCCGCATGGGATCGAGACGCCGCAGACAAGGCGCTTACCGTCTTTGCCAGACGTCGTGTCGGCAGCGGGGATGCGGTGGCAAAAAATGCCAAAGCGCTGGCGCAAATGATCGTGGATCAATTGACCGAGCAAACGGCTTTGACCTTGTTAGAGTCTGTTTTCTCCGAGGAGCAGGCTACTTTTGGTGGACCTGCGGAAGATCTTGCACGGCACGTGCTGCTGCAACGGGGCCTGACGGCACATAGCAGTTTGTTGGCGATCGACGCACGTGTGAATGTGGATGTGATCGGTTTGGGGGCCTCGGCACCTAGCTACTATCCCGCGGTCGGAAAACGTCTGAGGTGCAATATGATCCTGCCGGAACACGCCGGGGTCGCCAATGCGATCGGGGCCGTGGTGGGGCGGATCATTCAGCGCCGTTCCGGTACCGTCACCGCCCCCTCCGAAGGCAGGTTTCGCGTGCATCTTTCCGACGGGCCAAAAGATTTCACAGCCCGTGCCGAGGCGCTGGACATGTTGGAAACCGTGTTGCGTGCCGAAGCTGTGGCAGCGGCCGAGGAGGCGGGCGCTGGCGATATTCACGTGCATGTCACCCGCGATCTCCGCATGGCCGAGGTCGAGGCGCAGCAGGTCTTTGTCGAGGCCACCCTCACCGTCGAGGCCAGCGGTCGGCCACGGGTGGCACACGGCTGATTACATGATACAGGCCGCTCCCGTCCGGAAGCGGCCTGTATCTGGTTGATCTGAGCCATACTCGGGCTCTAAGAAGGATTATTCAGCGGCCTGATCGCGCTTTGGCAGCACCCAATCGGGGCGTGGAAAGTGGCAGGTATACCCATTTGGCAGCCGCTGCAGATAATCCTGATGCTCCGGCTCCGCCTCCCAGAAATCGCCGACAGGTTCCACTTCGGTCACGACCTTGCCGGGCCAGATGCCAGAGGCCTCCACATCGGCGATGGTGTCCTCGGCGATCTGTTTCTGACGCGCATCGACATAGTAGATCGCAGAGCGGTAGCTCATGCCGATGTCGTTGCCCTGACGGTTGGTCGTCGTGGGGTCGTGGATCTGAAAGAAGAACTCCAGCATCTCGCGGTAAGAGGTCTGTTCGGGGTCAAAGGTGATCTCGATGCCTTCGGCGTGGGTGCCGTGGTTCTGATACGTTGCATTCGGCACATCGCCGCCCGTGTAGCCGACGCGGGTGCTGAGGACACCTTTGCGGTGACGGATCAGCTCTTGCATGCCCCAGAAGCAGCCGCCTGCGAGAACGGCGCGTTCGGTCTTGCTCATCGGTGGTCCTCCACTTGATTGATGTAGGCGCCATAGCCCTCCGCCTCCATATCGTCGAGATGGATAAAGCGCAGCGACGCCGAGTTGATGCAGTAGCGCAGGCCGCCGCGATCCGCGGGACCGTCGGGGAAGACGTGGCCGAGATGGCTGTCACCATGGGTGGAGCGCACCTCGGTGCGGATCATGCCAAGGGTGCGGTCTTCCAACTCCTGCACATGTGCGGGTTCGATCGGTTTGGTGAAACTCGGCCAGCCACACCCGGATTCGTATTTGTCGGAAGAGGCAAACAGCGGCTCTCCGGACACGATGTCCACATAGATACCGGGCTCCTTGTTCGAAAGCAGCTTTCCCGTGCCGGGACGTTCGGTGCCGGAATTCTGGGTCACGTAGAATTCTTCTTCGGACAGCGCGGCGATGACATCAGGGTTCTTGAAATATTTGGTCATGGGGCCCTCCCACCTGATCTGATGCGGCATTAAGTGGGGTTCGACACTGCGCTTTCAATGCCTGAAGCGCAAGTGCCCTGGCCTGTAATCGGCGCATCATGCGTAAACGTGATTGTGCGTGTGTGGGCACCCTGCGGTGGACCCGTGTCAATCCGCTTGCGGATGCAGCGATGTGGGCAGCGGTTGCTTTGGCGGTGCGGGGTGGCGGGCGAGTTGAACCGCGAGGATGCCCAGCGTCACCACACCGACGCCCAGGATATCCAGCGGGCCGAGCTGCTCTCCCAGCAGGAAGCTGGCGATCGCAACACCAAACACCGGGTTGAGAAAGTGGAAGGTGGCTGCCCGCACGGCCCCGATCCGGTTCAGGAGCATCACCCAGATCAGGGTCGCCGCCAGCCCCGGCACAAAGGTGGTATAGGCAAAGGCGATTGCCAGCGGCCAGCTGGGCTCGACGCGGATGGTTTCAAACGCAAAGGCCGCCGGGAAAAGCGCCGCAGCGCCCACCAGCATCTGCAATCCCACAACCATCATGAAATTGCCGCCGGATGTCGCGCCCCGCAGCGCGAGTGTGGCGGTGGTCAGCGCCAGAACTCCAATCCCGCAGAGGGCAAGGCCGAGCAGGTCAACACCGGCCCCGATCCGGGTGCCCATGATCAGCGCCACGCCGGCAATCCCCGCGACCAGCCCCAGCAGGCCAAGCGGGCGGATGGGTTCGCGAAAGAACGCTAGGGACGCCAGCGCCACCAAGAGCGGCATGGTGGAGGCAATGATCGCCGCCAGGGACGCCTCAAGCCATTGCATCGCGACAAAGTTCAGACCGAGGTAGAGCGCATTCTGGCAGATCCCGAACAGGATCGTGGCCTTCCACTGGCCCGGCGTCAGCCGCCAGGTCTGCCCCATGGCACGGGCGATCATGACGCCGATCAGGCCGGAGATCAAAAACCGCAGCGCCAGAGAGAACAGCGGTGAGGCGTCCGCCACAATGATCCGGGCCGAGGTAAAAGCCGAGGACCACATCAGGGCAAAGGCGAGCCCCATGGCAAGTGCGCGCAGATCCATCCGTCAGTCCCTCCTGGTCGTTGGCGGCACGCTACCCAGTAATCATCGGGCTGAATAGGGAGAGCGGAGGAATTGGTACAATCAAAAAAAATGGGCCGCCCGATAGGGCAGCCCCGAAGCCGTCGCCGGACCAAAAGGTCTATCAGGCGTCGCCGTTGACGCTGTCTTTCAGCGCTTTGGCGATGGTCATTTTCACGACCTTGTCTGCTTCTTTCATGAACTTCTCGCCGGTGGCCGGGTTGCGCACTTCGCGCTCGGGACGCTCACGGCAGTAGATCTTGCCAACACCCGGCAGGGTCACGGCACCGCCGCCGGACACTTCGCGGGTGATCAGGTTGCAAACGGCATCCAGAGCGGCACCAGCGGTTTTCTTGTCGCTGTCCATTTCCTCAGCCAGTGCTGCCACAAGCTGAGTTTTGGTCATCGGTTTGGACATTCTTAGCTCTCCTTGAAACTGCCCGACGTGTTGGGGCCTCATCGCGTAACATTAGCGTTATGTTGTGGGACAACACAACGCGTAGCGTGCAAGATCAAGCGCCAAACAAGCAAATTTCCGTGGAAAACAGCATATTTTCGCCATTACAGGAAGGCCGTTTCGTCAAAGGAGCGCAGTTTCCGGCTGTGCAGGCGTTCCAGCGGCATGGTTCTGAGCCGTTCCATCGCCTTGATACCGATCAGAAGGTGTCGTGAAACCTGCGTGCGATAGAAGTCCGAGGCCATGCCGGGCAGCTTCAATTCACCGTGCAGGGGCTTGTCGGAGATGCACAGGAGCGTTCCGTAGGGCACCCGAAACCGGTAGCCGTTTGCGGCGATGGTGGCACTCTCCATATCCAGCGCGATGGCGCGGGATTGGCTCAGGCGTTGCACCGGGCCGGACTGATCCCGCAGCTCCCAGTTGCGGTTGTCGTGGCTGGCAACGGTGCCGGTGCGCATGATCCGCTTGAGGTCGTACCCTTCAAGGCCGGTTTCCTGGGCCACCGCCTCCTCCAGCGCCACCTGAATTTCCGCCAGCGCCGGGATCGGCACCCAGACCGGCAGGTCATCATCCAGCACGTGATCCTCGCGCAGGTAGGCGTGGGCCAGGACAAAATCGCCAAGCGCCTGAGAGTTTCTAAGCCCGGCGCAATGGCCGACCATCAGCCATGCATGCGGACGCAGAACCGCGATGTGGTCGGTGGCGGTTTTGGCATTCGACGGCCCCACACCGATATTGACCAGCGTGATGCCGTTCCCGTCCGGCCGCTTCAGGTGGTAGGTCGGCATTTGCGGCATCTTGGGAGAGATGGGCAACTCGCCGTCGGCCTCGGTGATCTCGGCGTTGCCGGTTGATACGAAACTGGTGTAGCCGCTGGCGGGATCGGCCAATTGCGCGCGGGCGTAGGCTTCGAATTCAGTGACGTAGAACTGGTAGTTCGTAAACAGGACGTGGTTCTGGAAATGATCCGGGTCCGTCGCCGTGTAATGCGCCAGACGCGCCAGGGAATAATCCACCCGCTGGGCGGTAAACAGCGACAGCGGCCCCACGCCATTCTCTGGCACGTAGGTGCCATTGACGATGTCATCGTTGGTGGTCGCCAGATCCGGGACATCAAACACATCGCGCAGGGTGAAGCGTGCCGCGCCTTCCTGCGGCACGGTCAGTCCGGGACGGGACGCAACGGCAAAATGCACCGGCATCGGGGTATCGGACACGCCGACAATCACCGGCTGGCCATGGTTCTTGATCAGAAGCCCGATCTGCTGCTCCAGATAGTGTTCGAACAGATCCGGGCGTGTCACCGTGGTGGCATAGGTGCCGGGATCGGCCACATGGCCAAAGCTGAGGCGGCTGTCCACCTGCGCGTAGGTCGTGGTGGTAAAGCGCACCTCCGGGTAAAAGGCCCGCATACGGCTGCCGGGCGCGGCGCCGGCGCTCATCGCGGCGATGAACTCATCACACAGGAAATTAGTCGCGCTGTCATAAAGCGCGATCAGGCGCGCAACCGCAGCCTTGGCATCGGTGAAGCTCTCTGCTTCGGGGAGGGCGGGTGTTTTTACATCATTCATTAAACGGCTCGATCACTGGAATTTTCTTGAATGTGCGCACATCGACAAGGCCGAGGTCGCTGATCCTCAGTTCCGGGATCACAACCAGCGCCAAAAGCGAGTGCTGCATATAGGCGTTGTTCAGTTTGCAGCCGCAGGCCTCCATCGCCTCGACCAGTTTCTGCGCATTGGCGGCCACCGTGGACGCCGGGCTGTCGGACATCAACCCTGCAATCGGCAGTTCCACCAGCGCCAGTTCCTCATCGTCGCGATAGATCGTGATGCCGCCGCCGACCTCGGCCAGACGGTTGGCCGCCAGGGCCATTTGTGCGCGATCCGTGCCGACCACGATCATGTGGTGACTGTCATGCGCCACGGTCGAGGCCATCGCCATGCGGCCTTCGTAGCCAAAACCCGAGACAAAGGCATTGGTGACGCCACCCGTGGCGCGGTGACGTTCGACGAGGGCAATCTGGCAGACGTCTTCCTTGCCTTCGACGAGACCGTTCTCGACCGGCAGTTCAGCTTTCAACGCCTTGGTCGGGGCCTGGTTTTCCACCACACCGATGATATTGGCGGTGACGGCATTTGCGCCTTCAGGCGCGGCGAGTTCAAAGTCCTTCGCCGTCAACTCATGCCCCAGATGCACGGTGCCGCGTGCGGTGTCGGGCCAGTCCAGATGTGGGCAATCCACCTTGATAGAGCCTGATTCCGCAACAATCTGACCGCGAGCGATCACCACCTCGATGGGCAGGGTCTTCAGATCAGAGGTCAGGATCACATCCGCACGGCGACCCGGGGTGATGGAGCCGATCTCGCGCTCCAGACCAAAATGCGTGGCGGTATTGATCGTCGCCATCTGGATCGCCACCAGCGGATCACAGCCGCAGTCTATTGCGTGACGCACCACTCGGTTCATATGGCCATCATTGACCAGCGTGCCGGAATGGCAGTCATCGGTACACAGAATGAAGTTGCGCGGGTCGAGACCCTTTTCCGTGATCGCGGTGATCTGCGCTTCGACGTCGTACCAGGCGGACCCCAGCCGCACCATGGCCCGCATCCCCTGTCGCATCCGCGCGATGGCATCCGCCTCGCAGGTGCCCTCGTGGTCATCCGCCGGGCCGGCGGCCACATAGGCCGCAAAATCGGGGCCAAGGTCGGGCGAAGCATAATGCCCACCCACGGTTTTGCCCGCACGTTGGGTGGCGGCGATCTCGGCGAGCATCTTGGCGTCGCCATTGGCCACGCCGGGAAAGTTCATCATCTCGCCCAGGCCGATAATACCGGGCCAGGTCATCGCCTCTGCGACGTCTTCGGCAGAGATTTCATACCCCGTGGTTTCCAACCCCGGTGCCGACGGCGCGCAGGAGGGCATCTGGGTATAGATATTGACGGGCTGTAAAAGCGCCTCGTCATGCATCAGACGCACGCCTTCAAGGCCCAGAACATTGGCGATCTCATGCGGGTCGGTGAACATGGTGGTGGTGCCATGGGGGATCACCGCGCGGGCAAATTCCGCAGGCGTCAGCATACCCGATTCAATATGCATGTGCCCGTCACAGAGGCCCGGCACCATATAGCGGCCCTCAGCCTCGATCACCTGCGTGTCCGGCCCCATACAATAGGACGCATCCGGTCCCACATAGGCAATGCGACCGGCCGTGATTGCGATGTCATGCCCGTCGAGAATCTCGCGCGTGTGCACATTCACCCATTTGCCGTTGCGGATCACCGTATCGGCAGGGCTGCGTCCGGCAGCGGTTTCGATCAGTTGGGGGGCGACGTCGGGCCAGCTTGGGAAGGTCTTGTTTGTCATGGCCTAGTGTTGATGATTGCGTTCCGGCGTGCAAGACCCCTATTGGGCGATCATAACACTGTCATGAACCAGACCAACTTGCATCCCGCTGGCACCGGAACAGAGGTCCCTGATGCGGCCTCCCGTTACTGCGGGTGCGCACTCATTCCCGCTCCGGGCCAGGTGCTTGTCGCAACGCTCTGGGTGTTGTGGCGAATTCCGATCTGAACGCTCTGGTGAGCGCGCTTGGGTTGTCATATCCACAGCGGGCCGCCACTTCGGAGACACTCATATCAGTCTCTAACAAGAGCTTTCTGGCCTGAATCAACCGCAACCGCCGATACACGGCCGCGGGTGTCGCGCCCAGATCCGCCTTCATGCGCGCTTCCAGATCCTTGCGCGGGCGACCGATGCGACGGGCAATTTCCGGGATCGCTAGCGGAGTTTCCAGGTGGCCTTGCATGAGGGCCACGGCGCGCGCCACGACGCGTGTGCGGGCGAGCGTGATTTCAGATGTCGCACCGCCACCTTCGGTGCTCATGAACAAGGCCGCGACCTCCAGGCGCAGGGCTTGTCCGTGGCGTGCGCCGATCCGTTCCAGCATCAGGTCAAAGGCGGCCAGCGCCCCGGTACAGGTGGTCCTGTTGCCATCCTGTACATATCGCCTGCGCTGCACCCCAACCTCAGGGAATGCCTCTGCAAGCCGGTCCAACTCGTCCCAGTGGATGGTCGCGACACGCCCGTCCAGCAACCCCGCGGCTGCCATCAGCCACGGTCCGGTATCAAACCCGGCAATCTCGCGATAGCGTTTGGCCGCAGCGCGCAACCCGCGCCGGGTCGCGGTCCCGTCCTGGCGCAGGAAATTATAGCTCGGCATCACGGCGAGCATATCGCCGGAAAACTCCGCAAGCCGCCCGTGCGCGGTGACTTGCATACCGGAAGAGGACACCACCTGCGCGCCTGTCAGAGACAGGAACCGCCAGCGATAGAGCTCCCTCCGCGCGAGCGTGTTGGCCGCCCGCATCGGTTCCACCGTGTTGGCAAGGCAATGGGCAGAGAAATCGTCGAACAAGAGGACATCCACTTGCTGCGCTGCCGCGAATTCATTTGTCCATTTCTGCATGATTTTGGTCACCTCTGCACGATACACACGCTAGGCGACCTCTAGCCTCAAGTGCAAGCAACCACATCAACAAGGAGACGCCCGGTGCAATTCGGCATGACAGAAGAACAGGCGATGATCGTCGAAACCACGCGCGCCTTTGTGGAAAAAGAGCTCTATCCGCATGAGCTGGAGATCGAGCGCAACGGCCATCTCGACATGGATCTGGTAAGGGACATCCAGAAGAAGGCGATGGAAGCCGGGCTTTATGCTGCCAATATGCCCGAAGAGGTGGGCGGTGCTGGTCTCGATACGCTGTCCTGGCTGCTCTATGAAAAGGAACTCGGTCGCGCCAATTACGCGCTGCATTGGACCAGCGTCGCGCGTCCCTCCAACATCCTGTTGGCGGGCACGGAGGAGCAGAAGGAGAAATATCTCTTTCCCTGTATCCGCGGTGAGAAATGGGACTGCCTGGCGATGACGGAACCGGGCGCGGGGTCCGACTTGCGCGGCATGGCCGCTTCGGCCCGCAAGGATGGCGACGACTGGATCCTGAACGGCACCAAGCATTTCATCTCCCACGCGGATGTGGCCGATTTCGCAATCGTCTTCATGGCCACGGGGGAAGAGGACACCCCACGCGGCAAGAAGAAAAAGATCACGGCATTCTTCGTCGACAAGGGCACACCCGGATTCTCGGTCCGTGACGGGTATCGCAATGTCTCGCACCGGGGCTACACCAACGCGGTGCTGGAATTCGACGATTGCCGCCTGCCGTCCTCCGCCGTTCTGGGCGAGGTCGACAAGGGCTTCGAGGTCGCCAACACTTGGCTGGGCGCCACCCGCCTGCAAGTGGCCGCAACCTGTCTGGGCCGCGCCGAACGGGCGCTGCAACACGCCGTCGAATACAGCGCTGAGCGCAAGCAGTTCGGCCAGCAAATCGGCAAGTTTCAGGGGGTTTCGTTCAAGCTCGCCGATATGGCCACCGAGTTGAAGGCCGCGAATCTGCTGACCTGGGAAGCCGGCTGGAAGTTTGATCAGGGCACCGTCACCGAGAGCGACATGTCGATGGCCAAGCTGAAGGCGACCGAGATGCTCGCCATGGTTGCGGATGAAGCGATCCAGATCCACGGCGGCATGGGACTGATGGACGAACTTCCCCTCGAACGCATCTGGCGCGACGCGCGTGTGGAGCGTATCTGGGAGGGCACCAGTGAAATCCAGCGGCACATCATCAGCCGCGAGGTGCTGAGACCGCTTGGAGGCTGACCTTGTCCGATCCCACTGAAACCGCTCGGAAACCTGTTGTGACCATTACTTATTGCATTGGCTGCAACTGGCTGTTGCGCGCCGCCTGGATGAGCCAGGAACTGCTGTCGACCTTTCAGGAACAGCTGGGTGGTGTCACTCTGGTGCCGGGCGAGATCGGCGGAACTTTTGAGATCACTCTCGACGGAGAGGTGATCTGGGAGCGCAAACGGGACGGCGGCTTTCCGGATGTGAAAGAACTGAAGACCCGCGTGCGCGATCATATCAACCCGGATCAGAGCCTTGGGCATCTGGACCGCGAAACCTCGGGTGAATAACGTCAAATGCAGTCTCTAAAAAGGCTCTTTCGCCCCAAAACCATTGCCGTTATCGGTGGTGGTGCCTGGTGCGCTGCCGTGATCGAGCAATGCCGCAAGATGGGGTTTGAGGGCGAAATCTGGCCCGTACATCCCAAGGCCGAAGAGGTCGCGGGCCTTCCTGCGTTCAAGGACGTGGCTGCCCTGCCCGCGGCGCCGGATGCCAGCTTCATCGGGGTGAACCGCTTTGTCACCATCGACATCGTCACGGCATTGGCCGCGCGCGGCGCCGGCGGGGCGGTTTGTTTTGCCTCCGGTTTTCTGGAGGCGGAGGCGGAAGACGCCGAGGGCGCTGACCTGCAACAGCGTCTGCTGGCGGCGGCCGGGGACATGCCGATCCTCGGGCCGAACTGCTACGGGTTCATCAACTACCTCGACGGGGCGCTGTTGTGGCCCGACCAGCATGGCGGCAAGCGGGTGGAAAAGGGCGTGGCGATTGTCACCCAGAGCTCCAATATCGCGATCAACCTGACGATGCAGACCCGGGCGCTGCCGCTGGCCTATGTGGTGACCTGCGGCAACCAAGCCCAGACCGGACTGGCGGCAATCGGCGAGGCGCTGCTGGAAGATGACCGTGTCACCGCGCTTGGATTGCATATCGAAGGATTTGGCGATCTGCGCGCGTTTGAGGCGCTGGCGCTGAAGGCGCGTCAGCTGGGCAAGCAGATCATCGCGCTGAAGGTCGGACGCTCTGCGCAAGCCCGTGCCGCAACAGTCTCGCACACGGCCTCGCTGGCCGGGGGCGACGCGGGTGCCGGGGCCTTGCTTTCGCGTCTTGGCATTCCGCGCTTGTATGATCTGCCCTCGTTCCTTGAGACATTGAAGCTGATGCATGTTGTGGGGCGTCTGTCCTCGACCCGTATCGCAACGATCAGCTGTTCCGGTGGCGAGGCGAGCCTGTCTGCGGATACCGCCTATGGGCGCGGGGTAAGCTTCCCACCGCTGAACGACCGCCAGCGCAGCGATCTGCGCGCGGCACTGGGCCCGATGGTGGCGCTGGCGAACCCGCTCGATTACCACACCTATATCTGGCGCGACGCGGAAGCGATGACGCGGGCCTTCTCTGCGATGGTCGACCCGCAACTGGCGCTGACGATCCTTGTGGTGGATTTCCCACGCCCCGACCGGTGTGACGCCTCTGACTGGGATTGCACGATCCAGTCCGCCATCGCGGTGCGGCAGCAGACCGACCAGCCGATCGCCATGCTGGCAACCCTGCCGGAACTGCTGCCCGAAGAGGTGGCCGAACAGCTGATCGCTGCCGGTGTGGTGCCTATGCTGGGTCTGCCCGAGGCGATCACTGCCATCGAGGCGGCCGGCCAGCCCTTGCCGGAACTGGCGCATCCGCTGTTGTTGCCCACCAAGACCCATGACGAGCCGGATCTGGTGCCCGAGGGCGAAGCCAAGGCTTGGCTTGCGCGCTTTGGCCTCCGGGTGCCACGTGCCAAACCTGCCCGTACTGTGGTGGCCGCCCGTGCGGTGGCGGCGGATATCGGCTATCCGGTGGTGCTCAAGGGCGAAGGCATCGCGCATAAGACCGAGGAAGGCGCGGTGAAGCTGAACCTCTGTTCCGGACAGGAGGTCAGCGATGCCGCCGTGGCCATGCCCACCGACCGGTTCCTGGTCGAGGAGATGGTCACCGGCGCGGTGGCCGAGTTGCTGGTTGGCGTGGTGAAGGACCCCGCACATGGTTTCGTGCTGACCCTTGCCGCAGGCGGGACGCTGACCGAGATCATGCAGGACAGCGCCTCGGTCCTGCTGCCCGCCTCTGACGCTGCTTTGAACGCGGCACTCGACGGGTTGAAGATCACGCCCTTGCTGACAGGGTATCGCGGCGCGCCGGCGGCGGATCGCAATGCGATCCTGCGCGCGATCCGATCCATCGAGGCCTATGTGGTCGCCGAGGCTGAAGGTCTGGAAGAAATCGAAATCAACCCGTTGCTGTGCACCCCGACGGATGCGGTGGCAGCGGATGCGCTGATGCGCAGAAAGGACATGTTGCGATGAGTGAAGAAAATCCCGTCAAAACCCGCCGCGAGGGTGGCATCCTCGAGGTCACGCTGGACCGTCCCAAGGCCAATGCCATCGATCTGCTAACCTCGCGCCTGATGGGCGAGGCGTTTCAGGCCTTTCGCGATGACGATGACTTGCGGGTTGCGATCATAACGGGGGGTGGCGAGAAATTCTTCTGCCCCGGCTGGGACCTGAAGGCGGCCGCTGACGGCGATGCGGTGGATGGCGATTATGGCGTCGGTGGCTTTGGCGGTTTGCAGGAGCTGCGCGACCTCAACAAGCCGGTGATCGCGGCGGTGAACGGCATCGCCTGTGGCGGCGGGCTGGAGCTGGCCCTGTCGGCGGACATGATCCTTGCGGCCGATCACGCCAGCTTTGCCCTGCCGGAGATCCGCTCCGGCACGGTGGCGGATGCTGCGTCGATCAAGCTGCCCAAGCGCATTCCCTATCACATCGCCATGGAGCTCCTGCTGACGGGCCGCTGGTTCGATGCTGAAGAGGCCCATCGCTGGGGGCTGGTGAATGAAATCATCCCCGGCGATCAGCTGATCGACCGCGCCTGGGAGCTGGCGCGCCTTCTCGCCTCCGGTCCGCCGCTGGTCTATGCCGCGATCAAGGAGATCGTGCGTGATGCCGAGGATTCCAAGTTTCAGGACGCGATGAACCGCGTCACCGGGCGGCAGCTGCGGACGGTGGATGTGCTCTACGGATCCGACGACAACCTTGAAGGCGCACGAGCCTTTGCCGAAAAGCGCGACCCGGTGTGGAAAGGACGCTGAGGCCGCCCCATATCCGACCGGTGGCGGGCCACTGACCGGCGCAACCGCCCCGATTGGAGCGTGAGGGCAAACCCGGAGGAGGGGGCGCTCCCGCCTGTTTCCGCCGCCCTCGCGGGCGACCAAAACAGTTGGGCCGGGCGCCGTGCCTGGCGGCACGGCGCGGCGCATCCGCGATCAGACCTTCTGAAACAGGGCGATCAGCGCGGTGTCCTCGTGATGGGCGCTGCGTGCGTCGCCCCCGTAGATGCGGACTTCGGGCAGGGACAGGTTGCTGATCCATTGTCCACGCAGCAAACGGTCAAAGGCTTCGGCAAAGCCGGCTTTTTGATAATGGGCCGCGTTGATGGACATCGCCAGCCAGGCTCCGGGACGTGCGACCCTGAGAATGGCGGGCAGGACCTCCGGTCCGAGGTGCCCATGGGTGAAGGTTCCGGAGGAGACGACGCCTGCGTAACTGGCCCGAGGGACCGGGATTCCCTCGTACAGGTCCGCCTCGATCACGTCACGGTAGACATCCTTGCGCAACGCCTGTGCCAGCATATCCGGGCTGATGTCGGCGGCGTCGACCGGGGTGATCCGCAACCCCGACAAGGCGACGCCACACAGACCGGTGCCTGCGCCCACATCGAGCACAGGCCCCTGTCCGCCAGCCTGGGCGAAGGCCCGGGCGGTCAGGCCGGGCAACAGATAGGCCTCTGACCTGGCAAAGCTTTCGTCATAACTGTCCGCCCAGTCTGCATAGAGCCGGCGCAAGTCGCTGGGGGACGCCGCCGCATAGGCGTCGCTCACATCGGGTGTTTTTCTGGTCATGCACAGATCAAAGGCGCGGCGGGGATTCGAATCAAGCCCTTGCCGTCTTGCATCTGCCCGCCGTGGATCGCATGGTCCGAAACATGACGAAAAAGACGCTTCTCTGCTTTGGATTTGGCTACACGGCGCGGGCTCTGGCGCGGACCCTCGCGGGACCGGGCTGGCGTATCCTCGGCACCACCCGCGATCCCTCCGAAGCCGAGCCGATGGCCGGAGTGGAACTCCTGACATGGCCCGGCGACACTGTCCCGCTGGAGGAGGTGACCCATATCCTCTTGTCGATCAGCCCATCCGAACAGGGCGACCCGGTTCTGAATGAACTCGGTGCGCGTGTGGCGGCACTGCCATCTCTGGAATGGGTCGGCTACCTCTCGACCACGGCGGTCTATGGCGATCACGATGGTGCCTGGGTGGACGAGCAAACGCCCGTGACGCCATCGAGCCAGCGTGGCGACTGGCGCGCAGGTGCCGAGGCGGCGTGGCAGGCCGTCCCGAACCTGCCGCTCCACATCTTTCGTCTGGCGGGGATCTACGGGCCGGGCCGGGGTCCCTTTGCCAAGCTGATGGCAGGTCGCGCCCGCCGGATCGTCAAGCCGGGGCAGGTGTTCTCGCGCACCCATGTCGATGACATCGCGCAGGTGCTGGCGGCCTCCATCGCGCGGCCCAACCCGGGCGCGATCTACAATGTCTGCGATGACGAACCCGCACCGCCGCAGGATGTGCTGGGCTATGCCGCCGAGCTGCTGGGGCTTCCGGTGCCTGCCGAAGTGCCCTTTGACGAAGCGGGGATGAGCCCGATGGCGCGCAGCTTCTATGGCGAGAACAAGCGGGTGCGTAACACCCGCATCAAGGACGAGCTCGGCGTCACCCTGCGCTACCCGGACTATCGCAGCGGTTTGAAAGCGGTGTTTGCAGCCGAGGATATGGAACGTTTTGTCCCTCCGGCGGATCCGCCGGGGGTCTGAGTAGGCCCAATCCAGCGCAGGTTGAGCTGCTGGGGCAGTGGGAGCATACTCAGGCCCGCTTTTCCCCGATCCTTGCAACCCCTAGAATGTCGAGCACCTTCGCCTCGATGTGCTCGGCATTCATTGCGGCCACGTCGTACATGTCGCGGGGGCTGGCCTGGTCGATGAATGTATCGGGCAGAACCATGGAGCGGAACTTCAGGCCGTCGTCAAACACAGCCTCCTCGGACAACAGCTGCGCCACATGCGAGCCAAAGCCGCCGACCGCGCCTTCCTCGATGGTGATCAGCGCCTCGTGATCGTGCGCCAGTTGCAGGATCAGGTCGCGGTCCAGCGGCTTGGCAAAGCGCGCATCGGCGATGGTCGGCGTGATGCCCTTGGCCGCAAGCGCCTCCGCCGCTTTGCGGACCTCGCCCAGGCGGGTGCCAAAGGACAAGAGCGCCACGCGCGTGCCGGACTGGATCATCCGGCCCTTGCCGATCTCCAGCACCTGCGGCTGTTCGGGCATTTCCACGCCTTCGCCCTCGCCTCGCGGATAGCGGAAGGCGATGGGGCCATCGCTGTAGGCGGCGGCGGTGGCGACCATATGCTTCAGCTCCGCCTCGTCAGCGGCGGCCATCACCACCATGCCGGGCAGATTGGCCATATAGCCGATGTCGAACGAGCCCGCGTGGGTGGCCCCGTCGGCGCCGACCAGACCGGCACGGTCAATGGCAAAGCGGACGGGCAGGCGCTGGATGGCGACATCGTGCACCACCTGATCGTAGCCGCGTTGCAGGAAGGTGGAATACATCGCGCAGAACGGTTTCATCCCGCCCGCCGCCAGTGCCGCGGCAAAGGTCACGCCGTGCTGCTCGGCAATGCCCACGTCAAAGGTGCGCGAGGGGTAGCGCTCTGCCATCAGATTGAGGCCGGTACCGTCGGGCATCGCGGCGGTGACCGCGCAGATCTTTGAATCCTGTGCGGCCAGCTCCACCAATGTGTTGCCAAAGACCGAGGTGTAAGAGGGCGCGTTGGAGGGCGCTTTTTTCTGCTCGCCCGTCACCATGTCGAATTTCGCCGTCGCATGGCCCTTGTCGCGCGCCGCTTCGGCCGGGCGATAGCCCTTGCCCTTTTTGGTGACCGCATGGATCAGGATCGGCCCGGTCGCGCGCGCCTTGACCGTGCGCAGCACCGGCAGAAGCTGGTCCATATCGTGACCATCGATGGGGCCGATGTAGGAAAAGCCGAGGGATTCGAACAAGGTACCGCCCATGGCCATGCCTTTCAGCATGTCCTTGGCGCGTTTGGCGCCCTCGCGGAAGGGTTCCGGCAACAAAGAGACCGCGCCCTTGGCGGCGGCCTTGAGGTCGTGAAACGGCGCCTCGGTATAAAGCCGGCTGAGATAGGACGACAGCGCCCCAACCGGCGGCGCGATCGACATCTCGTTGTCGTTGAGGATCACGATCAGCCGCTTGCCGAGGTGACCTGCGTTGTTCATCGCCTCAAACGCCATGCCGGCGCTCATGGCGCCATCGCCGATCACAGCGATCGCGTCGCCAAGACCCTCTTCGGTGACGCCACCCAGATCGCGCGCCACGGAAAAACCCAGCGCGGCGGAAATCGACGTGGAACTATGCGCCGCCCCAAAGGGGTCATAGGGGCTCTCGGTCCGTTTGGTGAACCCCGAGAGACCGTCCTTCATGCGCAGGGTGCGAATGCGATCGCGCCGCCCGGTCAGGATCTTGTGGGGATAGCTCTGGTGCGAGACGTCCCAGATCACCTTGTCCTTGGGCGTGTCGAACACTGCATGCAGTGCTACGGTCAGCTCCACCACGCCGAGCCCTGCGCCGAGATGGCCGCCGGTGACAGAGACGGCAGAGATGGTTTCCTGCCGCAGCTCATGCGCGACCTGCTCCAATTGCGCGTCAGAGAGACGTTTCAGATCCGCAGGCGATGCGATCTGATCCAGGAGCGGGGTCTGTGGCCGGTCGGTCATGCGGGTCGTGGCTCCTTCGGGGCGCGATTTAGCTGTCGCGCGAGATAACGAAGCGGGCGGCGTCCTTCAAGGTATCGCCTGCCGCACCATAGGGGGCAAGGGCTGCACAGGCCTGGTCGGCGAGGTCCAGCGCGCGCGATTTTGCCCCCTCCAGCCCGAGCAGCGACACAAACGTGGCCTTACCGGCCTCCGCATCCTTGCGCACCGCCTTGCCCACGGTGGCAGCATCGCCCTCAATATCCAAGATGTCGTCGGCGATCTGAAAAGCCAGTCCGAGGGCCTGCGCATAGTGTCGCAGCGGTTCGGGATCGGCACCTGCCAGCCGGGCACCGGCGCAGGCGGACCATTCGATCAGGCAGCCGGTCTTGCGCGCCTGAAGCGTGGTGATGTCGTCGAGCGTCAGCGGGGTTTCTGCCGTTTCTGCCGCGATGTCCAGCATCTGACCGGAGACCATGCCGTCCTTGCCGGCTGCCTCGGCCAGAGTGCGGATCAGGGTCACGGCATGAGGGCCGACCGCGTCACGGGCGAGCAGTTCAAACGCCAGGGTCTGGAGGCTGTCGCCCGCCAGCACCGCCGTGGCCTCGTCCCATTTTCGGTGCAGCGTCGGCTGGCCACGCCGCAGGTCGTCGTCGTCCATGCAGGGCAGGTCGTCATGGACCAGCGAATAGGCGTGGATGCACTCGATCGCCAGCGCCGCCTCAAGCGCGGCCGGTTCGGGCACATCGTGTAGGCGCGCGCTCTCCAGAACCAGGAAGCCGCGCAGCATCTTGCCACCGCGCAACGCGTAGGCCATGGCCTGATGCAGCACATCTGACGCCGTCAGGCGCATGTCCATATGGGTGGAGATCTTCGCCTGCGCCTGCGAGAGCGCGGCGGCAAACCCTGCCGTCATCGGCTCTTATCCCGCGTCGAGCGGTTGCGTGCCGGCGGGCTGGCCGTTGGCATCCAGCGTGATCGCGGCGACCTTTTCCTCGGCGCGCTTCAGCTCGTCCTCGCAGCGTTTTTTCAGTTGAGCGCCCCGCTCGTAAAGCGCGATGGACGCATCCAGTGCCACGTCCCCGCGCTCCAGTTTATCGACGACGCGTTCCAACTCCTGCATCGCAGTTTCAAAGCTCATCTCTTCGACGGGGGTCTCGGTTGTCATGTCGCGGCCTTTATCAGTTCTTCCACATGCGCCTTGGCGGCGTCGGCTAGGGCGTTCAGATCATATCCGCCCTCCAAAGTCGAGACGATACGACCCTGACACAGCTCTTGCGCAAGGCGGCACAGCTCTGCCGTAAGCCACCGGAAATCCTCCGTCCGCCAGTGCAATTGCGCTAGCGGATCGTCGGTGTGGGCGTCAAACCCGGCCGACAGGATCAGCAGCTCCGGCTTGAAGGCGCGCAGGCGCGGAAACACCTGCTCGGAGTAAAGCTCCCGCATGGCGGCGCCGTCGCTTTCGGGCGGCAGCGGCAGGTTCATCACGTTGCCATGGGCCCCGTCCTCCTCCGGGTGGCCGGTGCCAGGCCACAGCGGCATTTGCTGAGAGGTGATGACCAGGGCGCGTTTCTCGTCCCAGAGCAGGTCCTGGGTGCCATTGCCGTGATGCACGTCGAAATCCACCACCGCTACGCGTTTGAGCCCGTGGTGATCCAGCGCGTGTTTTGCGGCCAGCGCCGCATTGCCAAACAGGCAGAACCCCATCGGCGTGTCGGTTTCGGCGTGGTGCCCGGGCGGACGGGTGGCGCAGAACGCATTCCCGACCTCGCCCCCCAGCACCATGTCGACGGCGCGCACCGCAGCCCCGGCCGCGCGGAAGGCTGCGTCCAGCGATCCCGGTGACATCCAGGTGTCCGCATCCAGCTGCTTGCGCCCTTCCACGGGCAATTCGCGGCGGAGCTCCGTCAGATACTGGGCGGGATGCACCCGCAGAATGTCATCTTCGGCGGCCACCGGGGCGGTGACACGCTTGAGGTCAAGCCCCGCAAGTGCGTGCAGCACATGTTCGAGGCGGGCCACCTGCTCCGGGTGGCCTCCGGGTGTTTCATGCGTCAGGCAATCCGCGTGGGTCAGCAAGGCAGTGGTCATAGTGGTCCCCGATCTGTTTTGCGGCACGATCCTTCTTTGCCGGGCATGTTGCAAGAGGGGGGACCGTCAGATCAGCGTCAGTCCGCATGGGCCCGGATCAGGGCCTCTACATGCACCCGGGCCGATGACGCCAGCGCCGGCAGGTCATAGCCGCCCTCAAGCACCGAGACCACACGCCCCGCGCAGGTGCTGTTGGCAATGGCGCAGAGGTTGCGGGTCAGCCAGTCGTAGTCCACCTCGCGCCAGTTCAGCTCGGCCAGCGGATCATCCCGGTGGCAATCGAAACCGGCTGAGATCAGGATCAGCTCGGGATCAAAGGCCCGCAGCCTCGGAAAGACCTGTTCGGCATAGAGCGCGCGCATCTTGGCACCGCCGGTTCCGGGCAGGAGTGGGATATTGACCACATTGTCATGCGCGCCACGCTCCTCGGGCGTGCCGGTACCGGGCCACAGCGGCATCTGTTGCGAGGTCACGACCAATGCGCGCGGCTCGTCCCAGAGCAGGGCCTGGGTGCCGTTGCCGTGATGCACGTCGAAATCGACGATTGCCACACGCTTCAGCCCGTGCCCTTCCATCGCATGCCGCGCCGCAAGCGCGACATTGCCAAAAAAGCAGAACCCCATCGCCCGGTCCCGCAGCGCGTGGTGCCCCGGCGGGCGCTTGGCGACAAAGGCGTTTGGGGCTTCACCAGACAGCACGAGGTCCACAGCCCGGGCCGCACCGCCCACCGCCCGAAGCACGGCATTCAAAGAGGTGGGCGACAGGCTGGTTTCATCGTCCGTATCAGAGTCTATAAAGGCGAAACCCTGTTCGGGAATGCTGCCGAGAACATGATCGACATAGGCGGGATCATGCAGCGTTTCGATCACATTTCGCGCGGCCAACGGCGCCGAATGGCGTGCGAGCGGCAGATCCTCGATTGCCCGGAGCACGAAATCCAGCCGCCCGACCTGCTCATGGACCTTGGCAGGGGTCTGATGCAGGAGCCCCTCGGGATGGGTGACGAGAGCAGTCTTCATGTCGGGGTCTTAATCCGGGGCCAGCATGTAGCCTGCACCGCGCACGGTTTGCAGGTATTGCGGCTGTTTCGGGTTGGGCTCGATCTTGCGGCGCAGGCGGGTGATCTGCACGTCCACGGCACGTTCCTGCGCCTGTCCCCGGTCGCGCCCCAGGTCCTCGACCAGCTTGGCACGGCTGACCGGTTCTCCGGGCTGGGCAGAGAAGATCTTCATCAGCTGGCTCTCGGTCGAGGTCAGCCGGATCAGGTCTTCGCCCTGCCACATCTCGCCGCGCTCGATGTCATACCGGATCGCCCCGAGCTGCATATACTTGGGCGTGACGTCTTCGGGCTGGTTCTCGGGCATGCGGCGCAGGATCGCGTTGATCCGCAGCAACAGCTCCTTGGGTTCAAAGGGTTTCGGCAGGTAGTCATCCGCGCCGGCTTCCAGCCCCTTGATGCGATCATCGGTTTCACCGCGGGCTGTCAGCAGCAGGATCGGCGTCACCATGGTTTCGCGCAGCGCAGCGGTCAGGGACAGCCCATCCTCACCCGGCATCATCACGTCGAGCACGATGAGGTCGAAATCCAGCCCCGACAGAACCCGCCGGGCATGGGCGGCATCCCGCGCTGCGGTCACCAGGAACCCCGCGCGCATCAGGAATTTCTTCAACAGGTCGCGGATACGCTCATCATCGTCGACGATCAGCAGATGGGCATCGGGTGAGTTCATTGGGGCGCCTCGCGCAACTCGACATAGGCGCGTCGCATGTCCGGGTCCATCATCGCCTCCAGCACCTTTTTAAAACCCTGCACCGCTTCGGGGCCGGCCTGTTTGTAGGCCGCACGCATGCGGACGCGCTGGGCATCGGACAGGCGCTGCTCCAGGTCGCGACCGCGTTCCGTGAGGAAGAGATTGCGCTCGCGCTTGTCGAGTGTGCCCACCCGGCTGTCCACCAGCCCGTCCTCGACCAGCGCCCGCAGCACCCGGTTCAAGGATTGCTTGGTCACCCCGAGGATACTGAGCAGGTTGTTGACCGTCGTGCCGGGAGAGCGATTGATGAAATGCAGGGCCCGGTGATGCGCCCGCCCATAGGCCAGTTCTGCAAGAATGCGATCCGGATCCGCCGTAAAGCCGCGATAGGCGAAGAACATCGCCTCGATCCCCTGGCGCAGCTGCTCATCGGTCAGGAACAGCAGGCTTTCGCCGCCAAACCCCGCTCCGGAACGCCCGTCAGACATATGTGCCTCTCCTTTATTTTGAACGCTAGTTTATGTCAGCATTATTGACATTCCAAGACCCGAGATGTATCGAGTTGCGGGTTTGGCGCAATTATGTGAATGAATTCACGTCATGTTGCGCAACAACCGAAAATGACACGGCGCTGAAAAGGAATGCGGAATGGCTGGATATGATGACCGCGACGGTCTGATCTGGATGGATGGCGAACTGGTGAACTGGCGCGATGCCAAGGTCCACATCCTGACGCATGCAATGCATTACGCTTCTTCTGTGTTTGAAGGCGAACGTGCCTATAACGGCAAGATCTTCAAGAGCCGCGCGCATTCCGAGCGCCTGATCGCCTCTGCCGAGGCGCTCGACATGCCGATGCCCTACTCGGTGGATGACATTGAGACGGCCAAGGAAGAGACCCTGAAAGCCTCCGGCCTGAAGGACGCCTATGTTCGCGCGGTGGTCTGGCGTGGGTCGGGCGAGGATATGGGCGTTGCCTCGGCAAAGAACCCGGTGCGGATGGCGGTCGCCGTCTGGGGCTGGGGTGCCTATTACGGCGATGCCAAGATGCAGGGCGCAAAGCTCGACATCGCGGAGTTCAAGCGCCCCTCGCCGGAAACCATCCCGGTGCATGCCAAGGCGGCGGGCCTCTACATGATCTGTACGATCTCCAAGCACAAGGCGGAGGCTAAAGGCTGCTCTGATGCGCTGTTCATGGACTACCGCGGCTACGTGGCGGAGGCGACCGGCGCCAATATCTTCTTCGTCAAGGATGGCGAGGTACATACGCCGAAACCGGATTGCTTCCTCAACGGCATCACCCGGCAAACGGTGATCGAGATGCTGAAGGACAAGGGCATTACCGTGCATGAGCGCCACATCATGCCGGAAGAGATGGACGGGTTTGAACAGTGCTGGCTGACCGGTACCGCCGCCGAGGTCACGCCCGTCGGCGAGATCGGCCCCTATACATTCGAAGTCGGCCAGATGACCCGCGAGATTGCCGAGGACTACGAAGCCCTGGTTCGCAGCTGACGCAATTCTGGGTACTAAAATGCAAAAGCGCGGGACATACGCCCCGCGCTTTTTCTGTATGAGCACCTTCGGTGCCGTTTGGCGCCTGTCGCCACTTCAGCTTTTCTCAAATATCTCGGAGCGCGAGGCAGCGCCTCGCATCCCTGATCAAACCTGTGCGCCGCAGGCGCTCCGCTGGATCACGCGATTTCTGTGGTGACGTCGACGTTGCCCCGGACAGAATTGGAGTAGGGGCAGATTTTGTGCCCCGCTTCGGTCAGGCGCTCGGCGGCGTCCTTGTCAACGCCCGGGAGCGTGACTTTCAGGTGCACCTTGAGGCCAAAACCCCCCGCCTCGCGCGGGCCGATTCCGACCGCGGTTTCGACTTCGACGCTGTCGGGAACCTTCGGCAGGCTATCATCTTGCGTGGTCGCGAATTTCATCGCGCCGATGTAGCAGGCGGAATAGCCCGCGGCGAAGAGTTGCTCCGGGTTATAGCCTTTGCCATCGCCACCCATTTCGGTTGGCGGGGCAAGGTCGAGAACCAGGTCGGTGCCGGCCACTTTGGCCTGACCATCCCGACCTCCGGTGGCGGACCCATGGGCGGTGTAAACGGGGGAAACGGACATGTGCGACTCCTTTAATCGTATGCGATTATGTCGTGTGCGATATATCTTGGTTGTGCAGCGCCTGATGTCAACCGCTTGCGATCATATCGTGCAAGATCTAACGTCTTTGGATGGATCGACCTTTGAAAATCGACGAGCTTTTGTGCTTCTCCGTCTATTCGGTGAACCATGCGATCTCGCGCCTCTATCGCCCCTTACTGGCCCCTCTGGGGCTGACTTACCCTCAGTATCTAGTGCTGGTCGCGCTCTGGAACAGGGACAGGCGCCGGGTCAACGAGTTGGGGCGTGAGTTGCAGCTGGATACCAACACGCTGACCCCGCTCCTCAAACGGATGGAGGCGGCAGAGTTTCTGACCCGGCAGCGCAATCCGGATGATGAGCGCAGCCTGATCGTGGCGCTCACCGACAAGGGGCGCGCCTTGGAGCAAAAGGCGGGTGAACTGACCGCCTGCGTGCTGGACGCAATGGGCGGGGACATCGAAGAGCTGACTGCGTTGCGGGACCGGCTGCATCTGTTGCGCGACAAGCTGGAACGGGGTTAGCGCGCCCTAACCGCCCTTGGGGTCGGTCAGCGGCTTGGCCTTGCCACGATCCAGTCCCAGACGGCTCTCGCGCCAGATCACGATGCCATTCGCCACAATCACCAGCGCCGCCCCCGCCAGCATCACCAGTGAGGGCCATTCCGAAAACCATACATAGCCGATGACCAGCGCAAATAGCATCGACACGTAGTCATAAGGTGCCAGTAGCGACGCCGGGGCAAACCGGTAGGACGAGGTGATGAGCAGCTGCGCGATCGCTCCGATGAAACCGGTACTGACCAGCAGCAGCAACAGGGGCCTATCGGGCATGACCCAACCAAACGGCAAGGTCAGCAGCGACAGCAGGGATGCGGTGACGGAGAAGTAGAAGACAATCGCGGCGGTGTCCTCGCTCTGCACCATTTTACGGATGTGGATCTGCACAAACCCCCGCAACGCCGCTGCTGTCAGCACCAGCATTGCCCCGATAAAGGCCGTGTCCTGAAAGGCTTCGGACCCATTCAGACGTGGCGATAGCATGATCAGCACGCCGACAAGTCCGATCGCCACAGCGCTGATCCGGATGATGCGAATGCGTTCTCCAAGCAGGAGTGCGGCGAGAATCAGCGTGAAGATCGGCGTGGCATAGCCGAGCGCGGTGACCTCCGGCAGGGGCAGAATCGCCAGTGCGGCGAAGTTCAATCCCATTGCCGAGGTGCCCACGAGGCCGCGCCAGAAATGCAGCATCGGGCTTTGGGTGCGCAGCCCCCGCGGCAGATCACCGCGCAGAGCAAGCCAGACCAGGATCACCGGCAACACGAAGAACGAGCGAAAGAACACCGCCTGCCCGGTGGGCACAACCTGCGTGATTTCCTTGATCAGGCCGGACATGATCGTAAACAGGCCGATGGCGGTCACCTTCAGCGTGATGGCCAGCACAGGTCGATGCGATGTTAAGCTTTTTGCCATGCGCGGACCCTGCGCGCTCCGCAGGTGAATGGCAAGCGCGCAGGGGGAGACTGGTACATTATTTAGACCGCGACAGCCGCGAAGCGCTCAGTGGGCGTGCTCGTGTGCTTTGGTGCTGTCGTGGCTGTGACCACAGGTAGACCGCGGGGGAGGTGCCTTGCCCTGCTGCCATTCAGCCAGCGCCTGGCGCAGGATCTGGAACGCGGAGCTGAGGAAGAGGCCCGCCATGATGCCGGCGACGATCAGATCCGGCCAGCCGGTGGCCGTGCCCCAGACCCCAAGGGCCGCGATCATCACTGCCACGTTGCCGATGGCGTCATTGCGCGAACACAGCCAGACCGACCGCACGTTGGCATCGCCATCCTTGTAGGCGGCCAGCAACGCCACCGACAGGAGATTTGCGGCAAGCGCGAGAAAGCCAATGGCCCCCATCACCTGTGCCTCGGGGACGCCGGCGATAAAAACCTGCCACAGAGTGGAGCCGAACACCCAGATCCCCATGACCAAAAGGCTGACACCCTTGCCGATCGCTGCCAGAGACCGGGTGCGCAGGCTGGCACCGATGACCGCCAGCGAAATCCCGTAGGTCAGCGCGTCGCCGAGAAAGTCCAGCGCGTCAGCTTTCAGCGCCTGGCTGCCGGCGGCTTCGCCGGCGCTCATCTCGACAACGAACATCACCGCATTGATGGCGATCACCATCCACAGGCGGCGTTTGTATTGTTTGGATACCCCGTCGAACTGGGCGTCATGGTTGCAGCATCCTGCCATCAGTCAGGTCCTTTGCTCTTGTCCTTGATCTCGATTCGGGATCAACCTAGGTGCTCTAGTCACTAGAGGTTCAAGAGGGGATTGCGATGTATTCCATCGGCACATTGTCCAAGGCGACCGGCGTTAAGGTTCCGACCATTCGCTATTATGAGCAGATCGGCCTCATTGACCCCGCCACGCGCAACGCGGGCAACCAGCGACGCTATGATCAGGCCGGTCTGGAGCGGCTCGGTTTTATCAAGCACGCGCGCGATCTCGGGTTCGGGCTGGAGGAAATCAAGGAGTTGATGGGGCTCAACGGCGAGCTGGGGCGCGATTGTCATGCCGCGGACGACATCGCCCGGGCTCAGCTTGAAAAGGTGCGCGCCCGCATTGCCCGACTGCAACAGCTGGAGGCGGAACTGGAGCGGATCACCCGGCTGTGCGAAGGGGGATCGGGTGGCACCTGTCAGGTTCTGACGGCGCTGGGCGATCACAGCCAATGCCTTGGAGAGCACGGCTAGGGCGTTTTGGGGTCTGGCGCCTTTGGTCGGGATCGCAGGCGCGGATACCCGCCGGGATCAGGTCAGCACCCACAACAGACCGTTCAAGGTGACATAGGCAAGAACGGTCGCGGCGAGCGACGCGAGGCTCGCCGCGCCTTCATGCCCCTTGGCCTGAGCAAAGATCGTATAGGTGGCAAACATCGGCATCGCCGCCGACAGGATCAGCGCGGCGCGGATCTCGGGTGAAATCTCCAGCAGGCCCGCCGCGACGCAGATCGCCGCCACCACTGCGACAATGGCGGGATGAATCACCAGCTTGCCCAGTGTCGCCTGGGCTGCGAGGCTCTTGTTGCCGCGCAGAGGCAGCCCGGCAAGCGACCCGCCGATCACGATCAGCGACACCGCCCCGGCAGAAGCCGCGAGCATATCGGTAAAGCGAAAAAACGGCGCCGGAATCGGCACATGGAGGAGCGCCACCAGAAGCCCCGCGACAAGGGCCATCATCGTCGGCATCTTCGCCACGTTCCAGACGATCCGCCACAGGCGCGGCCCAAGCGGGACGGAACGGTCGGCGTCGGCCGCCTCCATCAGCATCAGGCAGATCGGGATCAGGATCAGCGTCTCGATCACCAGGTTCAGTGTTAGGACGATGCCCGCAATGTCAGGGAATGCCAGCAGCATCACCGGATAGCCGACAAATCCGTTGTTGGGACAGGTCGAGCCCATGACGCCCACCGCCCGCCGCATCGGATCAAACCCGCGGAGCGAAAACAGCAGATAGGCGACCGCAATATTCAGTACGCCGCCAATCAGATAGGGCAGCACATAGGCGGCCTGGAACACTTCGACCGGGTCGCGGCTGGCGATGGTGGTGAAGATCAGCCCCGGCAGCGCCAGGTTGAAGACATAGGCGCCGAGGCTCTTGATGTCGTGGCTGGAAAAGATGCCTTTCCAGACAAACAGGTACCCCAACCCGAGGGCCGCGTAGATCGGAAAGGTAATCCCGAGAATGGCGACCATGGGCCTGGGTTATCCGATCCGGCCCTGATTCTCGCCGATCTGGCCGCGATGCAGCAACAGGTGATCCAGGATGACGCAGGCCATCATTGCCTCGGCCACGGGCACGGCACGAATGCCGACGCAGGGGTCGTGGCGGCCCTTGGTGATGACTTCGGTGGCGGTGCCGTCCTTGCGGATCGACTGGCGCGGCGTCAGGATCGAGGAGGTCGGTTTGACCGCGAACCGCACCACGACGTCCTGACCGGTGGAAATGCCGCCAAGGATGCCGCCGGCGTGGTTGGAGGAATAGACCGGCTGGCCGTCATTGCCCATAAAGATCTCGTCGGCGTTCTCCGACCCTTTCAGCTGGGCGGCATGCATGCCCTCGCCGATCTCCACGCCCTTCACGGCATTGATCGACATCATCGCGGCGGCGAGGTCGGTGTCGAGCTTGCCATAGATCGGCGCACCGATACCGGCGGGCACCCCGCGTGCCACCACCTCGACCACGGCGCCGACCGAGTCGTGATCCTTGCGCAGCGCTTGCAGGTAGTCTTCCCAGTCCTGGACAGCGCCCGCATCCGGAATCCAGAAATCATTTTGGTCGATCGCTGCCCAGTCGAACCGGCTGCGGTCGATCTCCATCTCGCCCATCCGGGTCATGTAGCCCTTGATCTGAAGGCCGGGCACCAGTGCGTTGATCGCTTCGCGTGCAACACCGCCCGCGGCCACCCGCGCCGCGGTTTCGCGGGCCGAGGACCGCCCGCCGCCGCGATAGTCACGGTTGCCGTATTTCTGGAAATACGTGATGTCCGCATGGCCGGGGCGGAAGGTCTGCGCGATCTCGCCATAGTCCTTTGACCGCTGATCGGTGTTCTCGATCATCAGCTGGATCGGCGTGCCGGTGGAGTGGCCCTCGAACACACCCGACAGTATCTTTACCGCGTCCGGCTCGTTGCGCTGGGTGGTGTTCTTGTTCTGGCCGGGGCGGCGCTTGTCCAGCCACTGTTGCAGCATGTACGGGCTCAGCGGGACATTCGGCGGACAGCCATCGACGGTCGCCCCGAGAGCAGGCCCGTGGCTTTCGCCCCAGGTGGTGACACGGAAGAGGTGGCCGAAAGAGTTCATGGACATGCGCGCGGGTCTCCTTTGTCCTGACCCTTTAACGGCAAAGCGAGCCCGGGAAAAGAGAGCCGCGCATCAACAGGGCAGAAACGACAGAAACATCGCCTGCTTCTCATTGTCCCCGTGTTTCGCGGATGAAACGACAGGTCAGGCGCGCTGACCCAAGCGAGCGCTGGTATCCGTCTTCGGCATCTCAAGGCTGCGCTTGCCAATCCGGCAAACGCGCCCTAGGGTTTGCCCCACCTCGGGGTGCGCGAAATGACGCGCTGAGATGCCGGATGGCGAACCCGTTGAACCTGAACCGGATTATACCGGCGGAGGGAAGGTTCCGGATGTTGCGGTGCGCTGATGCCCCGATCTCCTCCTTGCCTGACGCCGCATTGGAGGACGATATGAAACCCCTCTTTGTTGCGAGCGCGCTTTTGGCCGCCACCGCCGCGACGGCGGACACGCCAGAGCTTGTGGTCTACACCTACGACAGTTTTGTGTCCGAGTGGGGCCCCGGCCCGGCGGTGGAACAGGCGTTTGAGGCGACCTGTGGCTGTGACCTGAAATTCGTCGGCGCCGGCGACGGGGCGGCACTGCTGGCGCGGATCAAGCTGGAAGGCGAGCGGTCCGATGCGGATGTGGTGCTTGGCCTTGATACCAACCTGACCGCCGCGGCAAAGGACACCGGTCTGTTTGCGCCGATCTCGGTCGAGGCCGACTATGCGCTCCCCGTGGCGTGGAACGATGAGGTCTTCGCGCCCTACGACTGGGGCTATTTCGCCTTCGTGCACAATGCCGCCGCGGATGCGCCCACGAATTTCAAGGCGCTGGGCGAGAGCGATGCCAAGATCGTCATCCAGGACCCCCGCTCTTCCACCCCCGGGCTCGGGCTCCTGATGTGGGTCAAGGCCGCCTATGGCGACGAGGCGCCGGCGATCTGGGAGAGTCTGAGCGACAATATCGTCACCGTTACCAAGGGCTGGTCGGAAGCCTATGGTCTCTTCCTCGAAGGTGAGGCGGATATGGTGCTGTCCTACACCACCTCGCCCGCCTATCACCTGATCGCCGAAGAGGACGACAGCAAGGCCGCCGCCGTCTTTGACGAAGGGCACTACATTCAGGTTGAGGTGGCCGGAAAACTCGCGGCCAGCGATCAGCCGGAGCTCGCGGATCAGTTCCTGCAATTCATGGTGTCGGATGGGTTCCAGTCGATCATTCCGACCACCAACTGGATGTATCCGGCGGTCACCCCCGCCAACGGCCTGCCTGCCGGGTTCGAGACTCTGGTGAACCCCCAGAAAGCCCTGCTTCTGCCCGAGCAAGTAGCCGCAGACCTGCGGGCAAAGGCGCTGGACGAATGGCGCACAGCGCTCAGCCGGTAAACCTGCGTCCGGTCGCGACCTGGCCCGGAACCTGCGCCGCCCTTGGGGTGGCGCTGCTGGTTCTGGGCACGCTGGCGGCGGTGACCCTGCGGGCGGAAGGCGGCGCCGGGTTTGGCGCAGCCGATCAGTCGGCCCTGCGGTTCACGCTGGTGCAGGCGGTGCTGTCGGCCCTGATCAGTGTCGGTCTGGCCATCCCGGTCGCCCGTGCCCTGGCCCGCCGCAGGTTTCCCGGTCGTCGTGTCTTGATCACGCTACTGGGCGCGCCGTTCATCCTGCCGGTGATTGTCGCGATCCTGGGGCTGCTGGCGGTCTTTGGCCGCTCCGGCTGGGTGAGTGATGCGCTGGGGCTGGTGGGCGTGCCCCCGGTCCAGATCTACGGGCTGCACGGTGTGGTGATCGCGCATGTGTTCTTTAACCTGCCGCTGGCAACCCGGCTGATCCTGCAAGGCTGGCAGGAGATACCGGCAGAGCGGTTCCGGCTCGCGGCGCAGCTGGATGCTGGGTCGGGGGCCATGTGGCGACTGCTGGAACTGCCGATGCTGCGGCAGGTGGTACCCGGTGCCGCGGCGGTTATCTTTGCCATCTGCCTGTCGAGTTTCGCGGTGGCGCTGACCCTCGGTGGCGGGCCACGTGCAACGACGCTGGAGTTGGCGATCTATCAGGCGTTCCACTTCGACTTTGATCTTGGGCGGGCGGCGATGCTGTCCAGCGTGCAGCTTGTCCTGACGGTGGCAGCGGCGCTTCTGGCGTTGCGGGTGTCGCTCGGTGATGGTCTTGGCGCCGGTCTCGACCGGGCGGTGGCCCGTTGGGACGGGGCGGGAGCGCGCGCATGGCTGTCTGACGGTCTGTGGATTGCACTCGCCGCGCTGTTCCTGATGCTGCCGCTGCTGGCGGTGCTGGTGGCGGGCGTGCCTGGCCTGGCGAGCCTGCCCGGTTCGGTGTGGAGTGCGGCCTGGGTGTCGATCCAGATTGCCAGCCTGAGCACCGCACTGCTGTTGCTGGTGGCGCTGCCCCTGTCGGCAAGCATTGCCATGGGGCGCAAACGGCTGGGAGAAGTCGCCGGCATCCTGGGGCTCGCGGCGTCGCCGCTGGTGATCGGGACCGGGCTGTTCGTGATGGTCTATCCCTTTGTCGACCCTTTTATGCTGGCGTTGCCGGTGACGGCGGTGGTCAACATGGTGATGGCGCTCCCCTTTGCGCTGCGCATTCTGGTGCCTCGCATACGGCAGGTGCTGCAACAGAATGCACGCCTGGCCGTTGCGCTCGACATGCGTGGCCGAGCGGTTTGGCAGCGGGTGCTGCTGCCGCGCTGTCGGGCTCAGATCGGCTTTGCCGCTGGTCTGACGGCCGCGCTGTCGCTTGGTGATCTTGGTGTCATCGCGCTGTTTGCCGATCCCGAGGTCGCGACGTTGCCGTTGCAGGTCTATCGGCTGATGGGGGCCTATCGCATGGAGGCCGCGCAGGGGGCGGCGCTGCTGCTGTTTGTCCTATCGATGGGGGTATTCTGGCTACTGGACCGGGGAGGGCGATTCCATGCTGAAACTTGAAGGCGCGGACATCCGGAAGGGCACGTTCCGCCTCGAAGCTGACCTCGAGATCGCCGGTGGTGCGCGGGTGGCGGTGATTGGTCCGTCCGGTGCGGGCAAATCCACCCTGCTGGAGGCGGTTGCCGGGTTTCAGCCCCTCGCGGCGGGGCGGATCCTGTGGCAGGGGCGAGATCTGGTTCCGCTGGGCCCCGGCAAGCGGCCGGTGGCAATGCTGTTTCAGGACGGCAACCTGTTTCCGCATCTCTCGGTGCGGCAAAACGTGGGCCTCGGGGTCGATGCCAATCGCCGTCTGACTGCGGCGGAGCGCGCGCAGGTCGACGCTTCGATCGCCCGCGTCGGGTTGCAGGGCTTGGAAGATCGCAAACCCGCCGAGCTGTCCGGTGGCCAGCAGAGCCGGGCAGCGCTGGCGCGGGTGCTGGTCCAGGGGCGGGAACTGCTGTTGCTGGACGAACCCTTTGCGGCGCTGGGTCCGGCGCTCAAGGCGGAGATGCTGGATCTGGTGCGGGACATCACCACCGAAAGCGATCTTACCATGTTGATGGTCAGCCACGATCCGCAGGACGCGCGCCGGATCGCGGATCAGGTGGTGCTGGTGGCCGAGGGTACGGCACGACCGCCCGAACCCACAGTGCAACTGCTGGACAACCCGCCTGCGGCGCTGCGCAGCTACCTGGGCGACAATTGACCGCGGTTTCCGCATTTTTTGCGATCCTACATTTCCAAAACGGCGGAACGCCCGCTAGAGTTGCGCCAACCAGGGAGACCCAGTGACATGAAACTCTTCTATTCGGCTTCTTCCCCCTTTGTGCGCAAGGTGGTGCTGGTGCTGCATGAAACCGGCCAGCTGGAGGATGTTGCGCTGTTGCCGGTCACGACATCCGTCACCGGCCCGGATGCGGCGCTTGCGGCCAGCAACCCGCTGGCCAAGATCCCGGCGCTGACCCGCGAGGGTGGTCCGACACTCTATGACAGCCGGGTGATCTGCGAATTCCTCGATGCCCGTGCGGGGGGTGCCCTCTACAAGGGCGGCTGGGACATGAAGGTGCTGGAGGCCACGGCGGATGGCATCATGGATGCCGGTGTCTCCATGGCCTATGAAAAACGCCTGCGCCCCGCGGACAAACAATGGGACGGCTGGCTGGACGGGCAGCGTCACAAGATCCTCGGCGCCTGTGCAGCGGTTGAGGCGCGGTGGATGCCGGCATTGAACGGGCCGGTGAACATCGGCCAACTGGCCATGGCGGCGGCGCTGGCCTATGTGGATTTTCGTCACCCGGACGCCGGTTGGCGCGAGGGCAACCCGCAGCTTGCCGAGTGGCTGCGGGCCTTCGAATCGCGCCCATCGATGCAGGCGACGCGACCGGATGCCGCCTGAACGCCGTCTGGGGCCGGGTTTTCACCCGGTTTTAAAGGAGAAGCGGCAGATAGGGGCGGAAGCGGCGCAGCATTGCAACGGTTCTGTGAAAGAAACCCCGTCTTCGGCAGACCTGCGCTGCTTTGACCGCTAGACGAACCCGGTTTGCATCGCTAGACACGCGGCTGAGTCACCGCGTCCAGTTGCGGTGTAAGCGCATGTTTGCCCTAAACGGGCGCTGAAATTGGAGAAAACCTCGTGTCCCACGCAGAAGACCACGAAGGAACCCGGAGAGATTTCCTCTACTACGCCACCGCTGGCGCAGGGGCTGTCACCGCGGGTGCCGCCGTTTGGCCACTGGTCAACCAGATGAATCCCTCCGCTGACGTTCAGGCCCTGTCCTCCATCCTTGTGGACATTTCCGGCGTGGATGTTGGTACGCAGATCTCTGTGATGTTCCTTGGCAAGCCGGTGTTCATCCGCCGCCGCACCCAGGAAGAAATCGACGAAGCGCGCGCAGTCGAGATGCAAGAGCTGATCGACTCGTCCTCGGAAAACCCGAACAAACCGGGCACCGACGCCGCCGATGAAAACCGCACCCTCGACGAAAATGGCGAATGGCTGGTGATGATGGGTGTCTGCACCCACCTCGGCTGCGTGCCGCTGGGCGATGGGGCCGGGGAATTCAATGGCTGGTTCTGCCCCTGTCACGGGTCGCACTACGACACCGCGGGCCGTATCCGCAAAGGTCCCGCGCCCGAGAACCTGCATATCCCGGTGGCCGAGTTCACCGACGAAACCACCATCAAGCTGGGATAAGGAGACGCGCGAATGGCTGGTATTCCACACGACCATTACGAGCCGAAGACAGGCGCAGAAAAGTGGCTCAACAGCCGCCTGCCCATCGTCGGCCTCATCTACGACACCATCATGATTCCCACCCCCAAGAACCTGAACTGGTGGTGGATCTGGGGCATCGTCCTCGCCTTCTGCCTCGTGCTGCAGATCGTCACCGGCATTGTTCTGGTGATGCACTACACGCCGCATGTGGATCTCGCCTTTGCCTCCGTTGAGCACATCATGCGCAACGTGAATGGCGGCTACATGATCCGCTACCTGCATGCGAACGGCGCGTCGTTGTTCTTTGTTGCCGTCTACATCCACATCTTCCGCGGTCTGTTCTACGGCTCCTACAAGGCCCCGCGCGAAATCACCTGGATCGTGGGCATGCTGATCTACCTCTGCATGATGGGCACCGCCTTCATGGGCTACGTTCTGCCCTGGGGTCAGATGTCCTTCTGGGGTGCAACCGTGATTACCGGCCTGTTTGGCGCGATTCCGTTCATCGGTGAGCCGATCCAGACCTGGCTTCTGGGCGGACCCGCGGTGGACAACGCGACGCTGAACCGCTTCTTCTCGTTGCACTATCTGCTGCCCTTCGTGATCGCGGCCCTCGTGATCGTTCACATCTGGGCCTTCCACACCACGGGCAACAACAACCCCACCGGTGTCGAGGTGCGTCGCGGTTCCAAGGAAGAAGCCAAGAAAGACACGCTGCCGTTCTGGCCCTACTTCGTGATCAAGGATTTCCTCGGTCTGGCCGTGGTGCTGCTGGTGTTCTGGGCCATCGTTGGCTTCATGCCGAACTACCTCGGCCACCCGGACAACTACATCGAAGCCAACCCGCTTCAGACCCCTGCGCACATCGTGCCGGAATGGTACTTCCTGCCCTTCTACGCGATCCTGCGGGCCTTTACCTCCGAGGTCTGGATCGTGCAGATCGCGTCCTTCGTGACCGGCGGCATCATCGATGCGAAGTTCTTCGGTGTTCTGGCGATGTTTGGTGCGATTGCCGTGATGGCACTGGCGCCGTGGCTGGATACCTCTCGCGTGCGCTCGGGCAAATACCGTCCGCAGTTCAAGTGGTGGTTCCTGCTGCTGGTCATCGACTTCTTTGCCCTGATGTGGCTGGGCGCGATGCCTGCGGAAGAACCCTATGCGTCCTTCTCGCTGATCGCATCCGCCTATTGGTTCGGCTACTTCCTGGTGATCCTGCCGCTGCTTGGTGTGATCGAGAAACCGGAACCGATCCCCGCCACCATCGAAGAAGATTTCGACGCCCACTACGGCAAGAAATCCGAAGCTACTCCTGCTGAATAAGAAGAAGGACAGCTACCTATGTTCAAGAAATTTGTAACCGGTGCTGCCTTCGCTCTGGCACTCGTCCCGGCCGCGTCCTTTGCGGCTGGGGGTGAGGGGCATATCGAAGACTTCGCCTTCTCCTTCGAAGGTCCCTTCGGCACCTATGACCAGAACCAGTTGCAGCGTGGTCTCCAGATCTTCACCGAGGTCTGCGCCGCATGTCACGGGCTGAAGCAGGTTCCGATCCGCACCCTGTCTGACGAAGGCGGCCCCGGTCTGCCCGAGGATCAGGTGCGGGCCTATGCCGCCGACAACTTCGAAGTGTTCGACGCCGCGCTGGATGATTTCCGTCCCGCGACGCCGGTGGACCACTTCCCGGAGAATACCGCACTGGGCGCGCCGGACCTCAGCCTGATGGCAAAGTCCCGCGCCGGTTTCCACGGTCCCTACGGTCTGGGTCTGAACCAGCTGTTCAAGGGTATGGGCGGTGCGGAATATATCGCCTCGCTTCTGACCGGCTACACCGGTGAGACCAAGGAAGAGGCCGGCACGCTGTTCTACGAGAACACCGCCTTCCCGGGTGGCTGGATCTCCATGGCGCCGCCGCTTGCGGATGAGCAGGTGGAATTCATCGATGGCCACGCCAACGATCTGCACCACCTGGCCGAGGATGTCTCTGCCTTCCTGATGTGGACAGCGGAACCCAAGATGATGGCCCGCAAACAGGCCGGTTTTGTCGGTGTGCTGTTCCTCGCCGTGCTGTCGGTGCTGCTCTATCTGACCAACAAGCGTCTGTGGGCACCGCATAAGGGCAAGAAAACCTCTTAAGGGCCTGCACCTGCAAGATTTGAAGAAACCCCCGTATCGGTTGATGCGGGGGTTTTTGCTGTTTTGAGGGCAGGCGGAAGATCGTCTGTCTGCTGCGCGTACCGGGCCGTGGTGGCGCGTGATATCAGTCAAAGAAGTGAGAGCGGGCGCGTGGGGCTGCGATGCGTGCAAGGATCTGCTGCGCGCCCTCCTGTGCCCCTGTGCGGCCATCAAATGTGACGTCGTAGGCGAGACCATCATGGACATGGCCGAAGTCCCGCGCGGCGCTGCCTGCGGGGCGGTCTGCGCGTGCCACCTCGCGGGCCTCAAGCACTGCCAGAGGGGGCATCAGACCGACGAACAGAACCTCATGACCGGTCAATCGCTGTTGCAGCTCGTGATGCCAGCCCGGGGTGTCGAGGATATGTTCCACGATCAGATCGTTGCCGGAATCGGCAAAACCGGCAATGGCACGGTGAAAGCCCGAGAAGAACTGCGGCCGGGCAGCGCTCCAGTCCGGATAGGCCGCAGGGGTCCATGCGCCGCTGTCACGCAAGTGATCGATGGAAAGGTGCAGGAACGGTCGCTCAGACGCGTTGCGTATCGCCGTGGCCAGTGTGGACTTGCCGCTGCTGGATGGGCCGTGCAGGAACAGGATCAGGGCCATGCGTGCGTCCTTGATGCGGTCAGGCGGTCAGCTGTGTCCCCTGGATACCGGTAATACGGGTCTGGATCAGCGCGCCTTCGATCTGCGGGGTGGCAAAGCGCACCTCGGTGAATTGCTCTGTGCGCCCCATATGCGGGTTTTCCATCAACACGCTATGCTGACGCCCCAGTTGCCGGGAGAGGTGTTTTTCCACCTGTGCATCGCCTTTGGCACGCAGGCGGGCAGCCCGATCCTTGATGATGTTGCCGTTGACCTGCGATGGGATCTTCGCCGCCGGGGTGCCTTCTCTCTTGGAGTAGGGGAAAACATGCAGCCAGGTGAGGTCGCAGTCGGTCACCAGCTTGAGCGAGTTTTCAAAATGCGCTTCGGTTTCGGTCGGGAAGCCGGCAATGATATCGGCCCCAAATGTCATGTCGGGACGCAGCTTGCGCGATTCCTCCGCAAACCGGATCGCATCGTCACGCAGGTGGCGGCGCTTCATCCGTTTCAGGATCATGTCGTCGCCATGTTGCAGGCTGAGATGCAGATGCGGCATCAGGCGCGGTTCGGTGGCAATCGCCTGCATCAGGTTCTCGTCAACCTCGATCGAGTCGATGGAGGAAATGCGCAGGCGTGGCAGATCCGGCACCAGCTTCAGGATTCGCATCACCAGATCACCCAGCTTCGGCGTTGCGGGCAGGTCCGCGCCCCAACTGGTGAGATCGACGCCGGTCAGCACAACCTCGTTGTACCCCTTGTCGACCAGCCGCTTGATCTGGTCCACCACCACACCGGCTGGAACCGAGCGCGAGTTGCCGCGCCCGTAGGGAATGATGCAAAAGGTACAGCGGTGGTCGCAGCCGTTCTGCACCTGCACATAGGCCCGCGACCGGCTGCCAAACCCATCAATCAGGTGGCTTGCGGTTTCGGTCACCGACATGATGTCATCCACCAGAACCTTCTCGGTGGTGCCGATGAAATCCGGCCCCTTGGCCATACGCTGCCAGGTCTCGGGCTGCATCTTCTCGGTATTGCCGATGACCTGCGTGACTTCGCTCATGGCGGCAAAGGTCTCCGGCTCGGTCTGCGCTGCACAGCCGGTCACAATGATCGGCGCATCGGGGTTGTCCCGGCGCAGTTTGCGGATTTCCTGACGGGCCTTGCGCACGGCCTCTGCCGTCACCGCACAGGTATTGACCACCACGGCGTTCTCGAGGCCCGCCTGGCGGCTCAGCTCCTTCATGGCTTCGGTCTCATAGGCATTGAGCCGACAGCCAAGGGTGGTGAACTTCGGCGCAGCGCTCACGGGGTGAGGCTTTCGAGGAACTGACGGGTGAAATGCCCATCGGCCACATGCATGGTCGGGCCTGTCATCCAGACGCCATCCTCGCGCCAGTCGATCCACAGCGTGCCGCCATCCAGGTCGATCTGCACCTTGCGCCCCGTGAGCCCCTTGCGTGCCGCGGCAACCGCTGTCGCACAGGAGGAAGACCCAGAGGCAAGGGTCACCCCCACGCCACGTTCCCAGACACGCATGCGCAGGTGATCGGGACCGACAACATGCGCCACCTGCACGTTGGTGCGTTGCGGATAGAGCGGGTGGTGTTCGTAGCGGGGGCCAAAGTCCTCCAGCGGGATCAGATCGGCGTCCTCAACAAAGAAGGTGCAATGCGGATTGCCCATGCCGGTCGCCGTGGGGCCGCCCTCGATGGGCAGCTCCAGCGTATCCATGTCCTCACTCAGGGGGATTTCATCCCAGGAGAGTTGTGGCATCCCCATGTTGACCGAGGTCAGCCCGTCGCCGGCATCACGTGCAAACAACGTACCCCGGTCCGTGGTCAGGGTAAGCTTCGTCGCGTCGCTCTGATCCATCAGGTAGCGGGCAATACAGCGGGTGGCGTTACCACAGGCGGCCGAAGTCGACCCGTCGGCATTGTAAAACACCAGATGCGCATCCGTGGCACCGTCATCGGGCTCTGGGGGCAGGATTACCGCCAGCTGGTCGAAGCCCAGGCCGAATTGACGATGGGCGATTCCCTTCACCAGAGCGGGGGTGATGTGAGAGTTTTCGGTGCGGGCATCGATGACGACAAAGTCGTTTCCAAGCCCGTGCATCTTCATGAACGGCAACATATGATCGGATCCTGGGGAGGCCATGACCCGCATATAGACCTCATGAGAAAATGAATCCAGAGATAGCGCAGAAAACTTTGAAAAGGGGGTTGACCCTTTGCCGCCGTGACCGTAGAAGCCCCCCCTATCGGAACGGCGCGGCCAGCTTGGCCAAGACGTTTCAGCCCGAAATAAGCGCTTGATCCTCAGGGATTAATCAGCTCTAAGGGCGATCCGCGGAGGCCGGACCAAGCTTCCAGACAGAGAGTGGGCCGTTAGCTCAGTTGGTAGAGCAACTGACTTTTAATCAGTGGGTCGCAGGTTCGAATCCTGCACGGCTCACCACTTTTCACAATATGTAACGACTGATGATGGTTGATCCTTCGGGTCATGCTTTTGGTCGCTCAGCGAGCCTGTTCGTGGCTAGCTCGGGTGACACAAGCCGCCAATGCGCGGTTTCGACAATACGGCTCCAGGTGCGCCCGATCTATGCGGGGATGCGCTCTGATGGAACGGAATTCGTTCAGGTCACAGGATGCTGCAAAAAGCGATGACGCTTGAGATCGATGCCCTTTTCGGCGCGCGCTTCACGCCATCCGTTTTTCAACCCGACACGGCTGGCAGGTGTCTCGCCGAGACCCCGCGCGTAAGCCGTATCAAGAACTGGTTTTTTGTTCCATGTAAACCTGCGCCACGCACGGGATCTGATCGCTGCCTGGCGGAGCAATTATCATCGCCAGTGCCCACACCCGAGCCTCGACGGGCGCACCTCGTGGGAGTATCACCAACGGTCAGTAGAGGGCCAACCCCTGAACACAGCGCGCCCAGAAACGCGGGCTCTGCAGGGAGCACGTCGCCCACAATCAGAGGATTTACGTATGCTGAACACCAAATGCCGTTTCGAAACCTCCAAAGCCAGCCAGTACCTACAACAGCTCTGCAAGCATTTTGCACATAAGGTCGAGGCCCGTTTCGATGATCGCGAGGGCTCCGTGGATTTTGCGCGTGGCACGGCGGTTCTGATCGCCGAAGATGACGTCCTGGTGATTACGGTCACGGCAGAAGATCAGGACGGGCTTGAACAAACCAAGGGCATTATCGAGAGCCATCTGCTCCGCTTTGCCTTTCGCGAAAACGTCGAACGCCTGAACTGGGACTGAGATATTCCAAAATGGACATGGCCATTTCCTGAAGGCTGTGGCAGGTTCTGCCCGCCAGCAAGTGTGCACGCACAGCCAGCGAAGCAGATCTTTCCCTTCCTTGAAATGACATGGGGACTTGTCCGATGTTTCGATCGCTTGCTTGCGGCGCTGCGCTGCTTCTGGCTCTGCCTGCGTTTGCCGCAGATACCGTATCCATTGACACTTATCGCGGCACTGTGGAGGTCCCGGAGGCCCCGGAGAAAATCGCGGTCTTTGACATTGCTGCCGTAGACACCTTGTCGGCGCTGGGGGTCGACATCACGGGTGCACCGCAGAACCTCTACGTGGATTACCTCGACAGCATTGCCGAGAAAGCCGAAGATCTGGGCACCCTGTTTGAACCCGACATCGAAGCGGTACATGCCTTGCAGCCCGACTTGATTATCGTCGGCGGGCGCAGCTCGGATCAGGTTGAACCGATGTCAGAACTGGCTCCGGCGATCGACATGACCATCTGGGAAGATGTAGTTGGTCAGGGGCTTGATCGGCTTGAGGCCTATGGCAGGATTTTTGACCTAGAGGACAAAGCCGCCGAACTGCGTGCCGCCTTCGATACCCAGCTGGCCGACACCCGCGCTGCGGTGGCCGGTCAGGGAACCGCGCTGATCCTCCTGACCAATGGACCGAAAATCTCTGCCTATGGCAAGGCGGGCCGGTTCGGCTGGCTGCATTCCACGCTCGACCTGCCGGAAGCCGCGGCGGAGATCAGCGACTCGACGCATGGCGAGAGCATCTCGTTCGAGTTCATCCAGACCGTGAACCCGGATTGGCTGATCGTGATCGACCGCCTTGCCGCGATTGGTCAGCCGGGCGAGGATGCAAAGACCACCCTCGACAATACCTTGGTGCATGAGACCACAGCCTGGAAGAACGATCAGGTCGTGTATCTCAATGCGTCCGATATCTACATCTCCGGCGGCGGGATCCAGTCGATGATGCGGACGCTTTCGGATATCGAGGCCGGCTTCAGCGGAAACTGATCCCTGATGTCGCACACTGTCCCGGGGGTGCTGCTCCTCAGCCTCTTGTTTGTCGGGTCGCTCTTTGTGGGGGCGACCCCTCTGGCGCTGACGGAAATCATGACGACGGAGGCCTGGGTGTTGATCCGGGACAGCCGCCTGCCGCGCGCATGTGCGGTGGTGCTGACCGGGGCGTCGCTGGCGATTGCCGGTCAGATCATGCAGTTTATCGCGCGCAACAGGTTCGTGGAGCCGATGACAGCAGGCACCGGCCAAAGCGCGATGCTGGGCCTGTTGCTGGTTTCTGTTCTGCTGCCGACCGCGGCCATCGGGGTGAAGATGACCCTAGCGGCCTGTGCCGCCCTCGTGGGCAGCATGGGGTTCTTTGCGCTCACGCGCCGCCTGCCGCCAGAGGAGCCACTGCTGGTGCCGCTTGTAGGCATCGTCTACGGGGGCGTGATTGGGTCGGCCGCCGTCTACATCGGGTTTCAACTCGATATGCTGCAATATATCGACATCTGGCTGACCGGCGAGTTCTCCGGCACCATGCGTGGCCGATATGAGCTGCTGTGGATCGCGGGTCTGGCCGCGGTGCTGAGCTATCTGGTGGCGGATCAGTTTTCCATCCTCGGCCTCGGGGAAACCGTGAGCCTGAACCTCGGCCTGAACTACCGTCAGGTCGTCCTGAGCGGTCTGGTGGTGATTTCCGTGGTGACGGGCCTCACCGTGGTGACGGTGGGTGCGATCCCCTTTGTCGGACTGGTCGTGCCAAACCTTGTCAGCCGTCTCGTCGGCGACAATCTGCGCCGGAGCCTACCGCTGACGGCGATGGTGGGCGCGGGTTTGGTCCTGGCGTCGGATATCTTTGCGCGCCTTGTGGTGCATCCGTTCGAGGTGCCGGTGGCGACCGTTATCGGCATCATCGGCGCGGCCGTCTTTCTGTGGATGCTCTACGGCAGGGGCCAGCATGTATCGTAATCGCCTGCTGTTTCTGGCGCTGGTTCTGGTGGCCTGCGCGCTTGCCTATCTGTTCACGGGCGTGAAGGGCAGTCTTGAGTTTGCGCTGATGTTTCGCGGCAAAAAGCTCGCGGCATTGGTGTTGATCGGCGCAGCACAGGCGGTGGCGGCGGTGATGTTTCAGACCATTTCCGGCAATCGCATCCTGACGCCGTCGATCATGGGGTTTGATGCGCTGTATGTTCTGATCCTGACCTCTGCGGTGGTTGCATTGGGGGCGCCTGCCTACCAGCAACTTGATCCGGGGCTTTTGATGCTGACCAACGCAACCCTGATGTCAGCGGCAGCGGTGATGCTGTTTGGACTGTTGTTGCGCAAAGGGCAGGGCGATTTGATGCGCATGCTTCTGACCGGGGTGGTGCTGGCGGTGATGCTGCGCTCGGTCACTGGCCTGTTGCAGCGTGTAATCGACCCAAGTGAATACGCCGTGGTGCAGGCGGCGTCCTTTGCGCGGTTCTCTCGGGCCGAAACTGATCTGCTCGGCGTCTCGGCCATCCTGTGCTGTGTGGCACTGGGATGTGCCTGGCGCATGCGGCATCGGCTGGATGTGCTGGCGCTCGGACCGGTGGCATCAACCTCGCTGGGGGAGCCCCCACTCAGAGGGCAGCGCTGGGCGCTCTTGCTGATTTCGGTCCTTGTTGCGGTTTCCACCGCGCTGGTGGGGCCGGTGGCCTTCTTCGGGCTTTTGGTCTCTGCGCTGACCTATCTGGTGCTGCCAACCTACCGCCATGCGATTCTGCTGCCGGGGAGCGCGCTGATATCCGGCGTGATCCTCGTCGGCGGCCAATGGGCGCTGGAGCGGGTCTTTGCCTTTACCACGCCGCTCAGTGTCGTGGTCGAATTCCTTGGCGGGTTGGTGTTCCTGCTGTTGCTGATGAAAGGGCTGAAACGATGATCGAGGTCCAGAACCTGTCCCATCATATCCACGGTGCTCCGATCCTGAGCGAGATTTCCGTCACCGTGCCCAAGGGCGGTGTGGTAGCGCTTGTCGGTCCCAATGGCGCGGGAAAATCGACGCTGCTGTCGCTGATGGCGCGGCTGATACCGCAGCAGCAGGGGCGCATCACCGTCGATGAGCTGGTCGTAGGCGAAAGCGATGACAAGGAACTGGCCAGGCGGCTCGCGATCCTGCCGCAGGCGGTCCACGCCGCAAGCCGCCTGACGGTGCGTGATCTGGTGGGCTTTGGCCGCTACCCCTATCACCGCGGGCGTCCGACGTCAGAGGATCGCGCCAAAGTCGAAGAGGGCCTGGGCCTGTTTGATCTGTTGACGCTGGCGGATCGGCCGCTTGATACGTTGTCTGGCGGGCAGCGGCAGCGGGCGTTTGTGGCGATGACCTATGTGCAGGACACTGATTACCTGTTGCTGGATGAACCGCTCAACAATCTTGATCTGGCCGCGTCGCGTGCTTTGATGGCCCGCCTGCGGGATTTGGCGGACAACAAGGGGCGCACCATTATCATCGTGCTGCATGACATCAACTTTGCCACCGCCTATGCCGACCGTGTGCTGGTGATGAAAAACGGATGCCTGTGTGCAGATGGCGCGCCGAGGGATGTGGTGACCGCAGACCTGATCAGAGGCGTCTTTGAAACCGATGCGCCGCTCCGCATGGTGGAAGGGCGCCCGATTGTGATGGTGTGATCCCGCCCACCGACAGCGCGTCGGTCCCTGCCGCAGGCGCGCAGGGGACGGGACGCGGCTGCCGTCAGGCCGGAATGCGCGCCTGACGTACCGTTAAAGTAGACAGCGGAGGTCTTCTGCGCGCTGATCAGCGCCAGGAGGAGCAGCATGGAATACGACTATGTCATAGTGGGCGGGGGCTCGGCCGGTTCCGTTCTGGCGGCGCGGCTGTCGGAGAACCCGGCCGTCACCGTGTGCCTGCTCGAGGCCGGGGGCCGCGGCGACGGGCTTCTGGTCCGCACCCCGGCGGCGGTCGTCGCGATGCTGCCGGGGCGGCCAAAGATCAACAACTGGGCCTATGAAACGGTTCCGCAGGCAGGGCTCAACGGGCGCAGAGGGTATCAGCCCCGGGGCAGGGCACTGGGCGGGTCAAGCGCGATCAACGCCATGCTTTATGTGCGCGGCCATGCGCGCGACTATGATGAATGGGCCGCGCTTGGCTGTCCCGGATGGGGGTGGCAGGACGTGCTGCCCTATTTCCGCCGGGCGGAGAACAATCAGACCGGCTGTGACCCGATGCATGGCGCCGATGGTCCGCTTCACGTCAGCGACCAGAAAGCGCCGCGCCCGGTGACGGAGGCATTTGTGCAGGCAGGGCAGGCCATGCAGATCCGCCGGAGCGAGGACTTCAATCGCGGCGACAACGAAGGGATCGGCTACTATCAGGTGACGCAGTTTCACGATGCCGCGCGCAACGGGCTGCGTTGTTCGGCAGCGGCTGCCTATCTGCACCCGGTGATGGCGCGCCCGAACCTGACCGTGCTGACCGGCGCCCATGCCACGCGGATCCTGTTTGAGGGCAAGCGGGCGAGCGGGGTTGCCTACCGGCACCGGCGCAAACAACGGCAAGTGCTGGCACGACGGGAGGTCCTCTTGTGCGGCGGGGCCTTCAACTCGCCCCAGCTGTTGCAGCTGTCCGGTGTCGGGCGACCACAGGATCTACAGCCACACGGGATCGCGGTGCGGCACGCATTGCCCGGTGTGGGGCAGAACTTGCAGGATCATCTCGATTTTACCCTCGCCTACAAGACGCGGGACACGGACAATTTCGGGATTTCGCTTGCCGCCGGAGGAAAGCTTCTGCGGGAAATCCTGACATGGCGCCGAAGCGGGCGAAGCATGATTGCCACCCCTTTTGCCGAAGGCGCGGCCTTTTTGAAAACGGATGCCGCGTTTGACCGTCCGGATGTGCAGTTGCATTTCGTGATTGCCATTGTCGACGATCACGCGCGCAAGCTGCACCTTGGGCACGGGGTCAGCTGCCATGTCTGCTTGCTGCGCCCAAAATCGCGGGGCACCGTATCCCTCGCCTCTGCCGATCCGCTGGAGCCGCCGTTGATTGACCCCCAGTTTCTGGCGGAGAACGACGATCTGGACGGGCTGTTGCGTGGCGTGCGGCTGACCCGGCGGCTCATGGCGCAGCAACCCATTGTCGATTGCCTGACCAAAGAGCTGTTCATTGACGCCGAGCCGGATGATGCCACGCTCGCAGCGCATATCAGGGACCGCGCCGATACCATCTATCACCCGGTGGGCACCTGCCGGATGGGCCGAGACCCCGACGCGGTCGTCGATCCGGAGCTGCGGGTGCACGGGCTGGACGGATTGCGGGTGATTGACGCGTCGATCATGCCGCGTCTCATTGGCGGCAATACCAACGCGCCCACGATCATGATCGCCGAAAAGGCGGCAGACATGATCCTGGGGCGACCAGGACCGGCTCCGGGCGGGCCGGAACACCACAGATAACAGGAAGGACATCCAATGCTTGGCAAGATGATGACGCAACCGCTGACCATCAGTTCGCTGATCGAGCACGCAGGCAAGTACCATGCCGGCACCACCGTGGCGTCGGTCGAAACCACCGGTGGCGTTGAACACACGACCTGGGGGCAGGTTGCGGGTAACGCGCGCAGGCTTGCCGCGGCGTTGGATCGGCTTGGGCTGGCACCCGGCACCCGCTGCGGCACGATCGCCTGGAACAACCGTCGCCATCTGGAAATCTACTTTGGCGTCGCCGGGGCGGGTTATGTCTGCCACACGCTGAATCCGCGCCTGAAGCCCGAGCAGCTGATTTACATCATCAACCACGCCGAGGATGAGGTGCTGTTCATCGACTCGACCTTTGTGTCGGCCGTGGCCCAGTTGCGACCGCACCTGCCGAAGCTGCGCCATGTGGTTCTGATGGGGCCGGAAGATGCCGAGGCCGCCGCCCAGATCGACGGGCTGCTGTTCTATGACACGCTGCTCGCCGCAGAGAGCGATGCTTATACCTGGCCCGATCTGGACGAGAACACCGCCTCCAGCCTGTGCTACACCTCGGGCACCACCGGCAATCCCAAGGGCGTGCTCTATACCCACCGCTCCACGGTGCTGCACTCTCTGGGCGGCAACCAGCCCGACGGGTTGGCGCTTGCAGCCCGCGACAGTGTCATGGCGGTGGTGCCGATGTTCCACGTGAATGCCTGGGGCGTTCCCTATATCACTGCCGCGGTTGGCGCCAAGCTGGTGCTGCCGGGGCCGCATCTTGATGGCGAAAGTCTGGTGAGGCTGATCGATTCAGAACAGGTCACCATTGCGCTGGGCGTGCCGACGATCTGGATGGGTCTGTTGCAGGCCCTGGAGACAACCGGAAGCAAAATCCCCAGTCTGGAGCGTACCGTGGTGGGCGGGTCTGCCTTGCCGTCGGTGATGATCCCCACATTCCGCGATACCTACGGGGTGGAGCTGATCCACGCCTGGGGGATGACCGAGACCAGCCCGCTTGGCACGCTCAATCAGCTCCTGCAGAAACACGCCGATCTGAGCGACGCCGACAAAGGCGCGATCCGCACGGGACAGGGGCGCCCGCCTTTTGGGGTGGAGCTGCGTATCGTCGATGAGGCCGGGGTCGCCCTGCCCGAGGACGGGCAAACCCAAGGCGCGCTTCAGATCCGGGGGCATTGGATCATCGACACCTATTTTGGCCAGGAACAGTCCGCGCTGAATGATGATGGATGGTTCGACACGGGCGACGTGGCGACCATAGATCCCGACGGGTACATGATCATTCGGGACCGGACCAAGGACATCATCAAATCGGGCGGCGAGTGGATCTCCACGGTCGAGCTGGAGGACATCGCCATGTCGCATCCTGGGGTTGCTCAGGCCGCGGCGATCGCGGCGCGCCACCCCAAATGGGATGAACGGCCGGTACTGATTGCGGTGAAATCCGACCCGGCGCTTACGGAGGTAGAGCTTCTTAAACACTATGATGGCAGGGTCGCCTCGTGGCAGGTCCCGGATGCGGTTGTGTTCGTGGATGCCTTGCCGCTCGGTGGAACCGGCAAGGTTCAGAAGAACAAGCTCCGCGAATCATATGGTGACCTGCTGTTGTGACAGCGTCAAAGGGGGCGGGAATTTGACCCGCCTCGACCGCCGCCACAAAGCGGCCACATTGTCGCCAGGAGCCTGCCTCAGGTTCACCCCCGAAAAGCCAGGATGGCCTCGATTTTGCCTTAGAAACCATACGTTTAGGTGTGTTACTGGGGCCAATTTTATCTGTTAAGACCTGGTTAAGGAACGCCTCTGTATCCCGGTTTTGGGTGAACAGAAAAGGTGGTGGGAACATGACTGCTCAGAGCAATGAAGCTCCGGTAATTATCAAGAAGGTGAAGAAAGTCAGCGGTGGTGGACACCATGGCGGTGCATGGAAGGTGGCCTATGCCGACTTCGTGACCGCGATGATGGCATTCTTCCTTCTGATGTGGCTCTTGAATGCAACCACGGAGAAACAGCGCAAGGGTCTGGCAGACTATTTTTCGCCCTCGATTCCGCTTGCGCGGGTTTCCGGTGGCGGCAACGGCGCCTTCCAGGGCGACACCATGTTCACCGAGGATGTGAAGCCGCAGAACGGGATTGGCGCGACCCGGGAAAATCCGACCGATGCCTCCCGCGCGCAGGGTGATTCCGGTGTCGCCGACAATCAGAAGAACGACGCCGCCGAAGAGGCCAGCTTCCGCAAGATCGAAGAGGCGCTGATGGGGCGCGGCGGCGAGAGCATGGTCAGCATTGATATGGCGCGCCACATCGTGACCCGCGTCACGGACGAAGGTCTCATTATCGAGTTGTTCGAAACCGATGATGCCAAGCTGTTTGAAGCGGGAAGCGAACGCCCCACGGCCCTGATGCGGGATCTGATGCGGATGGTGGCGCGGGTGACCGCCTCGGTAGAGAACGACGTCGCCATCAGCGGACACGTGGCCTCGACCCCGGTGGTGATCGCCAACAACCCGGTCTGGTCGCTCTCTCATGCCCGGGCGGACGCAACGCGGGAACACCTGCAGGCGGGCGGCATGAAGGCCAAGCGAATCTCGCGGGTGACCGGTCATGCTGATCGTGACCTTGCCTCCGGAAATCCGATGTCACCGCGAAACAACCGCGTCGAAATCACGCTCCTGCGGAAGTGACAGCCCCATAAAAGCAAGGCAAAAGCGGCTAACAGATAGATTGGATTTTATCTGTTAGCCGCACGTTAAGTACAAGCGCGGTAAGTGTTTCTGCGAGTAGATCTCAAGATGCAGCAGAAAGGCGTATCTCATGACCATTTCTTCTTCGCTGAATGCTGGCGTAGCCGGGCTTGCCGCGAACTCCAGCCGTTTGGCGGCGATTTCAGACAATATCGCAAATTCTTCGACCGCCGGTTATAAACGCGTCGTGACCTCATTTGAATCCATGGTCATCTCGCAATCCGGCGGCGCCTATGCCGCAGGTGGCGTATCGGTCAACAACGCGCGCATGATTGACGAGCGCAGCTCTCTGATCACCACCAGCAATTCCACCGACCTTGCCGTCGACGGCAAAGGGTTCCTGCCCGTTGCAAGCCTGGCGGAAGTCGAGGCCGGCGAAGACGCCACCATGCTGCTGACGACATCCGGGTCGTTCCGCACCAACGAAGAGGGGTATCTGACCACCTCGTCCGGTCTGGTGCTGCTCGGCTGGCCGGCGGATGCGGATGAGAGCTTCCCCACCGTGGCCCGTGATACCGATGATCCGCTGGAGGCGATCAAGTTTGATACCTCGCAGCTGAGCGCGGCGCCCACCACCGAAGTCAGCCTCGGCGTGAACCTGCCAGCGGAAAGTGCCGTGACCGGCGCTGCGGGTGATACCGAACAGAACACGATCCAGTATTTCGACAACCTCGGTGGTCAGCAGGATCTGGACATCGAATACACGCCGACTGGTCTCAACGACAACGAATGGACCATGACGCTGACCGATGGCGCGACCGGCACGGTTGTCGGGGACTATACCCTGACGTTTGATGACTCTGCCACGGGTAAGGGCACGCTGGACACGGTCACGACCACAACGGGCGGCGCCTATGACTCCACCACCGGCACCATCATCGTGACCACCGACAGCGGTCCGATCGAGATCGAAATCGGTGTGATGACACAGCTCTCCAGCGCCTTCTCGGCGGCAACGATCGAGAAAGATGGCTATGAGGCTGCCAGCTTTGCTGGCGTCGAGGTGGACGAGGGCGGTTTTGTACACGCGCTGTATGAAAACGGCAGCAGCCGCATCGTGTATCAGATCCCGCTTGCGGACATGCCCAATGCCAACGGCATGAAGTCGCTGGACAGCCAGACCTTCATGCCCTCGCCGGGCAGCGGTGCCTACTACCTGTGGGATGCCGGAGCGGGCCCGACCGGCACCGTGGCCAGCTATCGCCAGGAAGAATCCGCAACCGATGTGGCGACTGAGCTGACCTCGATGATCCAGACCCAGCGTGCCTATTCGTCCAACGCAAAGGTCATCCAGACCGTGGATGAAATGTTGCAGGAAACCACCAACATCAAGCGCTGATAAAATCGGCGCTTCCACTTGATGAAACATAGTCACAGAAGGTGATTTGGGATGTCTCTTTCGACTGCCCTCAATAGCGCGATGTCTGGCATCACGGCGGCCGGCAGGTCGACGTCGGTGGTGTCCGACAACCTCGCGAACGCCCTCACGGAAGGGTACTACAGGCGCACTCTGGATCTCAGCTCCAATGGGGCCGCGGGTGGCGTGAGCATCGGTTCGGTGCAGCGCATGATCGATCCCGCGATCCAGAAAAGTGTCCGGGCGGCGGAAGCGAACTTTGCCGCCACCTCGGTGACCTCCGATTTCTATGCGCGGATTTCTGAACAGGTCGGCACCGTGAACGATGGATATTCCGTCGCCCAGCGGCTCACCGACCTGGAATCCGCGCTGATCGAAGCCACGTCCCTGCCCGACTCCGATGCCCGACTGAACGACCTCTCGATGCAGGCCGAAGAGCTGGCGATGTCGATTCAGGATGCGGCCGAAGGCGTTGCAACCCTGCGGAACAAGGCCGAAGATTCCATCGTCTCCTTGGTCGACGGGCTGGAAACAGACCTGAAAAACCTCAATGATATGAACAAGAAGATCCTGGCCGCTGAAATTCGCGGTCAGGACACCTCGGGCCTGGAAGATCAGCGCGACAACCTGATCGATTCCATCAATGAGGTCATCCCGGTTCAGATCTACCAGCGCGACAACAATCAGACCGCGCTTTACACGACATCCGGTATCAAGCTGATCGACGGCGGTTCCGTAGCGGAGTTTTCCTTCGACGAAACCCCGCTCGTGACCCCCTATATGACCATCGACAATGGTCAGCTGTCGGGATTGGAAATCGACGGAAAATCCATCGATACCTCGATCAACGGCAGGATCGGCGGTGGCAGCCTTGCCGCGCAATTCCATGTTCGGGATGTGGCGTCGGTGCAGGCGCAGGAAGATCTGGATACCATGGCCGGCGATCTGATCGAACGGTTTCAGGATCCCACGGTCGATACGACACTTGGTGCGACAGATCCCGGGATCTTTACCGACGGTGGTGGGTTCTACGACAACACCAACGAGTTGGGCATCGCCAACCGCATCGAGATCAACAGCACCATCGCGATGAGCGGCGATGCGGAAACCTGGCGCTTGCGGGACGGCCTCAATGCCACCGGCATCGGCAACAAGGGTGACACCACCATCCTGAACAACTACGGCGCCGCACTGGAGGCCAGCAACACGATTTCCTCTGCGGGTCTTGGGACCGGCGATTACAGCGCCTATGAAATCGCCTCCAACCTGATGACGAATTTCACTCAGGAAAACACCTGGGCGGAACAGGAACTGGCGTTTTCCTCTGCAATCTTCTCCGACATCCAGGCCCGCGAGCTGGAGCAGGGCGTCGACACCGACTCCGAACTCCAGACGCTGATGATGATCGAGACAATCTATGCCGCGAACGCCCGGATGATCCAGGCGATCGATGAAATGATGCAGGAACTGATGAGGCTCTAAGCTATGAATGTGCAATCCTTTGGTGACATGGCGCAGTATCTGTTTCTGCGCGGTCGGTCAGTCGAACTCAACAAAACCCTGGATACGTTGACCCAGGAAATGAGCACCGGTATCGCCTCCAACCTGCCAGAGCGCCTCGGTGGCGACCTGGGGTTTGTGGCAGATCTTGAACGCTCGATTTCCAAGATGGACAGCTACCAGGTCGCCGCGCAGGAGGCTGCGCTTCTGTCCTCCACCGCGCAGGACTACCTCGAGCGGATCAACGACAACGCACTGAACCTCGGTGCGGACATCCTGTCTCTGTCCAGCACCTCGAATGACACCACGGCGCAAGAACTCGCCGCCCAGTCGATGACCTTCCTGCGCGAGACCATCTCCAACCTGAACGGTCAACTGTCCGGTCGCAGCCTGTTTGCGGGAACCGACACCGGCGCAACCCCGCTGGAAAGCGCGGACACCATGATGACGGCGCTCGTCGCGGAAGTGGGTGCGTTGACCGATGTGGATGACATCACGCAAGCGGTACAGGACTGGTTCGATGATCCCGCCGGGTTTGACGCGATCATGTACAATGGTTCCACCGATGACATGAGCGCGGTGCGTATCGGCGCGAATGAAGAGGTGAACTTTGCCCTTCGGGCAGACGATGACCGCTTCAAACAGGCGATGAAGAGCTTTGCGCTCGGCGCTTTGGCCAGCGAGGATTATCTGGGCCATCTGTCCACGGTCGAAAGCTCCGCTCTTGTTGAACGGGCCGGCACCGAACTGATGAATGCGCAATCGGAACTGACAGATGTCCAGTCCGACATCGGCTTCATCGAGGCGCGCATTTCCGAAACTCAAACGCGCAACGCCGCAGCGCTGACGTCAATGGGCACCACGCTCAACGACCTGATCCTGGCCGACCCGGCCGAAACCGCCAGCCGCATCGAGGAGGTGGAGTTCCAATTGGAAGCTCTCTATTCGATCACGGTGCGGTCCTCGCAACTTAACCTGCTGAACTACATGTAATGCGTAAGGTTCTGTATATCCTGATGACATGCCTGCTGATGCCAACGCTGGTGCAGGCCAATGCAATTCGTCTCAAGGACCTCGTCGAATTCGACGGTGTCCGGGGCAACGATCTGGTCGGCTACGGTCTCGTGGTTGGCCTGGACGGCACCGGGGACGGGTTGCGCAACTCGCCCTTCACCGAAGAGATCATGACCAACATTCTGGAACGCCTCGGGGTCAATGTGACCGGCGAACAGTTCCGCCCCAAGAATGTCGCGGCCGTGTTTGTGACAGCGACGCTGCCGCCATTCGCACGCGTGGGTGGCACCATCGATGCCACGGTGTCGGCGATCGGCGACTCCAGCAGCCTGCTGGGCGGCACATTGATCATGACCCCGCTCAACGCGGCAGACGGCCAGATCTATGCGGTCGCGCAGGGCACCATTCTTGCAGGGGGCGCCGTTGCAGAGGGGGAAGCCGCTACGGTAACGCAAGGTGTGCCGACCTCTGGCGTGATCCCCTCAGGGGCTCGGGTGGAGCGCGAGATCGAATTCGATCTGTCCTCGCTCAATTCGATGCGCCTGGCATTGCGGGAGCCCGATTTCACCACGGCCGGTCGGATCGAACAGGCGATCAACAGTGAGTTTGGCCGCAATGTCGCAGTGATGCGTGACTCCGGTACTGTCGAGGTCAACATCCAGCGCACCAATGCCCGCTCCACCGCGCATGCGGTTGGTCGCATGGAAAACGTCCTGGTCGAACCGCAGCGCAAGGCGCGTGTCGTTGTCGACCAACGCTCCGGCACCATCGTGATGGGCAGCGATGTGCGCATCTCTCACGTTGCTGTTGCACAGGGGAACCTGACGCTGCGGGTCGAAGAAGCTCCGCTGGTCTCGCAACCCAACCCCTTTGCGGATGGCGAAACGGTGGTTGTTCCACGCACCGGCGCTGCGATCGACGAAGAGGAAGGCGTGCAGCTGGCCGAAGTGCGCGAGACCACATCCCTGTCCGAAGTTGTAGCGGGTCTCAATGCCCTTGGGGTCTCGCCGCGCGACATGATCGACATCCTGAAGAGTCTCAAGGCTGCAGGGGCGCTACATGCGGAGTTCGTCGTGCGTTGACCCGCCTGACCTCAGCCCCCTGATGGAACACCCCGGGAGACCCGCCCGGGGTGTTTCTCTTTGTGCGCGGGCGCCAAATGGCTCCGCGGATGGTGCGCACCGCAGATGGCGCATGAGAGGTTTGCCCCCTTCCCGACAGGCGGACCTGGGGGACAGGGGAGGCAATATGGGGTTCTGCGGCTTGGATGCGCGAGATCCCAGGGCGATGTCCTTGCAGGTGTTGCGAAATGATCTGACTGTTCACTCTATGGCCCTGACATGCGGGATGAAGCCGTCGCGATGGAGGATGTCCGTCTCCTCGGTCGCTGGCTTGTGCATCCTGGTAGGGGCGCAGGCGGGTTGCGCGTCCGGTCACGTTTGCTGGGTGGGAGGCATGGAAACGCCCTCTCTGCACCGGTTTGTAGCGGTGTCCAAACCCACATCCGCAGATACAAAAAGCCCCCGCTCCGGGTGACGGAGCGAGGGCTGTGGTGGTGTGCTGAGGCGTGAGTCAGCTTGGATAGTAGCTGCGGACCAATGCGGTGGCGATCAGGCTCCAGCCGTCCGCGACCACGAAGAAGGCCAGCTTGAACGGCAGGGAAACCAGCGCCGGTGGGACCATCATCATCCCCATGGACATCAACACGGTGGCTGTCACCAGGTCGATCACCAGAAACGGCAGAAACACGAGAAACCCGATTTCAAAGGCACGCGTGATCTCTGACAGCATGAAGCTTGGGATCAGGACGGAGAGCGGTGCTTCGGGGGTCGGGTCTATGCCTTCGGTTCCGGGACGCAGATCCGCGATCGCATAGAACGTATCCGGGTCCAGCCGGTTCGCCATGAACCCGCGGAAGGGGACGACGGCGCGTTCTAGCGCCGGCACCACTTCGAGCTGCTCGTCCAGTAGCGGCGCGATGCCCACGTTCCATGCTTCGGTGAAGACCGGCTCCATGACGAAATACGTCAAAAACAGCGCCAGGCTGATCATCAGCATGTTCGGAGGCGCCTGCTGCAGGCCGATGGCCTGCCGCAGAATGGACAGCACAGTGACCAGAAACGGAAAACAGGTGATCATGATCAACAGACCCGGCGCAATGCTGAGCACCGTGATCAGCAGGATCAACTGAATGGTCCGAGCCGAAATCGATTGTCCGTCTGCGAGGTCAAGGCTCAGTTCTTGAGCCAGCGCTACCTGGGGCAGCATCAGCAGTGCAATGGCTGCCAATGCCCCCAGAGCGAAGAGGTTACGTGTCATCCCAGCCCGCTTTGCAAATCGGCAATTTCAGTCAGCCGGACGGCCAGTTGTCCTGCCTGGTCGCCCTCCATCTCTTCCAGTTGCCCGCGCGCAACCAGGCGGTCGCCGACGTAGAGATCGACTGGATCCTCGACTTTCTTGTCCAGGGTCAGGATGGCGTTCTCGCCCAGATTGACGAGATCCCGGATCAAGGGGCGCGCCTTGCCCACGGAGACAATGACTTCCACCGGCACCGATACAAAGGGGTTCGCGGCATCGGCCGATTTGGGGTTCAGTTCACCGGACTCATCCATAGTGGCTTTCCTCTTTGAATTGGTAGGAGAAGGCATCAATTGAATCGCGGATCGATTCGATCAGGGCCTCGGAGTTCAGTTCGCGTTCGCATTTGCCAACGCGCAGCTGCGCCTGACCGGGAGACAGACCCGCATCCTCGCGCACACGGACGTCGGATGTGGGCTCCTCGCCCAGCAGCGCGCGTACCGCATTCCCCTCACCGGCAGCGACAACGACCTCCATCGGCTCGTTGATCTGACCCTTTGCCATCTCGCTCAGGTGATCGATGACATGATGGCCAAAGGTCGCGGCCATGGTGTCAGGCAGGATGACGGAGGTCAGGACCTTAAACATGGGATCAAGCGATTCCATCAACTGCGTCTGCGCTTCGTGATAGGTGAAGGTGAGGTCTTCGAGCGATCCGGCAAGGGTTGCGGAGATCCGTGTCGTCTCCTTGTCCTTGGCGTCGATCGCATCGTCCCAGCCTGCGGTGTAGCCCTTTTCAAAGGATACAAGCTTGGCTTCTTCCACGATTTCCTCGGAGAAGTTGCTCACGGGTTCGACCGGAGTCTTCACGCCGAAATCTTCAAGAAGATGTGCAATGGTCATCAGGCACGCTCCTCGTTGTTTTCTTCAAGCCACCCGCGCAGGATCTGCACGGTCTCTTCCTGACGCTCGCCGATCATCGAGCGCAGACGGTCCACCGGATCGTCGCTCATGCCGCCACCGCCAAAGCTGTTGAGCCCATCGCCCATGCCCGGCAGGCCGCCCATGCCGCCCATCGGGTCGAACTGATCGTCCTCGCCATTGTCGATCTCGCCGTCGAGCGCGATGCCAGCACCGAGATTGGGGTTGGTCATGAACCCCGAATCACCGCCCATGGCAGGCAACTCCGGCAGGCCGCCGGCGGGGGCAGGGCCATCGGGACCCGGCAGCGCTTTCACCGATGCACCGTTGCCGGCGAGGATCGGACGCACCACGAAGAGCCCGAGGATCAGCGCGACCACTGCCAGGGCAGCCATCTGGATAATCGACATGACATCAAAGTAGAGGTTGTCGAAGAATGACGCCTCGGCTGTGGTGCCTTGCGGTTCCACATTCGGCAGATCCATGGATTTCAGGGTGATGACATCACCGCGTTCCGCGTCGAAACCGACGGCGGCGGAAATCAACTCGCGCAGGGCGTCGAGTTCATCCTGGGGGCGCGGCTCGAAGACGGTCTGACCCTCTTCGCCGCTCTCTGTGGTGATACCATTGATCAGCACCGCAACCGTGAGGCGCTTGATCGCACCGGGTCCACGGATGATTTCTTTTTCGGTTTCCGAGATCTCGTAGTTCACACGCTCGCGCGTTGCGTTGGTATTGGCGCGGGAGCCTTCACCGGTGCCGGCATCACCATCCGGGATATTCGAGGCCACAGTGACCTCCCCCGCCTGATTCTGCGAGCTGTCGGTGCGTTCTTCGACATCGGTGCTGATGGCAACGCGGCTGTCGGGATCAACCCGCTTTTCGCGAATGGATTCCGTATCGGTTACGGTTTCAACACTGATTTCAACGACCGCGTTGCCTTGTCCTACGCGCGCTTCGACCAGGCGCAAGACCCGTTCACGCAGCGTTTGAGAGCGATCGTCCGTGCCCGCGCCCGCGGCCGCCGCGGCCTCTGGAGACCCGATCAACGCGCCATTGGCATCAATCACCGCAACATTATCCACTGCGAGACCGGCCACGGCTGAAGCAACCAGGAAGCGAATCGCGTTGGCCTGCGACGGGGTGATCGGGGTGCCCATTGGGGTTACCGAGACCGAGGCCGTGGGTTCGATGGTTCTCTGAAACGGGTTGTTGCTGGTGTTGGCGATATGAACACGCGCCTGGGTGACATGGGGGTTGGCGACAATGGTGCGGGCCAGCTCCCCCTCTTTTGCACGCCAATAGGCGGCGTCAAACATTTGCGATGTCGTTCCAAAACCGCTGAGCGAATCGAGCAGTTCATACCCTTTGCCACCATTGGCGGGCAGACCCTGGCTGGCCAGCGTCATTCTCAATTCATCGCGTTTGTTTGCGGGGACATAGATGGATCCACCGCGCACTTCATAGTCGACAGCACTCTGTTCCAGAGCGCTGACCACATCTCCGGCCGAGCTGCTTTCGAGCCCGGCATATAGTAGTTGCATGGTTGGCTTGTTGGCCACCATGGACATCAGGAAGAAGGTGAAGATCACGGCGAGTGTCGCCCCGATTCCCATCATCCGCTTCCGCGTGTCCAAACCTGCCCAGACATTCTTGATCTGCTGCACATTAACCTCCGTCGCACCGGCGTTCTCTCCGGCCTGCAACCCTTTTCTCCGATTGGCCTTAACATTCGGTTAGTTCCTGTCGGGTTATGAACGGGGTGCACGACGTTTTAGGAAAAGCCATGACAGACGCTGTAGCTGATGTAGAAACAGAAGGATCGGCGAAGAAGAGTAAGATGCCCCTTATCATTGGGCTCGTACTTGCCATTGCCGGTGCAGGGGGCGGGTTTTACGCCGTTCAGTCAGGCCTTCTTCCCTTTGGGAGCACTCAGGCGCCGGAAGATGCGCATGCGACCAAAGAGGCACCAGAAGGTGTGAGCAAGGGTGAGTCGGCGGAAGAGATCGCCAGCCTCGCCTTTATCGAAATGGAACCGATCGTGATCACGCTGAACAAAGCCAGCGGTGTTCAACAGCTTCGGTTCCGTGCGCAACTCGAGGTCAACCAGGCCGATCAGGCCGAGGTTGAAAAAGTCCTCCCCAGGGTTGTCGATGTTCTGAACAGTTATCTGCGGGCGCTGGAGCTTGAGGATATGACCGATCCGATGGCCTTGCCGAAACTGCGGGCACAGATGCTACGGCGGATCAATATCGCGACCGGTCAAGGGCGCGTGCGCGATCTGCTGATCATGGATTTCGTACTCAACTAGGAGGACAGGATGGAACTTATTGCTGATATCCTGCTTGCGGCCGGAGCACTGGGTGCCGGGTTTTATTGCCTGGTGCTGTCGCGCCGTCTGAAACGCTTCAATGATCTCGAAAAAGGGGTCGGAGGCGCGGTGGCGGTGCTCTCATCGCAAGTAGATGACTTGAACAAATCGCTGGTGGCAGCCCGTCAGATGTCTGACGGATCCAGCCGGGCCCTGGAGCAGCTGACCGGACGCGCCGAATCGGTGGCGCACAAGCTGGAGCTGATGATGGCGTCGATGCACGACATCGCACCGCAGCAGGACGCTCAGCCGGCCGCCCAGGCAACCGAGGAAAACGACGCCTTGGCCGAAGCGTATGAAGCGGATGCGCAAGTGGAGGAGCCGGCCGAGCCGGTTCAACCCGAGCCGCAGGAGGAGTCGAAACCTGCGGGGCTGATGTTTGTGCGTCACAACCGGAATCAGAACCGGGTGGCGTGATGGCGAAGGCAGACAAATCCAAGAAGATGGAAAAGGCCAAGCGTGGCACATTGATGTTGCTGGCCGTGTTCCTGATGGGCTCTGCAGCTGTCCGCATCGCGCTGGAGGCTGGTCCGGCGATCGCGCGCGAAGTGGCGGAGCTTCAATCCGACGCGCCGAACGAACAGGCCGGGCCAATGACGCGACAGGCGGTTCCCGATTCGGCGGAAATGCAGGCGATGCTGGCAGCCTTCAAGAAGCGCGAAGCCATGCTTGATGAGCGCGAAGCCGAGATCGAAGACCGCATGAAGGCGCTCGAGATCGCGGATGAGGCGATCGAGAAGAAGCTGACGGATCTTCAGCAGGCGGAACAGAAACTGCTGGCAACACTGGCCCTGGCGGACGGTGCGGCCGAAGCGGATGTCACCACGCTGACCTCTGTCTATGAGCAGATGAAGCCCAAGGACGCAGCGGCGCTGTTTGAGGAAATGGATCCGAGTTTTGCCGCCGGTTTTCTGGCGCGGATGCGCCCGGATGCGGCCGCTGGCATCATGGCCGGTCTGAGCCCCGAAGCCGCCTATACGATCAGCGTTGTGCTGGCCGGACGAAATGGTGAGGTGCCCAAGGAGTAACTTGGGCGCGCACTCAGCCTTTCTTAACAAGACTCGCCTACCTTCAAAGTAGTGACGGAATTTGGAGCTTACCTATGATCGGGATTGTAGGGATCATCGTGATCTTTGCCATGGTGTTTGGTGGTTACCTTCTTGCAGGGGGTAAACTGGGCATCATCCTCAAGTCTCTTCCTTTCGAGATGATGATGATTGGCGGTGCGGCGATCGGGGCGTTCCTGATCAGCAATGACATGGGCGGCGTCAAGCACACGCTCAAGGACATGGGAAAGGTCTTCAAGGGACCGAAGTGGAAACCTGATGACTACAAGGATCTCCTCTGTCTGCTGTTCGCCCTGATTCGTATCGCTCGGGCCAACCCGGTCGAGGTCGAACAGCATATCGAAGACCCTGAAAACTCTACTGTCTTTGGCAAATACCCAAAAATCCTTGCGGACAAGGAGGCCGTCAACCTGATCAGCGACACCATGCGTTCTGCATCCATGAACTATGATGACCCGCATCAGGTGGAGGAGGTTCTGGAGAAGCGGATCGAGGCGAACCTGCACCACGCGCTGCATTCAAGCCATGCGCTGCAGACCATGGCTGACGGTCTGCCGGCCCTTGGGATTGTTGCGGCGGTTCTGGGGGTCATCAAGACCATGGCCTCGATCGACCAGCCGCCAGAAGTGCTGGGTAAGATGATCGGCGGCGCGCTTGTGGGGACGTTCCTCGGGGTGTTCCTCTCCTACGGCCTGGTCGCGCCCTTTGCGGGCAAGGTGAAATCCGTGGTCGAGGAAGACGCGCATTTCTATCAGTTGATACGTGAAGTTCTCGTCGCGAATCTTCACAACCACGCCGCAGCCATCTGTATCGAAGTGGGGCGTCAGAACACGCCATCCCATATCCGGCCCGGGTTCTCCGAGCTGGAGGAAGCTTTGAATGAAGTGAAACAGGACGCAGCATGATCTCGCGAGCAATCGCATATGCCACCGCAATGGTGATAGCCGGATACGCAAGCGCGCAGACCATTGTCGCCAGGTCCGGAGAACACGAGGATTTTACACGTCTGGTAATGCGAATTCCGGATGGTGTGGAATGGTCTCTGACGCAGAGCGACCGTATTGCGACAATCAACGTCGGATCGCCGACCGCGGTGTTCAATACGCGCAACGTGTTTGATCTGATCCCCCGCACCCGGGTCCGCTCTGTGAGCCAGACCGGCCCGGGTCAACCGCTCCGGATCGAACTGGGGTGCGAGTGCGCCGTGGACTATTATCAGCAGGCCGATGGCTATCTTGTCGTGGACGTTCGGGAAGGCAGGTCGTTGAAACTGGATGCGCCAGCGGACACAACCAGCCTGCCCCTTACATTTCCGTCTGCGGCGATCGGGGGCGGCTTTCAACTTGGTCAACAGGATTTGGCCAGTGCGCGGGTTGCAATGGACCTGGCGGATGCTGTGGCCCAGACCTTTGGCACGGCTCAGCAAAGCCCGCGGCATACTGGTCCCGTCCAATTGCCATTGAATGCAGCCGGCCCGGATGGCGCCCCGCTAGAGGGAACAGATGCCGCTGGTACGCAATTGGCCGAGGATACACCCGAGGTCGCTGCGAACGAAAAAACCGAAGATGGTAAATCAGAGCCTGCCTCGCTGGAGTCGGATGCCAGCCTGTTGATGGATCTCGACGAGAACCGGCGGGCGGCAATGGTCAATGATACCGAAGCGCGAATCCTGCAACAGATCGGACGCGCCAGCGATCAGGGGTTGCTGCAACCGACAGATCAGGACGCCGCGACCAACCAGCTGGATCCGCTTGGCAACGAGAACCGGCCGCTCAATCCGCTGGACAATATTTCGGTGACATCGGCCATCGACCGTGAAACCGGCTTGCTGGCCGTCGGAGCCGGAGGCGACTCTCAGGATACGCATTGCATTGCGGATCGCGAACTGGCGATTCATGATTGGGGTGATGATCAGCCGTTTTCCGAGCAGATCAGTGCGCTGCGCAACAAGATCCTTGGTGAATTTGACCAGGTGAATCGCGAGGCGACCCTTCGACTGGCACGCACCTATCTGTATTTTGGTTTTGGTGCCGAGGCGGCAGCGACCTTGAACCTGATCCCGGAAGACGATCTGCCAACGCGGTCCCGCGAGATCATGACGACCATGGCTCGAATCCTCGATTCTGCGGATTTGCCCGTGAACACCGTTTTCTCCGGTCAGCAAACCTGCGGCGGAGATGCGGCCTTCTGGGCGGCGATGTCGGACGGTGTGGTGAAAAAAAGCGCCAACACCGATGCCATCCAGCAGGCCTTTGCGAAGATGCCGCCTCACCTTCGGGTTCAGCTGGGGCCAAGGGTCAGCACCTTTTTCGCCGAAGCGGGTGATCCCCATGTCGCCAAAGTTGCGATGCGCGCCGTGGAGCGCACCGGCGTCGAGAACATTCCTGATCGCAATCTGGCAGAAGCGGCCATCGCCGCACTTGAGGGAGACAGTGACGCGGTTGCCCGCAACCTGACGGAAGAAGTCGCTGCGCAGAGTGAAAATACGCCGCGTGCTCTGATCGACCTGATCGAATTGAGCTTTCAAGAACGGCGGGCTTTGTCTCCGGATGTGCCAGAGTTGGCGGCATCTTACGAGTTGGAAAACCGCGATACGGAACTTGGTGCGGATCTGCGTGTGGCTGAGGTCACCGCGCTGGCGCTGGTTGGCCGCTTTGACGAGGCATCTGCGCGGTTCAACAGGCTCACGGCCCGCGACGGGGTCGCGGCGCGCAACCGGGCAAACCTTCCGTTCATGACCTTGCTGACGGAAAACGCGGATGATGTCACTTTCCTCAAATATGGCCTCATTTTTGCCGAGGACAGTGGCGCAACACGTGCAGCACAGGTCGGAGAGATGGTCGCGCGACGCCTTCTTGATCTGGGCTTTCCCGAGCAGGCAGAGAACCTTCTGCGCAAGATGAGCCTGGAGCCGGGCAATCAAAACCGACGCATGATGAGTGCTGAAGCACATCTGGCTATGGAGCAACCGCAGCGTGCATTGGTGGAGTTGATGGGACTTGAAGGTGAGCAGGCGGATCGCATGCGCGCCAAGGCCCTGTGGTTGAACAAGGAATACAATCGCGCCAGCGAGTACATGCTGTCCGCACAGGAACTGAACGAGGCTGCCCGTGGTTTCTGGCACTCGGAAGATCGTCAGGCCGTGGAAACACTGGATCAGGACCGGGCGCCTTTCCGTGCCGTTTCCGATCTGACGGATCAGATTGATGCGGCGGTGCGCGAACCGCAGGGACTGCCACCACTGGCCGAAGCGCGCGCGCTGGTCGAAAGCAGTATGGGCGCACGCAGTTCGATCGAAGAGCTGTTGCGGCAGGTTGAACGCGACACAGCCCCAGACGAACCGTAACGCGATAACTCTTCTGGTGACATGGCCGTCCTTCGGGGCGGCCATTTCCTTTCGCGGTGATAACACTTTGTAAATCCTGGGCGCCTAACCTGAAATCCAGGGAAGAATCCTGAATTGGAACAGGCAGAATGCCAGTGAACGCGATGAAATTTACCGCGCCGCAAGGCCGGTTGTCCGTGGCCGTGCCGCATTGCTCTGCATTGCCGTCACGGCTTTTGGCGTTTGGTCTTCTGAAACACCTGTGGTCCGACAGATCTCGCCCTGTCCCGACCGGTGCTGCCGGCCTGTTTCTGATCGCTTTCACATAAGAGAAAAACCGTGCCGAATCTGTCAGTCAAAGAGCTTTTCAGCCCGACAATCCTGCTCGCTATGGCGCTCATGGCGATTATCGTCATGATGATCCTGCCAATGCCAGCCTGGGTGCTGGATGTTGGCCTTGCCACATCCTTTGCGCTCGCCATCCTCATATTCACGATCACGCTTTTCATCGAAAGGCCGCTGGATTTCTCGTCGTTCCCGACCATCCTGCTCGGGTCGTTGATGTTGCGCCTGTCGCTCAATGTGTCGTCGACCAAGCTGATCATTGGGCAAGGTCACTCCGGGACCGATGCGGCCGGTAACGTGATCGAAGGGTTTGCCAATTTCGTCATGGGGGGCAGCGTCTTCCTTGGCCTTGTTGTGTTCGGCGTGCTGCTCATCGTGAACTTCATGGTGATCACAAAGGGCGCGGCCCGAATGGCCGAAGTGGGCGCGCGTTTTGCTCTTGATGGCATGCCAGGCAAACAGCTGGCAATCGACAGCGATATGTCGGCGGGTGCGATCGATCACGCGACCGCTAAGGAACGTCGCGAGACAGAGCAGAAAGAGACCACCTTCTTTGGTTCGCTGGACGGCGCATCAAAATTCGTCAAGGGCGATGCCATTGCGGGCCTGTTGATCACTCTGCTGAACCTGATCGTCGGCTTGATCATGGGGGTTCTGATCCATGGCATGCCCCTAGGAACCGCGTTTGAGACCTATGCGATCCTGACCGTCGGCGATGGCCTCGTTTCCCAAATCCCTTCGGTCATCATCTCCATCGCGGCGGCGTTGCTGCTGGCCCGCGGTGGCGCTACCGGTGCGACCGACGCGGCGATTTTCTCGCAGATGAGCAAATACCCCGGAGCGCTGGCGGCTGTTGCTGTCTTGATGGTGCTCTTTGCCCTGGTTCCGGGTCTGCCTTTTGTCCCCTTCATTACCGGCGGCGCAGTGCTGGGTTTCTTCGCCTACCGCATGCAGAAGAAGAACGCCGAGGAGGCGCAGAAGGAAATAGATGCCAAGGTCGAGGAAGTGCAGTCGCCGGAGAAATCGAAAGCGCTTGGCGATATTCTCGATCTTGATGATCTGCATCTGGAGTTCTCGCAAGACCTGGTGTCGATGGTTCTGGACCCAGGAACGGGCCTCGACGCGAGGATTGCCAACATGCGCACGCATGTTGCGACCACGTTTGGTCTCATCCTGCCGGAAATCCGTTTGACCGATGAGGCGGAACTGGAAAACGGGACCTATGTCATTCGTATCCAGGGTGTTGAGCAGGCACGGGGCACGCTTCATGCCGATATGGTGCTGGCATTGATGCCGGACAATCATGCTGCGCTGCCCAAGGGCACTGATGTTACCGAACCGGTCTACGGCGCGCCCGCGCGCTGGATTTCCACGAAACACCAGGAAGATGCCGCCCTTATGGGGGCCACCGTTGTATCGCCGCCGGAAATCCTGGCCACCCATCTTTTGGAAGTGGTCAAGCAGAGCTTCCCGCGCCTTCTGACACTCAAGGCGTTGCGCCGCCTGCTGCGCGAAATGACCGAACTGTCGGACGAGTTCCGGGCCAATGCCAACAAGAAACTGCTGGATGAGCTGATCCCCGACAAGGTGCCGATCGACACGCTGCACGCGGTGCTGCGGCTGCTGCTGGAAGAGCGCGTATCGATCCGCAACATGCCACTTATTCTGGAGTCCATTGCCGAAGCTCGCATGCGGACCACGTCGCCGGAACTGATCACCGAGCATGTCCGTCAACGCCTGGGGTTCCAGTTGGTCGCGGAAATGAAACGCGAGGATGGTACCATCCCGTTGGTGCAACTGGCGCCTGAATGGGAAGATGCCTTCAACACCTATCAGGTGGAAACCCAGTCCGGCCTCGATATCGCCTTGCCGCCCGACACGTTCAACAAACTGGTGGAGGCGATGAGCGACAAGATCAATCAGGTCACGGAACAGGGGGTGTTTGCTGCGATTGTCACCTCGACTCGCCGCCGGCGCTACCTGCGCACAATTCTGAGGTCGCGCGGCATTCAAAACCCGGTGCTGTCGTTCGAGGAGATCGGCCTCGAGGCACGCCCGGCTCTGGTTGGCATGGTCCCTGCATGAGATTCGAAGGCATCACTCCGGAACTGATGGCACTGCTTGGCATTGGCTTTTGGCAGGCGGCCATCGTGTTCCTGCGGATCGGTGCCATGGTGTCGATCATGCCGGCGTTTGGCGAGCAGATGTTTCCGACCCAGATGCGGCTTGCAGTCGGGCTTGTGTTCACGGCCGTCGTTGCGCCGGCGTTGCCACAAATGCCGATGCCGGAGACGATCATGCAGTACGCGGGGCTGATTGCAACCGAGGTTGTGGTGGGTCTGGCGCTTGGTATGGCGCTGCGCATGTTCATGCATATGTTGCAGACTGCGGGGTCTATCGCGGCCCAGTGTACCTCTCTGAGCCAGGTGCTCGGCGGGGCCGGGGTCGATCCAATGCCAGCGGTCGGCGCGGTCCTGTGGATCGCGGGGATCGCATTGGCGATCTTGCTCGACCTGCATATCCGCGCCGTCGAACTGATGATCGGATCCTACCAGTTGTTTCCCGTTGGGCAGTTCCCCGAGGCATCGGGACTGTCGGAATGGGGCGTGTTCCGGGTTTCGCAGGCCTTTTCTGGCGCGTTCACCCTGGCAGCCCCCTTTATCATCACTGCGGTGATCTACAATCTCACCCTCGGCATCATCAACCGGGCCATGCCGCAGTTGATGGTGGTCTTTATCGGGGCGCCGGTGATTACCCTGGGTGCGTTGTTCCTGCTGATGGTCAGCGCACCGATGATCCTCGATGTCTGGGGGCGTAACTTGCTGAGCTTCTTTGCCAATCCCGGCGCAGGTATGCCATGAGCGACGACAGCGACGACTCTGATAAGTCATTCGAACCAACGCCGGAAAAGCTGCGCAAGGCGCGTCAGGACGGTGATGTTCCAAAGTCCAACGATCTGTTGCAAGCGGCCTCCTATCTGGGGCTGCTGATTGCATTGTATTCCGCAGGCAGCGCCTCGGTCGAGAAGCTGGGCACGGTGCTGATGGCCTTTATCGATCAGCCGGATCGGTTGGCGCCAGTGTTCCTGAGCGATGGGCTCGCAGCACCGGTGGCCGGGGAATTCATGCGATCGTCGGTTGCCGCAGTGTTGCCTTGGTTTATCGTTCCGGCTGCGCTGGTTGTGCTTGCGGTCTTTGCGCAAAAGGCGATGGTGTTTGCGCCCAAACGCATTGAACCAAAGCTGTCGCGCCTGTCGGTCATCAAGAACGCAAAGAACAAATTCGGGCGCTCCGGCCTGTTTGAGTTTGGCAAAAACTTCTTCAAACTGATGCTCTATTCCATCGCATTGGGCATCTATCTCAGTTGGCGTTTGCCCGAGATGGTGGCGTCGGTGGACACCAGCGCGTCGACAGTGGTGCCGTTCCTGGTGCAGCTCGCGTTGGAGTTCCTGATCCTGACGCTGGTGATCGCCCTTGGAATCGGCATGGTGGATGCGTCTTTCCAGCAGGCGGAATTCATTCGCAAGAACATGATGTCCCGCAAGGACGTTATGGACGAGATGAAGAATTCCGAAGGGGACCCGCAGATGAAGGGGCAGCGCCAGCAGAAAGGGCGCAAGATCGTCAGCAAGCAGATCGCGGCCGCGATTCCCGAGGCGGACGTGGTGATCGTCAACCCGACCCACTACGCGGTTGCACTGAAATGGAGCCGGGCTTCGGGCAGTGCGCCGGAATGCGTCGCCAAGGGCGTGGACGAGGTTGCGGCGGTGATCCGGGAAATCGCTCAGGAAAACGGCGTACCGCTGCACAGCGATCCGCCCACCGCGCGGGCACTCTATGCCACCGTCGAGGTGGGTGAGGAAATTGCCGAAGAACATTATGCGCCGGTCGCCGCGGCAATCCGGTTCGCCGAAGAGATGCGCAAGAAAGCCAAGGATAGCATACTATGAAACAGGACAAGATGTTGGGTCAGATGCGTGCCGTGACCAACGCGGTCTATCTGAGGGAACATGCAAAGGTGAAACCGCTGCTGGATCGTGAGGCGCAGCTGCGCGGCAAGCTGTCGATGTTGAAACAGCAGGTCGAGGACTCAAAGGCTTTGATCGACAAGAGCCACGAGATGAAAACGCTGGGCGTCGATCTGCAATGGCAGCAATGGCATACCAACGCCCGCCGCGATCTCAATCAGGAGCTGGCGCAGGTGACGGCACAGAAATTCCGCGCCATGGACAAGCTCCGGCAGGCCTTCGGGCGCAAACATGCGGTCGAAACCATGGAGAGCAAACATAAGGCAGATGCAAAGGCGCATCGCAACAAGATGTTGTTCGACCGGCTGATGAACCTGGATTGATCACCAGAACCAGCACTAAAAAAGCCGCCCTCGTTTCGAGGGCGGCTTTCTAATGTGTATCGGTGTTTGTTCAGACGTCCTGGCGGGTGATTTCGAGGATCAACACATCCACGAGGTCCTTGCCAAGGAAGCGGCGCGCCTCCTCCCGCAGGGATGTACGCAGCGGATCAAGCACTTCGGAGCGGGTGAAGGCACCGCGAAAACCGCCCATGTTGGCATGGTCAAACAGCACCCTGAGAAACACATCGCGCAGCTTCGGTTCGAATGCATGGACCTTGGAGGCCATGCCCGGCTTGGTTTCTAGGCTCAAGGACACCACCACCATCGACGCCAGCTGATCGCGTTCGACCACGGGGATCACAAACTGGTTGTTGATCTTGATGAACTCATTAGCAGGTGCATCGCGGGCGGCGTCGTGATCGTCCGCGGTGTCATCCGTATCGGTGCCAGCCTCCGTGGTGGCATACTCGTCAGCCTCGGCGTCTGAGCTTGCTGGTGTGATGGGCTCTTCGGGCGCGGGCGCCAGCATGATGCCGGCGCCGATACCCCCTCCAAGTCCGATGATCAGCATGATGACTGGAAGCAGTTTTGACATCACAAGTTCACCTCAGAACGGCAGGACGGCGTCCAGCACCTGCTGACCGTAGCGGGGTTGCTGAACATCGGTGATTTGTCCGCGGCCCCCATAGGACACCCGTGCAGACGCGATCTTGTCATAGGTGATCTCGTTCTGGCGGCTGATGTCATCGGGACGCACATACCCGGACACCAGAAGCTCGCGCAGTTCGAAGTTCACCCGAAGCTCCTGCGACCCGCTGATGGCCAAGACACCATTGGGAAGCACGTCGACAACGGTGGCCGCAACGCGCAGCTCCAGCTTTTCGCTCCGGCTGACCGAGCCGCTGCCCCCCGAGGAGGAGGAGGACCCAAGGTCCACAAGATCCGCACTGGAGGCGCCGTCCGGCAATTCCTCGTTCAGGCGCTGGGGCAGGCCAAGGAGCTGAGGCACCTGCATGCTCTCGGAAGACGTGCGCGAGCGTTCGGTGTCATTGGAGATGGACGCCTCTTCGTCGATTTCGATCACGACCGTCAGGATATCGCCCTTTTTCGTGGCACGACGGTCCCCCAGCAAGGATTGCCGGGACCGGCTCCACAACGAGGCATTGTCGACAGCGCGCTGTGGCTGCGAGGTCAGGGGCAAGCCCTGATAGAGCATCGCAACGTGCTCCTGCGTTTCGTTCGCGGGCGTGAAGCTCGGCGGTTTGCCCAGGTGATCCAGACGTGCACATCCGCCCAGAAGGCCGAGACCGAGGACTGCACATTTGACTGCGAGAATGGGTTTCATCAGTTTACCTCAATATTGCCGTCGGCCCTGATCCGGCCAGTGACCGTCGTGCGCGAAGACAGGTTCATGACACGGATCAGTTCGCCTTCGGCGCCGCGGCCGAGCGAACGGCCTTCCGTGGTGATTTCGAGACCGCCGTGGCGAAAGATCAGCTTTACCAGATCGTTGCGGTCCACCAGCGCCGGCGGTCCAATGTCGCCGGCGTGAATGGGACGGCTTGCATAAAGCGCAACCCGTGCTTCCTGCCCGATCAGCTCTTCCGGTACGCTCAAGGCGCCGGGCGACTGGATGTTCTTGAACACCAGATCTTCGGCGGCGATGATCTCCTTTGCCCGGATGGTCCGAACTGGCACGAGCACATCTGCCAGGGCGGATTGGGCGAAGAGAAGGCCGATGAGGACGGGCAGGAGTTTCATTTAACGCACCTGTGTGGTTGCCGACATCATCTGGTCAACGGCGGAGATCACTTTGGAGTTCATCTCGTAGCCGCGCTGGGCTTCGATGAGATCCGTGATCTCGCGCACAGCATCAACGGAGCTGTCTTCCAGATAGCCCTGTCTCAGTGTGCCCAGACCGTCTGCACCGGGTTCGGTGGTGATGGGCTGACCAGAGGCTTCGGTCTGTTTGAACAGGTTGCTCCCGACGGCCTCCAGTCCTTTGGGGTTGGTGAAGCCCGAAAGGGTGAACTGGCCCAGAAGTTCCGCTTCCACCGTATCGCTGAAATAGGCGTAGAGCTCGCCTTCGGCATTGATCGACAGCGATGTCGCGTCCTCCGGCACGGTGACCTCGGGCGAAACCGGGTAACCGTCGCTGGTCACCACCAGACCTTCGGCAGAGCGTTTGAACGAACCATCACGGGTATAGGCAGTCTCTCCCGACGGCAGGGTCACTTCGAAGTAGCCGTTGCCGTCGATCGCCAGATCCAGGTCATTCCCGGTCTGCGACAGGGCGCCCTGGTTCAGATAGACCGAAACCGCCGAAGGACGTACACCAAGGCCAACCTGGACACCGGTCGGCAAGACCGTGCCGTCAGATGCATTGACGGTGCCGGCGCGCGAGACCTGCTGATAATGCAGGTCAGCGAATTCGGCCCGCCGTGCATTGTAGGCGGTGGTGTTCATATTGGCGAGGTTGTTGGAGATGGTTTCGACGCGCAGCTGTTGCGCGCTCATCCCCGTGGCGGCGATTTTAAGTGCACGCATGATGATCTCCTATGATTTCATAAGGTTGTCGATGGCCGCGCGGATGCGTTTATCCTCGTGGTCAAGAAAGCTCTGTCCCATTTCGTAGGCGCGCTGCACCTCGATCATGCGGGCCAGCTGGTGAATGGTGTTGACGTTGGACCCTTCGAGGAAGCCTTGCAGCACCTGGGCACCGTCAGCCGGAATGGTCTCGCCTTCGACGCGGAACATCACCCCGTCTTCGCGCAGGATTTGAGCCTCTTCATCCGGCTGAAACAGACCGATCTGGCCCAATTGCCGACCATCCGCGCTCAGCGTGCCGTCGGCGCCGAAGGCAATGGATTCCGCGTCACCGGGGACAAACAACGGCGCTTGTCCGGCATCCAGCACTCGGTAGCCATCCGCCGTGACCAGGTCCCCTGCGGCGTTGGGCGTGAAGTTACCGGCCCGTGTCAGACGATTGCCGGCCGGGGTCTCCACCATGAAGAACCCATCCCCTTCGATGGCGAGGTCAAAGCTGCCGTTTGTCTGGCTCAGGGTGCCCTGTTCCAGCGAGGTGTTGCGAATGTTCGCCCGCCCCATCGAAAGGCTTTCCTGCCCCGGGGCAGATTTTACATATTCCGAAAAGATCAGACCTTCGGAGCGATACCCGGTGGTGGCGGAGTTCGCGATATTGTTGGCCACGACCTGCATTTCGTTCAGCAGGCCGGATTGGCGCGACAGGGTCGCATAACCGATGGAGCCCATATCCTATCCTCCTTGAATCAGCGGAATGACGTGGCCGCTAAAGAATGCGACCAGCGTTTGTGTCATGATGCCCATCGTCAGCCAGACGACGATGAGCACCCCGGCCAGTTTCGGCACGAAGGTCAGTGACATCTCCTGGATCGAGGTCAGCGCCTGAAACAGGCCAACAACGAGACCAATGACCAATGCGGCTGCCAGGATCGGCATTGCCATGGAAATGGCGGCGAGGATTGCCTGACGCAGCGTGTCGTAAAAGAGACCTTCGGTCATCATGGCTCAGACCGGCATCCGGAGGATTTCCTGGTAGGCCTCGACCACTTTGTTGCGCACCGTTACCGCGGTTTCCACAGCCAGTTCGGTCTGGGCCAGGGCCTGTACCAGCGCGTGCGGATCTGCGCCTTGGGTCATGGCCTGCACGGACACCTGTTCGCTGTTTGCGAGCGTGTTGGTGAAATCCTCAAAGCTTGTCTTGGCCTGCTCCTGAAAGGTGCCGGGAGTGTATTCCGGATCAACCTGTGTGGCAGGGCGGGCGGCTGCATAGCCGGAGGTGGCGTTGATAGCACGAATATCCATTCTGGATCTCCATTCGTTTCAGGTTAGCGACGCAACAGATCCATCAGTGAGGCCGACATTTGCCGGGTCTGATCGAACATTTTCAGGTTTGCTTCGTAGGTCCGCTGCGCCTCACGCGCATCGGCAACTTCGATCATCAGATCGACGTTCGACCCTTCGTAATGACCGGTTTCATCGGCCATCGGGTGCGAAGGATCATAGACCTTTTCCAGTTCGGTTCTGTCCAGCGACACGCGACCGACCCGGACCTGGCTCACATCCGTCTCAAGATCGCGCACGGCCTGAAAGGAAACCGTCTTGCGGCGGTAACCCGGGGTATCCGCGTTCGAGATGTTTTCCGACACATGGGTCAGACGCGCGGCCTGGGCCCGCAGGGCGCTGGCGGTTACAGACAGGGATTTGGAAAAATCACTCATGGTTCAAACTCCGTCGATCAGCTGCGACCAAGACTGGCGCGTAGGATGTTCATCGATGACCTGTAGATGGCGAGCGCGCGGTCGTGCTGGCGCTTGGCATCCACACCGTTGAGAATCTGCTCTTCGATCGAAACGGAGTTGTTGTTGGGGTCGACAGACGATTCATTCGTCGTCACCGCCCAGTCAAATCCCGAGCCGTCCACACCATGCATGTGTGAACCACGGGAGGACATCATGTCCCCCTGCGCTTCACCTGCGGCAAAGACTTCCTTGAAGGGTTTGATATCCTTGGCGTGATACCCGGGGGTATCCGCGTTTGCGATATTTTCCGAGACAAGCGCCTGACGCTTGCCCGCATGAGTCGCCATGGAATAGGCGATATTAAAAACATTCAGTCTTTCGAACACCGGGGCTTCTCCCTCGATCAATTTCAATCAAGGCTTAACCCTGATTCCTTTAGAAATTGTTTTCAGAGGAATGTTGGAGAACCCGCAGATGATGAAATCGATCCAGGCGCTCAGTCAGGAACTGGCCAATACACGTCTCGCGGCCCCGATGGGGCGGGTGACCGGAATTTCCGGCGGCGAGATTGAGGTTTCTGGACTAGAAGGGCAGGCCCGCATCGGTGACCGGCTGCTGTTGCGGCGCGGCAAGAAGGACGATCTGCATGGCGAGGTTCTAGCGATTGGCGGTGACCACATCCGCATGCTGCCCGATACCGCGCCCGAGCGCGCCTCGATCGGCGATGCGGTGCTGCTGTTTCCGACACCAGAGTTTGCACCCGACGACAGTTGGATCGGACGGGTCATCGACCCATTTGGCGAACCGCTGGACGGCAAGCCGATGCTGCGTGGCGTAGACAGTCGCGATATCATGGCAAGCCCACCAAAGGCCGCGGCACGGCGTGGGCTTGGCGCGCGTTTGTCCACCGGGCTTGCGATTCTGAATACCGTTCTCCCGATCGTGAACGGTCAGCGTGTTGGTCTCTTTGCGGGGTCAGGCGTTGGTAAATCCACCTTGATGGCCCAGCTGGCACAGAACATGGAGGCCGATGTCGTCGTCATGGCGCTGATTGGCGAACGTGGCCGCGAGGTCAATCACTTCGTCAAGGAGGTGCTCGGCCCGGAGGGGATGAAACGCGCCGTCGTGGTTGCGGCCACGTCAGACCAATCGGCACTGGTGCGGCGGCGATGTGCCTGGGCGGCGATGTCCGTTGCAGAGCATTTCCGCGATCAGGGGCTGAACGTCTTGTTCATGGCCGATTCCATCACCCGATTTGCAGAAGCGCATCGTGAAATCGCGGTGGCATCGGGAGAAGCCCCTGCCCTGCGCGGCTTTCCTCCCTCCGTGACGCCGCTGATTACCGGGCTTTGCGAGCGTGCGGGCCCCGGCTCTGATGGGCAGGGTGACATTACAGCGGTCTTCAGTGTGCTTGTCGCAGGGTCCGATATGGACGAGCCGATCGCGGATATTTTGCGAGGCGTCCTGGATGGTCACATCGTTCTTAACCGTGAAATTGCGGAGCGCGGCCGATTCCCGGCGATCGACGTGTCGCGGTCGGTGTCGCGCAGCCTGCCCGCGGCGGCCAGCAAAGATGAGAACGAGATGATTCTGGCGGTGAGGAAATTCCTCGGTGCCTACGAGCAATCTGAAGTGATGATCCGTGCGGGGCTCTATTCCGAAGGCAACGATCTTGTGCTCGACCAGGCCGTCAAGGTCTGGCCGGAACTTGATAGTTTCTTCGGGCGAGCGGAAGTGGACGGCATCAAAGGCAGCTTCAATCGACTTGCCTTGTTGCTGCGCCGAATCGGATCCGGTCGCTGAGGCTAAATGCCATTGCAGTAACCGATCATGATAAGGCTGGCGGGGTCGCGCCAGCCGTGTCGCTGTCATGTAGATGAAAGCGCGGCCTGCCTCGCCTGTGGGAACAGGATCAGGCGATCAGGCGCTGCGACCTGCCTGCGCGATGGCATATCCCCAAGTAGGAAGAGAGAAAAACGCTCGCGGTACACGCTGGGTCGTCGGAGGCAACACAACGGCGTGCGGAAAGGGCAACGGTCATCACTCGAAGAACGTTTCTAAGTGATGACCGTTCGCTCTTTCAAACCTAGCTGCGCAACATCATCAGCGCGGCGTTGCCGGAGCTGTAGCCGCTGTTGATCGAATTCATCTGGGCGCGTGTCAGGTACAGGTTCACAAGATCATCCATCTTGTCGCCTGCAATGAATTCGGATGGTTTGTCAGTGCCCAGGACATCCTTGGCCTTGCGTTTGTAAACCTCGACAGCCTGGTCAATGTCCATCTGGCCCACTTCCTTGGGCAGGCCGAGTGCGACCTGCATGAAGTCGGTCATGGCCTGTTGCCCCATGATCGTGAACCACTGCGAGCTGGCGCTGGGCCCGTCATCTTCGTCATTCATGGTGCGCAGCTCTTCCAGCGCATCCTCGAACTCCTGCTCCGCATCCGTGTCATCGGTCTGGAACAGGGTGTTCAATTCCCGCTCTGCGATCTGCGTGTAGTAGGTGATGAAGAACTCGCTTTCACCAGCAGCCTCTGCGTTGGTCCGATACGCATCGCTGAGCGCGCCCATTTGATACGGGCCGGTCAGCTCGTTCAGATCCTCGGTGCCAAACAGTTCGGTTGCCTTGTCTTTGTAGATGGTCAACTGTTCGTCGATGGTCAGGTCGTCAAACACCTCCCCTGCGTCGAGCGCCGAATTCACATCCAGAGCGGTTTGCAGGAACCGCGGGACACCGGTTTGCCCCATGATACTGTACCAGCCGGCATCAATTTCGGCCGCTGCGGCTGCATTTTCCCCGTCTTCATCGACCACATCGGTGGAGTCGAAGGAAAATTCAAAGATGGTCTCAACCGTTCTCAGGTTGGAAGAGATTTCGCTGTTGCGCATGCCGGCGGCAGAGGCTTTTTCCCGATAGACCGCAAGGGTTGCATCGAGCTGATCGCTGCTGGCAAAGATATTAGGGTCATCGGTGCCGAATTCCTCGATCGCCTTTTCGCGATAAATTCGCATGGCTTCGCTGGTGGGACGTTCGGCGATGTCATCTGGAAGATCCAGGGCCACCTTCATGAAGTCGGCCAGCGGATCCTGACGGGAGATAAAGTCCCATTCCTCGTTCAGAGCAGCGTCCCGTGATACCAACTGGTCCAGGATATTCTCCGCGAGAGTCGCAGTCTTTGCGATATCTTCGCTCAGATCACCATCCACCGTTGCACGTGTTTTATAGCCGGAGATGATTGTCGCCTTGTTGTCCGCAGAAAAGAACACCGTGGGATCGTCGCTGCCAAACACGATCATCGCCCGATCCCGATAGGTCTGGATCAGTTCGTCCTCTTCCAGCCCCGCAGCGGCAGGCGGCAGTCGCAGCGTCGTGTTGAAGAAATCGGTCAGCACGTCCCGCTGAACGATGTCTTTCCACTGATCCTCAACCGAGGTCACCCCTTGCGGGCCATCTTCAGCGCCGTTGATTTCCTTCAGGGTGAGGTCGAATTCCCGCAGCGCGCGCTCTTTCACGCTCAGCTGGGACACATCGTCCTCGTCCGGCTCGCCAAAGACCTCGAGCATGGCTCGTTTGGCAAACAGGGCCGTGCGCATTGTATCATCGACTTCACCCACGGCTTCTTCGAAGGAAGCGGACTGAAACTTGTCCATGACGGCCTGCATGGCCTTTTTGTCGCCGGTCATGGGCGATTGCCCCGGACCAAAGCCGAAGGCCTCGGAGAAATCCACGTAGCGCTCGTCATTCATGGTATTGGCAAGCGCATCATCCGCTGACGTGCCCTCGTTCAGCGCGCGCTGGAGCAAGGCCCGGTAGTTGATTTCCTCTTCCAACCCGAACGCCTTGACCGCCACCTGAAGCAGGCGGCGGTCATTGAGCAAGTCATCGCTGGAGGTCACTTTGCCGATATTCTCGGCAAAGTACTCGCTGTCGTTCTTTAACTGTCCGGACTTGATGAAAGCATCGTATTGCCGGTCATAGGTCGATTGCAAAAAGTTCCAGCCCGCGACCCCCGAAGACGGAATATGCGGTGTGAAGCTCATTGTGATCTGACGGCCATCAGCCGCTCCTCGCGAGGCAGCAAGGCCCGCAAGGCCTTGAGGCAGCGATAGTGGTTGTTGCTGATCACCGCCTCCGTGGCCTCCGAAAGGGCCGCACGGCTATCCGGGTCGGTAAAGACCTGGCTCAGCTCTTCGATACGACGCAGCATCGGCAGGCGATCTTCTTCGGGGTCGACGTCGCCGGACAGGACCAGCTGTGCAGCATAGCACACACGGCGCACCGGCGTATTCGCTTGTTCGGGGTGGATCGCATCCCGCAGGCGCAGGATATGCGCATCAGGGGTGACGATCGACAAGCGGCTGCGGCGATCTCCGTTTTCGATCACGGCTCCGTTGACCAGGACGCGCTCTTTGGGCGCGAGTTTAAGGACCAATCCACTCATTTTCAGGTCGCTCCGCTTCTGAGGCCACGCATGATGGCCGTGTTGATTTCTACCAGCGGCTGGACCGAAGCCTTGCGGGCGAGGACCTTGCTGCTGTGTTCACGCGTGAAGCGGGCCAGATGAAACAGACGTTGTTTCAACTCGGTTGGCAGTTTGTTGCCGTCCTTGGCCAGATCCGAAGTGAAGAGCGTCCAGAGTTTTCGATTATCGGAAACAGCTGCGACGAGCTCCTTGAATCCGTCCGAACCCTTGCTGTTTGCCACGATCATCCGATGCGTGATGCGCGCAAGGATCTCATATTCGGTGTTCCGTGCTGTACGGGTCGGGGCTTTTGCCGCCGCGTAGGCGCTCTTCGCCTTTAGAAGGGCATTCACGTGTTATCCTAACGTATTATTGTTCACTGATTCTCAGAGAAGTAAGCTGGTTGGGGCGCTGGAGCGCCCCAACCAAAAGGCGGTTAGCGGAAGAGCTGCAGCAGCGAACCCGGCGCCTCGTTGGCGATGGTCAAGGACTGCACCGCAAGTTCCTGCTGGGTCTGCAGGGCGCTCAATCGAGCCGACGCTTCTTCCATATTGGTGTCGGTCATCGTCGACACACCGAGGGTCATCGAGTCCACCAGATCGGCCACGAACATGGACTGATCCTCCAGTCGTGCGGCAGACGCACCCAGGGCAGCAGCGCCGGTGATGGCGGTCTGGAGGTAGGTCTCGATTTCACCCAGCGCGGACGCCGCGGAGGTGGTATCGGTGATCGAGGTCAGGCTGGTGCTGAGGTTCAGGCTGGATTCGAAATCAACGGTCGCGATGGTGATCTCCACGGCAGACACGGTGCCACCGGCGCCAACGCGGTCAAGCGATGCAAGAACGCCCATCTGCGTGGTGGTGTTGCCATCGATATCGGTGGCCAGGAGGTTCGCACCGTTGAACTGGGCCGCGGAAATGATCGCTTCGACCTGCTCGACCTTGGAGGTGATGTCGGTCTGGATCTTGCCGTGGTCCACGTTCTCGGACTGAGCGGAGACGATCAGCTCTTTGATTTCGGTCAGTTTTTCCACGATCTGTTCGGCACCGGCCGAGGCCACTGCGACGGTCGCTTCGCCAACGGCGAGGCCTTCTTCGATGGCTTCGAAACCGGCGATGTCGGATTCCATGGTCTTGGAAATCGCCCAGACAGCGGAGTTGTCTTTGGCAGTGCCGATTTCTTTACCGGTGGAGATGGCGTTTTGCGTGTCGGTCAGGTCGTCATTCACAGACTTGAGGGTCTGCAGAGCAACCATTGCACCATTGTTCGTCAGAATGCTGGACATAGCATGAGTTCCTTTGATTTAGGGCAATTTAGCCCCTGATTTGGTAATCCCAACCCCGTCACCGGGGCTCTCTCTGTCGTCGTTCTGACCGTGCTTCACCTTTCGGTTTCCGCGCCACCTCGCTTGAGATGCAAGGCGACATTGGCGTATCAGGTGCTAAGAGAGTGCTAATGGTGCAATTTGCATTTTTAAAATTGTCCCGACCTCCACAGGGCTTACGCGCGCTTCTCCAGTTTCAGACTGCCGCTGGTTGTGTAGCTGGTGCGTTGACCGGACCGGTTATAGACCTCGAGCCCCTTGCGCACCTTGCGCAGCTCCGCCATTCGCGTTGCCACAGCCTTGATCCCCTGCATGGCGCTGCCAAGCAGCGCCTGGTTGCGGGTGACCTTGCCGTGGACGTCGTTGAGGCTCTCCTGTTCCAGGTCGGAAATCCGGTTCAGCTGGTCAAACAGCGCTTCCTTGCGCTCCAGGATGTCTTCGAGTTTGCTCAGTTCCCCTTTGGTCAGGGCTGCGCGTTCTTCTTCCAGCAGCGCGTCGAGTGCATCGATAAGGCTTTGCGGGGATTGATCGCTAAGTGTGCTCATTCTTGAGAGTCCTTCAGAGAGTTGTAGATGGATTCGGCCAGGCCGATGCCGCCAGCTTCGGCCATGGCGCGTGCTTGCTCGTTTACGAGGAGGCCGGAAAACTGGTCCTCTCCCGCGCCGCCACCAAAGGCTTCGGGGGATTTGCCGAGACCGGCGGCTTTCAGCATTTCAGATAGAAAGGAGGCTTCGAGGTCGATCGCTGCCTCGCGCAACGCGGCATCCTTCGGATCGGCAGCGTGCTGCAAAGAAGCTGCCGCTGGCGGCAGGGAAACACTTGGTATGGGCATTTTGCCTCAGTCCTCTGTACTGTGTCGAATTCTTCGATTTCTGCACTTTGAACAAAAACCGGTTAAAAATGCCGTAACCGGTTTGCGATATTCATGAGTCACACGAGATAGAACATCCGGTGGATCATGATTGTGAACATCCTTTCGACTCAGGCAGTTGGCTCAGGGCCAGCCGAGTCGCAGCGCTCCGAACCGTCCCGTCGACAAGGTGATTCCTTTGAGTCCGTTCTTGCGCGCGGTACAGATCAGCAAGACCAACCTGCGGAGCAAAGCGAGGCGACGGAAGACACCTCAGCAGAGGTGGATCAGGCCGGTGCCAGCACGGATCGGCGTGCAGACACCGACGGGCGACGAGAGAGCGCTGATGCTGTTGAAAGTGAGGAGGAGACCCCGGAAGCGGAGTTGGTCGCGCTTACTGATTCTGCTCAGGAAACCAAGCCGACGGCTGCTCCACAGGCGGACAGCCCGGCTGAGGCCTCTGGCAAAGCTGAGGCCTCTGGCAAAGCGGATGCGACGCCCAATCCCGCTGCGGCTGCTCCCGCGGCAGGAGAGGAACAGACCGCGGCGTCACCTGCTGCGAACCCGGATGGATCCGCTGGTGCAAAAGCTGACGCCAACGCGTCTGCTGACACATCGCGTGGCACTGGCGGTACCGCTGCACAGCAAAACACGGCAACCCCAGCGACCTCTGAGGCTGGCGGAGCCCAACCCGCCGTTGCTGCGGGTGAAGGCAAAGAGAGCGGAACGGGTCCGCGCGCGGACAAGGCCGATCATCCGATGGCCGCGGTGCGGGCGGATCAGATGGCGGCGCAGGAAACCCGCAATGCAACCTCGGTTCCGCTCGAGCAGCACCGCGATATGCAACGGCGCCAGGTTGCCGGCTTGAGCGGGCAGCCGACGGATATGCCCGCGTCGCCGCCAAAGACACGCAGCGCGCCGCAACAGGAGGCGGCGATACCGGGGCTGATCCCGCAACCGACTGCGGACAAGGATGCGACGCCGCTGCGCCTGCGTGACATGCCGCTCACCGGGCAGCAGGCTCAGTTTACATCAGCCACGCCTCCGATGCGCGCGACTGTGACGCCGGCGGCGGCCCGGACCGCAGCACCGTCGATAACCGGATCAACGCCAGCGGGAGGGGCTCTGCAGTCCCTTTCTGGCACATCTGTGCTGCAAACACCGTCCTCTGTCGTCGCAGGTGTTTTGGGAGCCAGTGACAGTGCGCGCGTCGGAGAGGATGTGCTGACACAACGCGGCGCGGAGAGTTTTGCCCTGCCGCAATTGCTGGCAGAAGCATCTGTACGTTCGGGGGCCGCAAACTATCGCGCCGAAACCCCACGGCATGTGGCGCAGCAATTGGCCGAAGCCGTGGCCACGGCAGGGCGTCGCAACGTGGATGTGTCACTCAACCCGCGCGAACTTGGTCACGTGAATATGCGCCTGGTCACGACCGATGTCGGGGTGACCGTGACCATCAATGCGGAACGGCCCGAAACCGAGGACCTGATGCGGCGTCACATTCAGGATCTTGCCCGCGAGTTCAAGGAAATGGGGTTCAGCGATATCTCGTTTCAGTTCGGCTCGGATACGCAGGCCGGTGATACCGCAGAGGATGACGGTGCATCTGCCTCCGGCTCTGGCGGACGCGGTTCGGATGATGACGCGGGCGCAAATATCGGCGAGCGGGCAGATCAGCTGCCGTCCCAACAACTCAACATTGCAGCCGATGGGCTGGACATGAGGATATGAAAAAATGACCACACCAGTATCGAGCTTTGGAACCCAGCAAGCCACCGGGGGGAGCGGCAGCGCAGCCGCCAGCCAGTCCGCCACCAGCGCACTGACCTCTGATTTCGAAACCTTCCTGAACCTCATGACCACGCAGGCCAAATATCAGGACCCGCTGGAGCCGATGGATTCCTCCGACTATACGGCGCAGTTGGCACAGTTCTCCTCGGTCGAGCAGCAGGTGCTCACCAATGAGACCCTGTCCAGTATGCTGTCGGCGCTGTCTCTGGGCAATATGTCCCAGCTGACCGGCTGGGTGGGCAAAGAGGTTCGCGCGCAGGCCGCGGCGCATTTTGATGGTTCCACGCCGGTGGCGGTTGCACCCAACCCCGCTGCGGTGGCGGATGAGGTCAAGATGGTCGTCTATGATGCCGAAGAAAACGAGGTCGGTCGGATCGATCTGCCCGTCTCGGCCGAGCCCTACCAGTGGTCGGGTGAGGACGGCGATGGCAACACACTCCCCGAGGGATCGTACACATTTGTCGTGGAAAGCTACTCCAATGACGAGGTGATCCTGTCCGAGGTTGCAGAGGTCTATGGGCGCGTTGAGGAGACTCAGAACGTCAATGGTGAAGTGGCCTTGATCATGGAGAGCGGAAGCGCCATCCTTGCCTCTGCGGTCACCGCCCTGCGGGATCCCGAAGGAACCTCGGGGAACTCCTGACCAATTGGTGCCGGTCCCTATGGATGCCGGGGAGAAGGGGCGATCCGGATATCGGAGTCCTGATCCTGACACTGGACACCTTGCAGATACAACCAGCCCTGTTTCGTCATCTGGCGCAGCAGGGCTGGTCGCTTTCAGAGCCGGTCCCCTTGCACGGGGGGCGGAGCAACTACGTCTGGCGCGCAGGCGATGTGGTGGTGAAACTCTATCGTCGACAGCGCGCCAACCCGCTGTTTGCAAATGACCCTGTGCGGGAGCGGGCGGCGCTCCTGGCGCTGGGCGGGTCCGGCATTGCGCCGCGCTTTCTCGGACATGGCCGGTGGCAGGGTCGGGACTGGCTGATCTACCGCCATGTTTTAGGGACCCCCTGGCGAAGAGGCGCCGCGCAGGTTGCACGTTTCCTCGGGGTGTTGCACCAACAGGCTGGCTTTTCCGGGTTGCCGGCAGGGTGTAACGGTTCGCAGGATCTGGCGGCGCAAACCGGGGCGATACTGGCCGAATGCGCGGCGCCGGACGATCTGTACCAAGTTGCTCCTCGTGGAGCGGTGCCGCCCACCCGACATCTTTGCCTGATCCATGGTGACGCCGTACCCGGAAACTTGGTTGTGCGTGAGACCAGATTGGCGCTGATTGACTGGCAGTGCCCACAACGCGGAGATCCGGCAGAAGACCTTGCGCTGTTCCTGTCCCCGGCGATGCAGTTTCTCTATCGGGGTGCGGTGTTGTCACCGGACGAAGAAACAGAGTTCACCTCCGCCTACCCCGCGCGTGAAGTTGTGGCGCGGTACTATGCCCTCAAACCCTGGTTTCACTGGCGCATGGCGGCCTATTGTCAGTGGCGGGGGGATCTGGAGGCGCGGGATCTGGAGATGGTGGCGCTTCAGTCCATGAGCCCGAGCAGCCCGTAGGCCGGGGGCATCAGCAAGCGCCTCGCACGCCCCAGCGGGAACCGGGGCAGGCGCTGCATGACCTTTGAATAGGGCATGTCCGGTGTGCTTCCCTGCACGAGCTGAGCCAGAAGCGCGCCGGAATAACTGCCCATGGCAACGCCATTGCCATGATAGCACAGCCCTGCAAACAGTCCGGGATGATCAGGAACGGCGCCGACAAAAGGGACCAGGTTGCGCGACAGGCAGACCATCCCGGACCAACTATGTGTGGTGTCCACATGCCGCCAGGCCGGAAACAACCGTTCAAAATGGCTGCGCAGCACCGCGCGAATCTTTTTCTCTGCGCGGGGTGAGGACGTCAGCCCGCCGCGCATGCCAAAGAGAAACCTCCCATCCGGCATCAGGCGGAAATAATGCAGCATATGTCGGGTGTCATAGGCCATCTGCGCTGAGGTCCAGCCTTGCCGTGCCTGTTCATCCGGCGTGATGGGGCGCGTGACCATCACCGTGGACTGGGCCGGCATGTAGCGGCCTGCAAGCCAATCGGGCAGGTTTTCGCTGGAATACCCATTGGTCGCGATGACCATCCGTGAGGCGCGCAACCGACCTGTTGGCGTGACAGCGTGCCAGTGTTTGCCGTCATGGTGCAGGCTGATCGCAGGGCTGTTCTGATAGAGATCTGCACCTGCCGTCTGCGCAGCATGTGCCAAACCAAAGAGGTATTTGCGTGGGTTGAGGGCAAAGCCCACAGGTGTGGTGAGGGCACCGTGGAATGCTCCACCAAGACCCTGTGCAGCCAGTTGCGGGGCGTCGATGAACTCGGCCTGTTCATTTTCGGCCTCTCGCATCAGGGCGGCGCGGGCCTTGGCGGAATGCGCCATGACGGTTTCGCCCTGTGAATGTGTATCCGCATCGATCCGATGGCGGGCGATCAACTGTTCCACCAAGTGGACAGCGGCCTCCTCGCTCGCCTGATAGACCTGTGTTTCGGTGCTGCCGTAGACGCGCGCCATGGCGCGCGTGCCAAGTTTGGCGCCGCCGAGGCAACAAAATCCGCCATTGCGCCCTGATGCACCCCACCCGGGTGTTTCGGCCTCCAGAACCGCAACATTCAGCCCGGCCTCCGACATATGCAGCGCAGCCGAAAGCCCTGTGAACCCGCCACCGATGATCGCCACATCAACGGTCTGATCCCCCTGAAGCTCTGGCCAGACGGGCGCGGGGCAGGTCTCATCCCACCAGCAGGTGCTGCGTGGACCTGCCCCATAGGCGTAGTCGGAAAAGATGCGGCGCATCATGCGGTGCGCACCGCTTCCTGTTCTTCGCGTCGCTGCTTGACCAGGGCCCGTTTGCTGACGAGCGATGCGCTGATCACGCCGACAGTGACGATGCCGATCATAATGGTCGAGAGCGCGTTGATCTCCGGGCTGACACCGAGTCGCACAGCCGAGAAGATTTTGATCGGCAGGGTCGTGGCGGCCGGACCGGTGGTGAAGGAGGCGATCACCAGGTCGTCAAGCGACAGGGTGAAGGCCAAGAGCCAGCCGGAGACCACAGCCGGCGCGATAATCGGCAATGTCACCAAGCGGAAAGCCTGCGCCTGCGAGCAACCCAGATCCAGCGCCGCTTCCTCCAGTGAACGATCAAATGTCGCCAGTCGCGAAGAGACCACCACAGAGACGTAGCACATGGAGAAGGTGGTATGTGCCAGCACAATGGTGAGTACGCCACGGTCCAACCCAATGCCGATGAACAGCAACAAGAGCGACAGGCCGGTGATCACCTCGGGCATGACCAAAGGCGCGTAGATCATGCCGGAAAACAACGTCCGGCCCATAAAGCGCCCGCCGCGCACCATGACGTAAGCCGCCATGGTTCCAAGCACGGTCGCGATGGTCGAAGAGAACACTGCAACCTTTACCGTGACCCATGCGGCCTGCAGCATGGCCTCGTTCTGCATCAATTCGGCATACCATTTGGTCGAAAAGCCCGCCCAGACCGTCACCAGTTTGCTTTCATTGAAGGAAAACAGGATCAGGATCAGCATCGGGATATAGAGGAAGGCAAAGCCCAGCGTCAGCGAGACCACATTGAATGCGCTCAGACGTTTCATGCGTCGCCCTCCTGTTCTTTTTGCTGATTGCGCTGGAACAGCACGATCGGCACCACAAGGATCAAAAGCAGGATCACCGCCACCGCACTCGCCACCGGCCAGTCGCGATTGGAGAAGAACTCCTCCCACAGCACTTTGCCGATCATCAGCGTATCAGATCCGCCGAGCAGCGAAGGGATCACGAATTCGCCCATGGCAGGAATGAAGACCAGGAAACAGCCCGCGATGATGCCCCCTTTGGACAGGGGGATGGTCACCAGCCAGAAGGCAGACAGACGAGAACAGCCCAAGTCCTCGGCCGCCTCGATCAGGCTGTCGTCCATCCGTTCCAGCGCCGCATAGATCGGCAGGATCATGAACGGCAGATAGGTGTAGACGATGCCGATATAGACGGCGGTGGTGGTGTTCAGGATCTGCAGGGGTTCGGATACAAGGCCGGTCCACATCAGGACCTGATTGAGGAAGCCTTCGTTCGACAGGATGCCCTTCCACGCATAGACGCGGATCAGGAACGAGGTCCAGAACGGCAGAATCACCAACATCATCAGCGTCGGTCGCCATTCTTCGGGCGCGCGTGCCATGCCATAGGCGATGGGGTAGCCCACGATCAACGTCAGCAGAGTTGAGGTCAGCGCGATCTGGAGGCTGCTGAGATAGGCTTTCCAGTAGAGGTCATCCTCGATGAGCCATGTGAAATTTTCAAAATCCAGCTCAGCAAGAAACGCACCAATGCCTGCGGCCCAGTCGAACTGCGGGAAATAGGGCGGGCGGGCGATGGCCGCATCCGACAGCGAGATCTTCAGGACGATGACGAAGGGCACCAGAAACAGTGCCAGAAGCCAGACGTAGGGGACTGCGATCAGAAAGAAACGGCGCATCACTCACCCAGCAAGACGCCGCCGGTGGCTGTCCAGGACAGCCAGACGGTGTCTTCCCATGTGTAGGCACGACGCGAAATGCGGCGGGTGTTGGCGGTTTGTGCCTTGATCACATCGCCGGTGGGCAGTTCCACGTGGTAGGTCGAGAGGTTGCCGAGATAGGCGATATCCAGGACCTTGCCCTGGACCACGTTGTCAGCGCCGTCGGGTTTGTCGGCGCTGATGGTCACCTTCTCCGGGCGGATCGCCAGATGTGCGGTTTGGCCATCAGAGATTGTGTTTGGCGATTTCACGACCAATGGTGCGGCACCCTCGCGCCAGTGCAGCGCGTAGGTGGCTTCGCCGGTTGCGGTGACCGTGCCCTTGATCAGGTTCACGTCGCCAATGAAATCAGCGACATAGACGGAATTTGGTGCCTCGTAGATATCTGCAGGGGTGGCGACCTGCATCACCTTGCCGTTGTCCATCACCGCGACCCGGCTGGCCACTGTCATGGCTTCTTCCTGATCGTGGGTGACGATCACAAAGGTGGTGCCGGTCTTTTCCTGAATGTCCATCAGCTCGAACTGGGTTTCCTCGCGCAGCTTCTTGTCGAGGGCGCCGAGCGGCTCATCCAGCAGCAACAGTTTGGGCGCTTTTGCGAGACTGCGGGCCAGTGCCACCCGCTGGCGTTGTCCGCCGGAAATCTGATGCGGTTTGCGACGGGCGAATTTTTCCAGCCGGGTCAGGCGCAGCATTTCTTCGACGCGGGCGCTGATCTCGTTGCGGGGCATGCCTTCGCGTTTCAGGCCAAAGGCGATGTTTTCCCAGACGCTGAGGTGAGGAAACAGCGCGTAGGACTGGAACATCATGTTCACGGCGCGCTGGTTTGGGGGAACGGGTGCAATATCTTGCCCGGCGAGAAAGATCTTGCCCTCTGTGGGGGCTTCGAACCCGGCGAGCATCCGCATCATCGTGGTCTTGCCGCAGCCCGACGGCCCCAGTAGCGCAAAGAACTCGCGCTCGAAGATGTCGATGGTCAGGTCGTCGATCGCGGTGAAATCGCCAAAGCGCTTGGTCACGTTCTGGAACTGGATCAGCGGCTTTGCCTGCGGATCCGTCCAGGGTTCAAATACCGGTAATGCCAAAGTGTGCCCCCATTCGGGCGGCTCGAAACCTGCCCGTTATCGTCTGTCAGTCGGGGCAGGGCGCTTGGATGCGCCCTGCCGGAAGGGTCGGCCTGATGGGTCTCAGGTGCCGGATTTCACACGGGTCCACAGGCGCGTCACGACACGCTGGACCTTCTGCGGGTAGGGGCCCTTGATGTAGGTGTTGTCCAGCGCCGCGGGGGTCGGATAGATCGCCGGATCTCCGATCACGTCCTCGGCAAGGAACTCCTGCGCGGCTTTGTTGCCGTTGGCGTAGTACACATAGTTCGACGCGGCGGCCATGTTCTCGGCGTCAAGGATGAAGTCCAGGAACTTGTGCGCAGCCTCCGGGTTCGGCGCATCCACCGGGATCGCCATCTGGTCGAACCACATCAGAGCACCCTCAGACGGCGCGTTATAGGTAATATTGACGCCATTGTCGGCCTCGGCAGCACGGTCGCGGGCCTGGAGAATGTCGCCGGACCAGCCGAAGGCCACGCAGATATCACCATTGGCGAGCGCGTTGATGTATTCGGACGAATGGAACTTCTGAACATAGGGACGCACCGCTTCGAGCGCATCGGCCGCTTTTTCCAGGTCATCCTTGTCGTGGCTGTTCGGGTCAAGCCCGAGATAGGTCAGCGCGGCAGGGATCATCTCATCCGGAGCATCGAGGAAATGCACACCGCATTCGGAGAGCTTTTCCATGTTGGCAGGGTCGAAGACCAGCGCCAGGCTGTCGATCGGGGCGTCCTCACCCAGGGCTTCGCTTACCTTGCCGGTGTTGGCGCCAATCCCGGTGGTGCCCCACATGTAGTTGATCGAGTAATCATTGTTGGGGTCAAACCGGGCGGTGCGGTCCTGGATCACATCCCAGACGTTGCCGTAGTTTTCCAGCTTGTCCTTGTCGATTTTCTGGAACACGCCGGCCTGGATCTGACGTTGCAGGAAAGAGCCGGTGGGCACGACGACATCATAGCCGGATCCCCCTGCGAGCATCTTGGTCTCCAGCAATTCGTTTGAATCGAAGACATCGTAGATCAGGTCGATACCGGTTTCCTGCTCGAATTTCTCCAGCAGCGACTCGTCGATATAGTCGGACCAGTTGTAGACGCGCACCTCATCTGCCGAGGCGGCTGCCGCGCTGAGTGCGATGGCGGACACGATGGTGGCCGTTTTGAGTGTCATGAGAATCTCCCCTGTGCATGCCGGCGTCTTTCTGTCCGGCTGTGGGCTATTTTGATCAAGTTTTGCCTCATCCGGCAAGACACTTTATGTTTTCATCTGCATTTCGTTGGTGCAAGCTGCCCGAAAACGAGAAGGATCCAAGTTCGTTGAATGTGCCAAATCCGCCATCCGGGCCCCCGTCGGAAGGGGGGGCAAAACTGCCCGCTCACGAGCAGGTCTACCAGCGTTTGCGGGCGCAGATTTTGTTCGGGGAACTGGCCCCCGGACAGGCGGTCACGATACAGGGGCTGGTGGAGGCGCTGGAGAGCGGCATGACACCGGTGCGCGAAGCGATCCGCCGGCTGATTTCAGACGGGGCGCTGGTGTTTCAGGGCAACCGTCGCGTATCGGTGCCCGAACTGCGGGCCGAGGATATAGATGAGCTGGTTTATGCAAGAAAAACAATAGAGTGTGAGCTGGCGCGTCGCGCGGCAACACGCATGCCTGCGCCCAAGGTGGACAAGTTGGAGGCGTTGGATCTGACATTGGACAAGGCGATCTCATCCGGGGATGTGGCGGGCTATCTTGAGCTGAACTACCAGTTCCACACCGCCTTGAACGCCCATGCGGGTGCGCCCATCCTTGCGGATCTCGCTGACCGGCTTTGGCTGCGCTTTGGTCCCTCGCTCCGGGTGGTCTGCGGACGCTTCGGAACGCAGAGCTTTCCAGACCGTCACAAGGACATCCTTGAGGGGCTGCGTAAAAAAGATGCGGATCTGGTGGCGCTGGCCATGGAACGGGACGTGTTGCAGGGCATGGAACAGGTCCGGGCGGGGCTGACGCCGATCAACTGATTCGATTGACAGTGTGATTTTTGATCATATTCTGGACGAAAGCTTTCCGTTCAGGAGTGTCCCCAATGACGACGATTACCAATCATCTGCCCACCGCAGAACTGCAAGCGCTGGATGCGGCGCATCACATGCATCCGTTCACCGCAAACGGCGGTCTGGCGCAGAAGGGCGCGCGGGTCATCACGCGCGCCAATGGCGTCACCCTGACCGATAGCGAAGGGCACGAGATCCTGGATGCGATGGCGGGGCTGTGGTGCGTCAACATCGGCTACGGCCGTGATGAACTGGCCGAGGTGGCGGCGCGCCAGATGCGCGAGCTGCCCTATTACAATACCTTCTTCCAGACCACTCACGTCCCGGCCATCGCGCTGGCCGCCAAGATCGCCGAACTGGCGCCGGGGGATCTGAACAATGTGTTCTTCGCCGGTTCCGGGTCTGAGGCCAACGACACCAACATTCGGATGGTGCGGCATTACTGGGCCATGAAGGGCAAGCCGACCAAATCCATCATCATCTCGCGCAAGAACGCCTATCACGGCTCTTCGGTCGGGTCTGGGTCTCTTGGTGGCATGTCGGCGATGCACGCGCAGGGTGGCTTGCCGATCCCGGATGTGCTCCATATCAATCAACCGAACTGGTGGGCCGAAGGGGGGGATACGAATCCCGAAGAGTTCGGTCTGGCGCGCGCACAGGAGCTGGAAAAGGCGATTCTGGAACTGGGCGAAGACCGTGTGGCGGCCTTTATCGCCGAGCCGGTCCAGGGGGCCGGGGGGGTGATCGTGCCGCCCGCAACCTATTGGCCCGAGATCCAGCGCATTTGCGACAAGTATGACATCCTACTGATCGCGGATGAGGTGATTTGCGGTTTTGGGCGCACAGGCAACTGGTTCGGCTCCGAGACTATGGGGATCCGGCCCGATATCATGACCATCGCCAAGGGGCTGTCCTCGGGCTATGCGCCCATCGGAGGCTCCATCGTCTCGGACGAGGTGGCCGGTGTGATTGCACAGGACGAATTCAACCACGGCTACACCTATTCCGGTCACCCGGTGGCGGCTGCTGTGGCGCTGGAGAACCTCCGCATTCTTGAAGAGGAGAAGGTTCTGGAGCACGTTCGCGACGTTGCCGCGCCCTATCTCAAGGAAAAATGGGAGGCACTGACCGATCACCCGTTGGTCGGCGAAGCCAAGATCGTCGGGATGATGGGCTCCATCGCGCTGACGCCAAACAAGGCGACCCGCGCAGCCTTTGCATCGGACGCGGGAACGGTGGGCTTCATTTGCCGCGAGCGTTGCTTTGCCAACAATCTGGTGATGCGCCATGTGGGCGACCGCATGATTATCTCTCCGCCGCTGGTGATCACGACGGACGAGATCGACACATTGGTTGCGCGCGCAACCAAGTCGCTCGATGAATGCTACGCCGAACTTAAGGCGCAGGATCTGCTTGCCGAAGCGGTTTGATCCGGTTGTTCACCTGATTCGAATCATCAAAAGGGACCGTTAGCGGTCCCTTTTTTGTGCGCATGCAAAAAAAATCATCGCGTCAGCTGTTGTGCTTAGGGGTAAAAATGTCCAAAAATGGCGCAAACAAGCAAGTAAAGGTCGCAAAGCGTCTGGGTTTGCGATCCATTCCTCCGGGAGAGTTGAGAAACCCACCGGGACGCCGAGCCGGAGCCGATTGATCCGGTTGCACAGTGGAGTGCCGCTGTGCTTACACTAATGAACAAAGAGCGGATCAAAGCCGCCGGGATAAGAACATATACGGGGAGCCTGATTTGGCCGATGCGTCGAATACTGACGCGTTCGTTGAATTCGAACGCGTGCAAAAGAGTTATGACGGTGAGACACTCGTCGTCAAAGACTTGAACCTCACCATGCCCAAGGGCGAATTCCTGACCATGCTTGGTCCGTCGGGGTCGGGGAAAACCACTTGCCTTATGATGCTGGCCGGCTTCGAGACCGCCACTCATGGCGATATTCGCCTCGGCGGTGTCTCGATCAACAACATCCCGCCGCACAAGCGTGGCATTGGCATGGTGTTCCAGAACTACGCCCTGTTTCCGCATATGACCATTGCCGAGAACCTGAGCTTTCCGCTCGAGGTGCGTGGAATGGGCAAATCCACACGTGAAGAAAAAGTCAAACGTGCGCTCGACATGGTGGAGATGGGCAGTTTTGGCGGCCGTCGCCCGGCGCAGCTGTCCGGTGGCCAGCAGCAACGTGTCGCACTGGCCCGGGCCCTTGTGTTCGAGCCGGAACTGGTGCTGATGGACGAGCCGCTCGGCGCGCTCGACAAGCAGCTGCGCGAAAAGATGCAGTTCGAGATCACCCATCTGGCGCACCAGCTCGGGATCACCACGGTCTATGTGACCCACGACCAGACCGAGGCGCTGACCATGTCGGACCGCGTCGCCGTGTTCGACGATGGTCGCATCCAGCAGCTGGCGCCGCCGGATCAGCTCTATGAAGAGCCGGCAAACAGTTTCGTGGCCCAGTTCATCGGCGAGAACAACACGCTGGAAGGTGTGATCAAGGAAATCTCCGATGGCCGCGCCCTGGTGCAGCTCGACGGTGGGGAACTGATCGACGCCATGCCCATCAACGTGTCCGAGGTGGGACAGCGCACACGCGTATCGATCCGCCCGGAACGGGTGGAATACAACAAGGATCGCCTGCAAGAAGGCGTGCATACCCTCAAGGCCGAAGTGCTGGAATTCATCTACATGGGTGACATCTTCCGCACGCGCCTGAAGGTCGCGGGCAACGATGAGTTCATCATCAAGACCCGCAACGCGCCGGATCAGGTTCGTCTACAGCCCGGACAGCAGATCGAAATCGGCTGGCTGCCCGAGGACTGCCGCGCGCTGGACGCTTGATCGCGACCGGTTGCGCATAGGAACCCCCGGCGGTGCTGAATGGATCGGGGGGCCAAACACATGAATAATCAGTGTCTCAACAAGGAGAATACGAATATGAAACTGCGTAAACTGACGGCACTCGCCGCCACGACCGCTCTCTGCGCGCCGATGGCTTTTGCCGCGGATATGGCGGATGAAATGACCATCGTGTCCTGGGGCGGAGCCTACTCCAACTCTCAGCTCAAGGCCTATCACGAGCCCTACGCCGAAAAGACTGGCGTCAAGATCATCAATGACGAAAGCTCCAACGAGGCCGTCGCCAAGCTGCGTGCAATGAACGAAGCGGGCAATGTGACCTGGGATGTTGTCGACGTTGTGGCTGCGGACGCAATGCGTCTGTGCGACGAAGGTCTGGCGATGGAAATCGATCCCGATGAGCACCTGGCGGCTGCGCCGGACGGCACCTCTGCCGAAGAAGACTTCGGTGAACTGCTGGTGTCCGACTGCTTCATCCCGCAGATCGTCTATTCCACCACCTTCGGCTATCGCACCGATCTGGTCGGTGACACCCCGCCGACAAGCGTTTGCGACGTGTTTGATCTCGAAGCCTATCCGGGCAAGCGTGCGCTTGAGAAGCGCCCGATCAACAACATGGAGTGGGCTCTGCTCTGCGACGGCGTCGCCAAGGACGAAGTCTATGACGTGCTGGAAACCGAAGAAGGTCAGGAGCGCGCGCTGGCGAAGCTCGACACCATCAAGGACAGCGTGATCTGGTGGTCCGCCGGTGCCGACACGCCGCAGCTGCTCGCCGATGGCGAAGTTGTGATGGGCTCCACCTACAACGGCCGCCTGTTCTCGGTGATCGAAGAGCAGGATCAGCCGGTGGCGATGCTCTGGGACGCACAGGTGTTCGACCTCGACGGCTGGATCATTCCGGCAGGTCTCTCGGATGAGCGCAAAGCACGTGCCCTGGACTACATCTATTTCGCCACCGACACTCAGCGTCTGGCGGATCAGGCGAAATACATCTCCTACGGCCCGGCGCGTGCCTCTTCCGCACCGCTCGTCGGCAAACATGCCGAGCTTGGCATCGAGATGGCGCCGCATATGCCGACCGATCCGGCAAACGCACAGAACACGTTCCTGTACAACTACGAGTTCTGGGCTGACTATCGCGACGACATCGACGCGAAGTTCCAGGCCTGGCTGGCCAAGTAATCGGATCTGATGATGCCGATGCCGGAGAGCGGTCTGCGCTCTCCGGCTCCCTCTCCGGCGCCGCGTCCCCAGGGCGCCGCCGCGGCGGAGACCTCCACCCCGCAGATTTGAAAAACGCGGGAAGACAACAGGGACAATCATGAGTGACACAACTCAATCCGGCCCGGTCCTAGCGGCTGACGGTACGCCGTTGAAGCGCAGCCTGGCCCGCGCGTTGAGGATGCAGAAAATGCGGGCCTTGATGCTGATCGCGCCGCTTCTGGTCTTCATCCTCCTCACCTTCATTCTCCCGATCGCGGATATGTTGTTCCGCTCGGTCGAGAACCGAATCGTGTCAGACACGCTTTCCGAAACCGTGGTGACCCTGAAAGACTGGGATGCCCTCGGTGACGAGGCTCCGGGCGAGGCGGTGTATGAGAGTCTCTATTATGATCTCTTCGTTGCTGCGGAAGCCAAGGAACACACCAAGCTCGGCACGCGTCTGAACTATGAGGAAACCGGGATTTCATCTCTGTTCCGCGGCAGCGGGCGCAAGGTTGATGACGTTGGTGAGGACCACGTCAAGGCCATCGAACGCGCCAATGATGGTGCTCTGAAGGACGAGGCGCTCTGGTTTGAAATCATGACCGGGGGCAGCAGCGCCGAGGGCAACACCGGCCTTCTGGACGCGCAGCGGGCCAAGCTCAGCCAGCTGACCGGTGACAGCTTTGCCGGCGATATTGGCTTTGTGCCAGGCGCCGAGATCAGCGCACTCTTTCCCCGCATGGCGACAGCCTACACGGATTTTGCTCTGTTCACGGCAATCGCGGAAGAGGATGTCGTCGCTGAAGAAGATCCTTGGGAAACCGTTTTTGTGGCCTTTGCCACCGCCGTTCAGTCGGCTGACGGTGCGGAAAAGCTCGCAAGCTACACGGGCCCGGGCGCAGCCGAGTTGACGGCCGCAGCCGAGGCACTGGCGGAGTTGGAGCCGATTTCCTTTAAGGCCGCCTTTCTCGACATGGATGAGGATTGGGGCGATCTGGGCAACTGGCGCACCATCCAGACCTACAGCCCCAATTACACCAGCGGGTATTTCCTGAACTCCATCGACATGCAGAAAGGCCCCGAAGGCGCAGAGCCGCGGCCCGAGAACCAGCAGATCTATATCACGCTGTTCCAGCGGACTCTGGTCATGTCGCTGGTGATCACCGGGTCCTGCATTCTGCTGGGCTATCCGGTTGCTTGGATCCTGGCCAACCTGCCGACACGATCAGCCAATATCCTGATGATCCTGGTGCTGCTGCCGTTCTGGACCTCGCTTCTGGTCCGGACATCGGCCTGGAAGGTCATGCTGCAGCAACAGGGGGTTATCAATGATGTGCTGGTCTGGCTGGGACTGGTCGATGACGCGGCGCGGCTGGTGATGATCAACAACCAGTTCGGCACTATCGTGGCGATGACCCACATCCTGCTGCCGTTCATGATCCTGCCGATGTATTCGGTGATGCAGACCATCAACCCGTCCTATCTGCGCGCGGCAAAGTCGTTGGGTGCGACCAACTGGACGGCGTTCTGGCGGGTGTATTTCCCGCAGTCGGTCCCGGGGATCGGCGCGGGGTCGATTCTCGTCTTCATTCTGGCGATCGGCTACTACATCACGCCCGAGATCGTGGGCGGCACCAAGGGGGTCTTTATCTCCAACCGGATTGCCTATCATATCTCGTCCTCGCTCAACTGGGGTCTGGCGGCGGCGCTCGGGAGTATCCTCCTGGCGGTCGTGCTGTTGCTCTACTGGGCCTATGACAAGATCGTCGGCATCGACAACGTGAAGCTGGGATAAACCAAATGGCACTGACACCTGTTCAAAACCAAACTCCCGCCTTCACCGCTGCTGTGTCCGCTGCCGCAGGGGGCTTCTTCGGCCTCTTCGTGGGCACGGCGCAGGGATCGGGCCTGCTCGGGCTTGTGATCGGCGCGGTTCTCCTGGGCGCTATGGGCTTTGTGTACTGCAACCTGCTGGCGCAGGAGAAACCCGTGCGTTGGGCCACAGTCGCCGTATTTGCAATCGCCGGGTTCCTGCTCGGCGGTCTGCCCGCCCTTGTGGTGGGGGCACTGTTCGGCTGGTTCGCGGGCTGGTTCATCTTCTGGCTCGCCACGTCGAGCTATCGCAAGCACCTGCCCCCCTATCTGACGCCCGGTCAGGTTCTGTGGTACTACAGCTTTCGGGTGATCTGCGGCGCGATCTTCGTGTTTCTGATCACGCCGATTCTGGTGGTGATGCCGCTCTCGTTCAACGCCGAGAACTTCTTTACCTTCACACCGGAAATGCTGCGGTTTGACCCGGAAGGCTATTCCCTCAAGCACTACCAGGATTTCTTCAGCAACGATGACTGGCAGCAGGCGCTGTGGAATTCGCTGCGGATTGCGCCTATGGCGACCTTCCTGTCGGTGAGCTTCGGCACGCTTGCGGCGATCGGCCTGAGCCAACCGCATGTGCCGTTCCGCCGGGCGATCATGGCGGTGCTGATCTCGCCGATGATCGTGCCGCTGATCATTTCGGCTGCGGGCATGTATTTCTTCTACAGCCGTATCGGTCTGCAGGGGACGTATTTCGGCGTTGTCCTGGCCCACGCCGCCCTCGGTATCCCCTTCGTCATCATTACGGTGACTGCGACTCTGGTGGGGTTTGATCGCTCCCTGACACGTGCCGCGGCGAATATGGGGGCCGGGCCGATCACCACTTTCTTCCGGGTGCAGATGCCGCTCATCCTGCCCGGCGTGATTTCCGGGGGGCTGTTTGCCTTCATCACCTCCTTTGACGAGGTTGTGGTGGTGCTCTTTGTCGGGTCTGCTGGCCAGAAAACACTGCCATGGCAGATGTTTACCGGCCTGCGCGAACAGATCTCGCCCACCATTCTGGCGGTGGCGACGATCCTTGTGGCGATCTCGATCTGCTTGCTGACCACGGTTGAGCTCTTGCGTCGCCGCAGTGAGCGTTTGCGCGGCATGAGCCCGAGCTGATCCACCTCATGACAAGAAAAAGCCCCGCCATCGAGCGGGGCTTTTTTGTGTGCAGGGGCTGAGCGCCCTGAGGGGGTATGGGGTGTTAGCGTAGCTTCTCCAGCAATGTCAGCGAGGCATAGCCGTCCGGCATCAACCCCTTGGCGCTTTGATAGGCGCGCACAGCGGCCACGGTCTTGGGTCCGATGCGCCCGTCGATGCCATCGGTGCTGAAACCGGCGCGTGTCAGACGTTGCTGCAATTCCTTACGCTCGGCAAAGGTCAATGCGCGATCTCCACGCGGCCAGCCGCCCTTGATCTTGTCGCCGCCGCGCAGCCGGTCGCTCAGGTGACCGACGGCGATCACATAGGCATCGGCCGTGTTGTAGCGCTCGATCACAGAGAAATTCTTGAAGATCATGAAGGCGGCACCCTTGCCGCCAGCCGGCAGCAGGATCGAGGCCTCACCATGGTTGGGCACCGGCTGGCCATTCATCGCACGCACACCAAGCCGAGCCCATGCCTCCGGACTTTTCTTGATCTTGCGGTTGGCCAGCGTGAAGTCGAAGGTGTCGGGCAGCGTCACTTCCACCCCCCAGGGCTGTCCGGAGACCCAGCCGAATTTCTTCAGATAGGCCGCGGTCGACGCGAGGGCATCCGTCGGGGTATCGGACCAGATGTCCCGCTTCCCGTCGCCGGTGAAATCCACCGCGTAATCGAGGTAGGATGTTGGGATAAACTGCGTGTGTCCCATTGCGCCGGCCCAGCTGCCGGTCATCTCCCGGGGCGCCACATCGCCGGATTGTAGGATCTTCAGCGCGGCAATCAGCTGCTCTTCGAAAAAGGCGCCGCGCCGACCATCAAAGGCGAGCGTAGCCAGGGAACGGATGATGTCCATATCTCCGCGAAAGCTGCCATAGCTGCTTTCCAGACCCCAGACGGCAACCACCACTTCCTTTTCGACCCCGTAATGCGCCTCTATCCGTGCCAGCGTATCCCGTTGGCCTTGAAGGGCCGCCTTGCCATTGCGCACACGACTGTCGGAGGCAGCACGATCTAGGTAATCCCAGATCGTTCTGGTGAACTCGGACTGGTTGCGGTCCCGCTCGATGACGGAGGCGTCATAGGTGACGCCGTCGAGCGCGCGGTTCAAGGTCTCCGGCCGAATGCCCTGTGCCTGCGCGCGGGAGGCGAAGTCGCTGAGCCAGGTTTTGAAGTGTACGTCTTTATCGTGGGCCGAGCGGGGGGCCGACAGCGCAGCTTCGGTCGTGGCGGCGACGCTGGTGCGTGCCACCGGACGAAGTGTGGTGGCGGTGGCGAGCTGAATGCGCGCCGCGTGCGCCTCGGGACCGGCGGGACGCGCCTGTGGCCGCGGCGTCTCCGTGAGGATTTGTTGTTCCGAAACGGCTGCTTGCGCCATCCATGCCGGGAGGGTGAACCCGACACATAGCGCTCTTTTAACCCAACTGCGCATTTTGAACCTCAACACCTGCTCTGTTTATTGACATCAACTGTAGCGTGACTGGGCCGCGGGCAAAAGAACTCAGACAGGCGTCGCCGCTCCTCAGCGTTCCTCTGCCTGTGGGCCACCCTCAGCCATAGGCCTGGCTGCGAAGATGGTCGAGCGCGGCGCGATAAAGCCGAACACGATGCGGGCGAAAGGACGTCTCCGTCACCTCAAGCCCCTGCATGCGATCCAGGCGAAACACCCGAAAGTCCCGACGCAGGAGGCACCATGCAATCAGCACCGAGGAATTGTCGAAGTAGACCAGTCCAAGCGGTTTCACCTGTCGCCATGTGCTTGCCCCTTTGGCGTCCACATAATCAAACCCCACCTCGCGCTCGTCCCACGTCGCCTGTCTCAGTTCGGCTGCATCCACCGTCGGGGCGTGCGGCGGCGCAAAGCTATGCGCAGAGAGGACCGCGTGCTGCAATCGGTCGGCCTGGCTCTTGGGCAGGCGGGCGCGCAGTTTTTTCAGGGCAGTGCGGGCCGCATCTGCCAGATCGGGATCGCCCTTCTGCTGAACCTCGCACAGGCCCAGCACCAGCGCCTCCAGTTCGGTGGCTCCAAACCCGAGCGGGGGCAGCGTTGCATCCTCGACAAGCGTGAAGCCAAATCCCGCGGCCCCGTCGATCACGGCCCCCAAGGCCCGGAGCGCGTCAATATCGCGATGGATGGTCCGACCAGAGACACCAAGATCCTGGGCGAGCTGTTCGGCCGTCACCGGTGGCGGTAGCTGGCGCAGGGTCTGCATCAGGCGAAAGAGGCGTTCTGTTCTGGTCATACCCTGCGTGTACCTGTCCCTGATGACAAAAACTGACAACAGGCCCGTGTAGCACATCCTCATCACATCCCAAATGGAGAGAGACGATGTTGACCCTATTGACCCACGGCGGTGGCGACGGTTTTTACAGCTACAGCATGTTTTGTACCAAAGCGGCGCTGCTGCTGCAGATGTCTGGTGAGGACTGGCAGCGGCAGGATGTGCACGACCCGGCAGATCTCGCACGGATGCCGCACAGCAAGCTTCCCGTGGTGCGGGACGAGAACGGTACCCTGATCCCCGACAGCGAAGGCATCCGTGGTTTCCTCGAAGACCGGGGCGCAGAGTTCGATACGGGTCTTAGTGCTGTGCAAAAAGGTCAGTCACGGGCGCTCATCCGCATGGTGGACGAGACGCTGTGGTTGCAGCTTATGTGTGCCCGCTGGCTCGAAGATGACGGCTGGGCGGGGATGTTGCAGACGGTTTTTGCCGGTGTACCTGAAGAGCCCGTCAACAGCTTTCGCGCCAAGGTGCTGGACGGTCTGCACTTCACGGGGCATTCGCGGTTCGACCGGGCGGAGCGTCTGCAGCGGCTGGAGCAGGATTTAACGGCGATTGAGAGTATCTTGGGCGATCAGCGTTTCTTGTTTGGGGATCAGATGACCGCCGCTGATTGCTCTGCCGCGCCGATGATTGAGGCCATGTCCCGTACACCTGCTGCGCCGCAGGTGGTGGCGGTGACACAGCGCCACGGGAACCTCTTGGCCTATGTGTCCCGTGTGCTGGAGCAGGGCGCGCTGACACTCCCGCAGGCGGCGTAGGTTTCGCGCAGTTGATGACGCCTTCTAGGGGCCGGGGGGGCTCCCGCGCGTCGCCTTTGCATTGAAATACAAGGGCGCCCCTTGGGCCGGGCAGGCCGCGCCGAAGGCGCGGCCTGCCCCCCGGCGATCCGCAAAGCGGAGCGCAAAACCTCTGGCGCGAACCCTGGAGGCGCGCGACGTGATCGGGTTATTTGCGTTTTCGGTTCACCTTGCGTTTTACCTTGGCCGCCTTGTGCTTTGATTTTGCGGCCTTGCTGCGAGACACGGTGCGGCCCGCCGGGCTGCGACGGCGACCGCCTTTGCCGGCATCGCCGCGCCCTTTTGGCAGTTCCGCATCTTCAAGGGCCAGCAATTCCAGCTCCAACCCGCCGGTCACCGGTGCAGCCTGGGTCAGACGCACCGTGACTCGTTGGCCGATGGCGATGATCAACCCGGTGTCAGACCCCATCAACGTTCCAGCCTGCGCGTCAAAATGGAAATACTCCCGTCCGATCGAGCGCACCGGCACCAGCCCATCGGCCCCGGTTTCATCCAGTTTCACAAAGGCGCCAAAGCGGGCAATGCCGGAGATCCGACCGGTGAACTCGTTGCCCACGCGTTCCGCCAGATAAGACGCAAGATAGCGGTCCGTGGTGTCGCGCTCCGCCAGCATCGAGCGCCGCTCGGTCGCGGAAATATGGGTCGCGGTGTCCTCCAGCCGCTCGACCTCGTCAGCCGAAAGCCCGTCTTTGCCCCACCCATGGGCCGTGATCAGCGCGCGGTGCACGATCAGGTCGGCATAGCGGCGGATCGGCGAGGTAAAATGCGCATAGTTGCGCAGCGCGAGACCAAAATGGCCGAAATTCTCCGGGTAGTAATAGGCCTGCTGCATCGATCGCAGCGTGGAGATATTGATCAGCTCCGCATCATCGGTTCCCGCGGCGGCATTCAGCAATGCGTTCAGATGCCGCGTTTGCAGCACCTGTCCTTTGGCAAGGTTCAGACCCGCCGCCTGTGCTGTGTCGCGCAGCGCGTCCAGTTTGTCCTGAGCGGGTTCTTCATGCACCCGGAACAACAGCGGCTGGCGCTTCTTGATCAGGGTTTCGGCGGCGGCCACATTGGCCAGCACCATGAATTCCTCGATCAGCCGGTGCGCATCGAGGCGATCACGGAAATTGACCGAGGCCACCTTGCCCTTGTCGTCGAGCACGATCTTGCGCTCTGGCAGGTCGAGATCCAGCGGCTGGCGCGCGCCACGGGCGGCTTTGAGCGCCTCATAGGCGGCATAAAGTGGTTTTATGACGTCTTCCAGGAACGGTTCCGTGCGCGCGGTGACGCGACCATCCACGGCGTCTTGCACCTCGCCGTAGTGCAAGGAGGCCTGCGATTTCATCAGGCCGCGCACAAAGCGGTGCGCGATCTTGTTGCCCTCGGCGTCGATCTGCATGCGCACAGCCAGACAGGGACGTGGCACACCCTCGTGCAGAGAACAGAGATCGCCCGAAAGCCGGTCCGGCAGCATCGGTACCACCCGATCAGGGAAATAGCTGGAATTGCCGCGTTTGCGTGCTTCGCGGTCCAGCGCCGAACCGGGCGTCACATAGGCCGCGACATCGGCGATCGCGACCCAGATCACGTGGCCACCGGGGTTCTTGGGATCGTCATCCGCATGGGCAAAGCAGGCGTCATCGTGGTCGCGGGCATCGGCAGGGTCGATGGTAATCAGCGGCAGATCGCGCAGATCTTCGCGCCTTTTGAGGCCCATCGGTTTGGCGCTGTCAGCCTCGGCAACAACCGCATCGGGGAAGTGATCGGGAATGCCATGCTGGTGGATTGCGATCAGCGACACCGCCTTGGGGGCGGACGGATCACCGAGCCGTTCGACGATGCGCGCTTTGGGCAAACCCATACGGGCCTTTGGTCCGGCAAGCTCGGCCTCGACCAATTCGCCGTCCTTGGCGCCATGCGTATTTGCTTCGGGCACTTGCCACTCGTTGGAGCCCGCCTTGTCGATGGGAACAATGCGCCCGCCTTCGGACCCCTGGCGATAAATACCCAGAATGCGCTTCGGGTTGGTCCCGATGCGACGGATCAGGCGAGCCTCATAGTTGTGATCCTCTTCCTGCACCACGGTCAGGCGCGCAAGGATACGGTCGCCCTCGCCCAGGGCCGGATCAGACGCACGCGGGATCACCATCACGATGGGTTCCACCCCTTCGCCATGCCATTCCAGCGGCTGGGCAAACAGATCGCCATTGTCATCGGGGGCTTTGACCAGCAGAACCGTGACCGGCGGCAAACGATCCGGGTCGGTGTAACTGCGCTTGCGCTTTTCCAGATGCCCTTCGGCCTCCAACTCCTTCAGGAGGCGTTTGAGGTCGATCCGCTCAGCGCCCTTGATGCCAAAAGCCTTGGCAATGTCACGTTTGGAGGTCTGTGTCGGGTGGGCGGAGATCCAGTCCAGAATCTCGGCCTTTGTGGGAATACGCGCCATAGATCTGCCGTAGCATGGCGCGCAGGGAACGTCATGCTGAAAACACCAAACGCCGGGCGGCGAAATATGGACCAACCTTTTTACCAGATGGCGCCTGCTGAGTGCCCTACAGAGGTTTTACCATATCCCGGTGATCTATACCCGCATCGAGGTAAACAGGCCCAAAGGCCTCAAAGCCAAGCTTCTCATAAAAACCAATGGCGTGGATCTGCGCACCGAGTTTGGCACGGGTGATCCCCTGCCGCTCTCTGGCAACGTCGACGCAAGCCTCGATCAGCCGTGCACCAAGCCCCGTACCCCGCGCGGATTTTACCACACAGACCCGCCCGATCTTGGCAATATCGCCTTGAAACACAATCCGCGCGGTTCCCACGGGTGTGCCATCCTGCGTCGCCAGAAGATGCGTGGCAGAGTCATCGAGCGTATCGCGCTCTTCCTCGGGGGGAACGCCCTGCTCTCGGACAAACACCTCGAAGCGCAGCTCCAGGCAGGTGTCGAGATCTTCCGTTTCCGCGATCAACAGGCTCATGCGAAGTAATCCGTCAGAATGCGAGTGTAGATGGCCTTCAGTTGATGGATCTGGGCGACCTCAACATTCTCATCCACCTGATGCATGGTTTTGCCCACGAGACCGAACTCCACGACCGGGCAATGCGCCTTGACGAAACGCGCGTCGGATGTGCCGCCGGTGGTCGATAGTTCTGGCACTTGGTTGGTTTCGGTCTGCACTGCCTTTGAGACCAGTTCCGACAGATCGCCGGGAGGGGTGATAAAACTCTCGCCAGAGATCTTGACGTCCATGTCGATCCTGAGACCGAACTCTTCGGCCACCTTGTCCGCTTCCTCTTGCAGCCAATCGGTGAGCGATGTGCCCGAGTGGAGATCATTGAAGCGGATATTGACTGCTGCGCGGCCTTGCGCAGGGATCACATTGGTCGCCGGATTGCCGGTATCAATGGTGACGATCGCCAGGGTGGAGGCGTCGAAATGCTCGGATCCCTCGTCAAGCTGATGGCTGGCGAGGCGATCCATCAGGCGCGACAGGCCATTCAAGGGATTGTTGGCACGATGCGGATAGGCCGAATGCCCCTGCACGCCCGTTACCGTGAACCATGCGGTCATGGAGCCACGGCGGCCGATCTTGATCATCTCGCCCATGTGATTGGGGCAGGTGGGTTCACCCACGAGGCAGACGGACATCTTTTCGCCTGTCTGGTCCATGTAATCGAGCAAAGCGGTGGTTCCATCTACCGCGTCGCCTTCTTCATCGCCGGTGATGGTCAGAACCACGGCGCCGTCGGGCGGTGTCTCGCGCACAAAGTCGATGGCGGCAGCAGCAAAGGCCGCAACGCCGGATTTCATGTCGGTGGTGCCCCGACCGTACATCACCCCATCGACCACGTCGGCGCCAAAGGGGTCGTGGGTCCATGCGGCCTCGTCACCGACGGGAACGACATCGGTGTGGCCGTTGAAGCCGAAGGTCTTGGCATGGCCCTTGTCGCCCCAGCGGGCAAAGAGGTTGCAGACGCCTCCGCGATCCATCCGGGTGCAGGTAAAGCCCGCATCACTCAGCAGTCGTTCCAGCAACACCAATGCGCCGCCCTCGACAGGTGTGACCGAAGGGCAGCGAACGAGGTCCGCGGTCAACTGGACGGGATCGGTGGCGGTCATGCGGGGTCCTCCTGAAATCATCGTCAGTGACCTAGCGCGAATTGCGGAGGCGGTGCAATTGTCATCGCGCTTTGCGGGGACCTGTGGCCGAAATGCTCGGGCAGTCGCATCGTGGGCAATCGTGCCCTGACAGGGCGCGCCGCGCGTGCTAGGGTGGAGGGAATAACAGACCGAGGCATGGAACGGGACGGCGACAAGATCGCCCGGACGTGCGACGAGCAGGACTACCAAAGCGAACAGAGGCGGACCGTTGGATCACCTGATTCACCGAACCCGATTGTCGCGCTGTGTCACCCTTCTGCGCCGCATGGCGTCCCTGACCGGGAACATCGGGACTGAAACTGAGGGACGCCCCGGGCACCAATAAGGCCGACGCATGCGCCACCCGCCCGGGGCACGACATAGATGCGCTGTGAGGTGTAGATGGCAGGATACAGACGGCACGATGTTGGTGCCCCGACTTGGGGGCATGCATGAGCTGGCTGGGCCTGTGGCACAATCAAGCGCAGGTGTTTGATCCTGCCGGATTGACGCCCGAAGGTGCGCAGCGCTGTCTGCTGTTGCGTGAACCGAACGCGCTGCTGGCGACCGGCGCGCTGGTGCTGGAGATCAGCCTGCCGGAACTGCGCAAACCCGAACCGCTGGTCTTGTTTGAGCGCGGCGGCGATTGGCCGGTGCGCTTCCAGGTCTCGGCGGTGCCTGGCGGCGGCATCAATCTGGTGCTGGAGCAATATGGCGCCGTGCTGCACAAAACCATGAACCCGACCAGACGGGGTCGCACCGACCAGGTGCGCCTGACCTACAGTTGGGATGCGCCAGCCTTTCGCGGTCAGTTGGCGCTGGAACATCTCGACGGTGGGCGGGCTGACATCATGCCGATCGACGCCCCGCGCCCGTGGCGGCTGGAGGATCTCCGGGCCCTGATGAGCGGCACGCCACAGTGCTACATTGCCCCTGATGTCGACTATATCGCGCTGTCAGATTGCCAGGAGCCGGTTGGCCCGATGCCGGGCCTGACGCCGGAGACGCCGCTGGCGACAGACACCGGGATGCGTCCGATCCGGGATCTGCGACGGGGCGATCTGCTACGCTGCGCCAGCGGTGCGCTGGTGCCGGTGCTGCATGTGATCCGCCGGCAGGTGCCTGCGCTGGGCAGCTTTCATCCCGTGCGGGTGCGGTCGCCCTATTTTGGTTTGGCGCAGGACATTGTGGTCGCGCCGTTCCAGCGCATGGTGCTGACGGGGTCAGATGTGGACTACCTGTTCGGCTGCGAGGCGGTGCTGGCGCCGGCCGAGACCCTAGCGGGCACGCGCACGGCGCATCCCGAGCCCGCCGCCGGTGCTTTGGCAACCTATATGCAGGTCATCTTGCCCGGGCATGAGGTGCCGATGGCGGCTGGACTGGGGGTCGAAAGCCTGTTCCTCGGCCGGATTCGCCGTGATCGACCAGCACTCGCCGCGAGCCTCCTTGCGGATCTGGACCGCAACAGCCTGCCGGAACATGCCCACCCGCGATATCCCGTGGTGCGCGCGTTTGATGCCGCAGTTCTGGCCGAACAGCGTACCGCCTGAGCGCTGGGGCTTGAGAATCACGGCGCAGCCCTTCTAAGGCAGGTCGGACATTGGATTCGAGACCTAGATCATGACCCTGCGTTCCCTTTGGTTCTGCCTGATAACAGTTCTGATGAGCCTGCCCGCGCTTCCGCTGCGTGCGCAGGAGCAGGTTGTTGTCAACACAGTCACGCGCCCGCCGTTCTCGATGCAGGTCGGTGGGCAGGACGTCGGCTTTACCATGGACCTGATGCGAGAGGTCGCGCGGCGCCTGACCTGGGACATCAAAATCAACCGTGTCGACAGTTTTGTGCAGATGCTCGAAGAGGTCGAGCGCGGCGAGGCGGACATGGCGGCGGCCAATATCTCGATCACGGCGGGGCGTGAGGCGGTCATGGACTTCAGCCAGCCCATCTTTGAGAGCGGCCTGCAAATCATGCTGCACGAGGATGACATATCAGAGCCGAGCCTGATTGCGGCGCTGTTGTCCTGGGACCTGTTTGCTGCCATCGGCATTGCCTTTGTGATCCTGTTGGTCGGGGGCATGCTGATGTGGATTTTCGAACGCCGCGCGCAGCCCTACTTTGATCGCCCGTTGAAAGAGGCATGGTTCCCGTCGTTCTGGTGGGCGCTCAACCTGGTTGTGAATGGCGGCTTTGAGGAACGGGTTCCGCGCAGTTTCCTCGGCCGCATCTTTGGCGTGCTGCTGGTGTTGTCCTCGCTGTTCGTGGTCTCCGTTTTCGTGGCCAAGATCACGGCCGCAATGACGGTCGAAGCGATCAACGGATCGGTCAATTCCGTCAACGATCTCTACGGCAAACGGGTCGGGACCATCCAGGGGTCGACCGCAGCGGGCTTTCTGGACCGGCGTGAAATCGACTATGTCGCCTTTCCGGGCCTGGGCGAGCTGCTAAAGGATTTCGAGGCCGGCGAAACCCGCATCGTCGTGTTCGATTCGCCCGTGCTGAACCACTATGTAAAGACCGATGGTGCGGGGATCGGGCATGTGATGGGGCGCAAGTTTCTGACCGAATACTACGGTATCATCTTCCCGCAGGGATCAGACCGGGTCGAGGCGGCCAATCGGGCGCTTTTGTCCATGCAGGAAGACGGCACCTACGAAACGCTCTATCGTAAATGGTTTGGCAGCCGGTCCTGAGCGCTCAGCAGTACTGGTCCGTCACCGCGGCCGCCGTGAACTTCAGTGCAAGGCGTCCGTGTCGCTGTCGTGCTGCAGTTCGTCCCCAAAAAACGGGGTCATCTGCGCGACGATCACCGCGTTTTCATCCAGCGCGCGCTGCATCAGATCGCGTTCTTCGTCCGCAATCTCGTGGCCCTCGGCTTCACGCTCGGCGAGCGTGCCGTAGCCGGTCACATCCAGCGGGGCGGTATCCGCCTGTTTCAGGATGGCGACGGTTTCGCGCACGGCTTCTGCCTCGTCGACGCCCGACGCATACACCATGAGCGCCGCGCCGGTTGCCCCGTCGGGCAGGCCATCGCCGTCTTTGCGGCCAATCTGGACGAGCAGCGTGTAGACCTGCTGGCGGGAGGGTTTTTTCTGGGTCATGGGCTTGCATTAGCTGGGCCAAGCGGGGAAGGTCAAACCAATTTGCATACAATTGTGCCCAATTCCTGCCCCGGTTTGACCATATTTGAAGCGCATCTAAAGGGCGCGTATGGGGAACCGCGTTTATAATCCTCGGTGTTGCGACCAATCTTGGTGATCATATTATGGCGACTGCTCAAGAACTGCCCGTAAATACAAATGCCTCAGCCGAGGAAATGGCCGAGGCAATGTTCGGCAATGGAATTTCCATTGAATCGGCCAGCTACACCGGTGCTGGCGGGGCTTCCGGTATCTACAGCGATGGCGATACGGTGGCTCCGGATGTCACGCCTTCGGACAGCGGTGTCATCCTGTCGACCGGCAACGCGACCGATTTCACCAACAGTTCGGGCACGACCAACACCAACACAACTGCAAGCACGACAACCCAGCATGGCACCGCAGGCGATTCGGATCTGGACGCGATCGCGGGCGGCACCACCTATGACGCGGCAGTGTTCGAGGCGGATTTTGTTCCCGAAGGTTCAACCCTGTCGATGCAGTTTGTGTTCTCTTCGGAGGAATACCTGGAATATGTCGGCTCCGGGTTCAACGATGCCGTTTCGGTTTGGGTCAATGGTGTCGAGGCGCAGCTTGTGGTGGGCGATGGGGACATCACCATCAACAACATCAACGATGGCTCGAACGAGAACCTCTATGTCGACAACCCGGAAGACGAGGACAATTACAACACCGAGATGGACGGCTTCACGGTCACGTTGAAGCTGACGGCCCCCGTCAATCCCGGTGAGGTCAATTCGATCAAGATCGCGATCGCCGATACCGGGGATGCGAGCTATGACTCCAACCTCCTGATCGCAGGCGATTCGATCCAGACCGCGCTGATCGCAGGCGATGACGATGTGTCATTGCAGGAAGGCACCACCACGACGCTGGATGTGCTGGCCAATGATGAGCAGGTCGACGGCACCCAGCTTACCATCACCCACATCAACAACCAGCCCGTGACCGCCGGCAGTTCGGTGACCCTCGCCAATGGCGAGATCGTCACGCTCAACGAAGATGGCACCTTTGACATCACCGGTCAGGATGACGTCGATGATGACGAGACCACGGTCTTTACCTACACGGTCGAAGACGATGACGGGAACTCCGATGTCGCGTTTGTCAATCTGACCACCACCCCGTGCTTTGTGGCGGGCACCCTGATCGAAACCACGCAGGGACCGGTCGCCGTCGAGGCGCTCGAAGTGGGTATGATGGTGCAGACGCGCGATCACGGGGCGCAGCCGATCCGCTGGATCGGGCGCAGTGAGCGGACTGCCTCCGGCAAGGATGCGCCGGTGCGGATCGCCGCCAATGCGCTGGGGCAGCATGACGAGATCGAACTGTCACCGAGCCATCGGGTGCTGTTGTGCTCGGCCTCAGCCGAGATGCTGTTCGGCCAGGACGAGGTGCTTGTGCCTGCGCATCACCTGATCAATGACAGCACCATCCGCCGGCGATCAGATGGGCAGGCTGTGACCTACTTCCACCTGTTGTTCGAGAAACACGAGATCATTCGTGGCAACGGGTTGGAGAGCGAAAGCTATCATCCCGGAGCCGCCAGCCTAAAAGGTCTGGACGCCGATACGCGGGCGGAATTCTTTGATCTCATGGGCGACAGCTGGCGCAGCTACAAGAACATGGCGCGCCCGACCCTGAAATCATACGAATCCCAGGTGCTTTTGGGCGATCTTCAGTAACGGCTGCGCATGCGGTAGCCGGGGTGAAAACTCATCCGGGCGAAGGTCACCGGCTGCGCCTGGAACCAAGTTGCACGCTCCATCTGGAACAAGGGCGCGCCGGGCGCACAGGACATATAGTCTGCGAGGGTGGCATCTGCGGCGCTGGCGAAAAAGCTGACCTCCGCATTGGAGAACGGTACCGCCGCCAGCAGCCATTCCCCCGGGGGCGTTTCCGAAAAATCCGCCATTTCGCTGTCCGGAACCGCGGCAATATTGATCCAGCGATCCTCGAACTGAAACGGCTGGCCATCGGCGTAATGCATTACGTCCATGTGCAGAACGCGGGCGTCAAAGGGCAGGTCCATTTGTGAGCTGAGCCAACCCGGCGCCGTCTGCACCTTACGAGAGACCAGCGCATAGCGATAGGTGGCGTTGCGCTCTTCCACAAGCCGGCGGGTGGTGGCGATTTCCAGTTTGGCCTGTTTGACCGGGAGCGTCGCAACCCGCGTGCCGCTCTTGCGCTTGCGGTCAATAATACCGCGGTCTGCAAGTTCGCGCAGTGCGCGGTTGACAGTGGCGCGGGCGCAGCCAAACTCTTCTGCCAGATCGGCCTCGGTCGGCAGGAGCGCGCCCTGATCCCAGACCCTTGCCTCGATCCGGCGCATAACCTCGTCACGTACGTCCTGAAAGCTGGTTTTCTTCTGTTGTTGCACTTCAGGGCTCCGCGCTGAATAATAACTCTGGCTAAATGCCATTATGTCTGCCTTAAATCGCACTTGTAAAGGAGAGCCCATGCGCTTTGACGCTGCGCAGATCGAACCGATGCCATGGAAGAACGGTGGCGGCACCACGCGAGAGCTTGCGGTGCGCAAAGGGGCGCGCGGCCTAATCTGGCGTCTGAGCCTTGCGGAGATTGCGCAGAATGGGCCGTTTTCTGCGTTTCCTGGGCTGTGGCGTGTTCATACCATCATCGCAGGCAAAGGGCTGTGTTTGCACGGTACAGACGCAGAGCGAGAGGCCAAGCCATTGACGCCGCTGGAGTTTGACGGAGGTTTGGCATTGGAGGCGCGGCTGATTGATGGCCCGTGCCGCGCCGTGAACGTGATCTTTGACCCACGGTACGTGCAGGTGAAGGCTCAGGTGCATCAAGGGGATTTTGCTGGGCAGGCGGGTGATCTGGCCTTTGTGATCGACGGCGCGTTGCACCTTGGCAGGGATCATTTCGTCGCCGCGCAAGGCTGCGAGCTGGAGGCACCGGCCCAAGGTGTAGTCGAGGGCACGGTGCTGCATGTTCAGATCAAAGCTTTGCAAGAAGCGATGTGATTGCCGTTCGGTAGGTTTTGACGATGGCGTCACGGGCGATGTGGTGTCCTTCTTGCACCATGTGACGACCGGCGGCCCAGACATCGGTGACAGTTTGGTCGTCAGCGGCAAAACACAATCCATCCAGAATTTGCGCCTCTGGCAAGCCAAACAGGGCGGGATGGTTTCGGTCAATCGCAACGAGATCCGCAAGTGCGCCAACCTCCAGCCGTCCGGCGTTCCGGCCAAGCGCCTGTGCCCCACCCTTGGCCGCGCCCAGATAGAGCGTTTCACCGACGGAGCCTTCGTGGGGAACCAGCACGTTGCGCGCCAGATCGCGGAGGCGTTGTGAGTATTCAAGCGTGCGCAACTCTTCGACCAATGAAATCCGCACGTTGGAATCCGAGCCAACGCCAAAGCGCCCGGCCTCCGCCAGAAACTCCGGTCCATTGAAGGGGCCATCGCCGAGGTTTGCCTCTGTCACGGGGCAGAGGCCCGCCACGGCGCCGGATCTTGCCATGCGCCGGGTCTCCTCTTCCGTCATATGGGTGGCATGGATCAGGCACCATTGGTCATCGACAGGTGCATTCGCGAGCAGCCATTCCACCGGGCGCGCGCCGAGCCATGCCTTGATCTCGGCCACCTCGCGCGGTTGTTCGGCGATGTGGATATGGATGGGGGTTTCGGCGGCGACCGGCAACACCGCGGCCAGATCCTCTGGGCAGGTGGCCCGCAAGGAATGCGGCGCGATACCGACGCGCGTGTCGCCCCCGAGCTCTTGCGCCGCCTCGCGGGCCTCGGTGACAAGACGCGAGAAACGCTCAACATCATTGCCAAACCGCAGCTGCCCGCCCGCAAGTGGCTGTCTTTCCGCACCGCCGTAGGTGTAGAGCACGGGCAGATGTGTGAGGCCGATGCCGGTGTGTTGAGCGCCCGCCATCACCCGCTGGCTGAGTTCGGTGAGGCTCTCATAGGGCGCACCGCCGGGCTGATGATGGACATAATGGAATTCGCCGACAGACGCATAGCCTGCCTCCAACATCTCCATGAAGGTCAGCGCCGCCACGGCCTCGTATTGTTCGGGGGTGAGGTGGTCGAGGAAGCGATACATCAGCTCCCGCCATGTCCAGAAACTGTCCTGCCCACCCGCGCGATACTCCGTGCGGCCAGCCATGGCGCGCTGAAAGCTATGAGAATGCAGGTTCGCAAGTGCGGGCAGCAAGACATCGACGCGCGTATCGCCGGGTGCGGCGATGGCGGCGCTCTCGATGCGTGTGATGCTGCCGCCCTCAACGGTCAGGCGGACATCCTGAACCCAGCCCTCGGGCAGGCAGGCGGTTGCGGCAAAAATTGTCTGCATCTGGCCCTCTTATGTATAGACATAATGAGAATAAGCGCATACCGTTTGTGGAGCAAGAGGATTCTGAGGGGGCGAGATGCGCGACAAATACGTGTTGAGTGGAGCCAGGCTGGCAACGATGGAGCCGGGCGCGCCATATGGGATGATCGAAGCGGGGGCGGTCGCCATCGATCACGCTGCAATCGTCTGGTGCGGTCCTGAAGACTCCCTTCCGGCGGAGTATAAGAATTGGCCGCATGAGGATCTGGGCGGACGGCTGGTGACGCCGGGGCTGATCGATTGCCATACGCATATTGTCTTTGGCGGTGACCGCGCTGGCGAGTTTGAAATGCGCCTCAATGGGGCGAGCTATGAAGAGGTCGCAAAGGCGGGTGGCGGTATCGTATCCACGGTGACGGCAACCCGGTCGGCGGATCTGGACGCACTTGTTGCTGGCGCACTGCCCCGTCTGGATGCGCTGCTTGCTGAGGGGGTGACCTCGGTCGAGGTGAAATCCGGCTATGGGCTTGATCGCGAGACCGAACTTAACATGCTGCGCGCGGCGCGCCGTTTGGGCGAACTGCGGGATGTAACGGTCAAGACCACTTTCCTCGGCGCGCATGCGGTCCCGGCGGAATATGCAGGCCGTGCGGATGAATATCTGGATGAGGTCTGCCTGCCGACATTGCGCGCTGCATATGCCGAGGGACTGGTGGATGCGGTGGATGGCTTTTGCGAGGGCATCGCCTTTTCTGCCGAACAGATGGCGCGTGTCTTTGATGTTGCGGCCGAGCTGGGTCTGCCGGTGAAGCTCCACGCTGAACAGTTGTCCCATCAAGGGGGCAGCAAGCTGGCGGCGGACCGCGGCGCATTGTCCGTCGATCACGTGGAATACGCGACCGAGGAAGACGCCCGCGCGATGGCGGCCTCCGGATCTATTGCTGTGCTCTTGCCCGGTGCTTTCTACACGATCCGGGAAACGCAATTGCCGCCGATGGAGCATTTCCGCGCCCATGGCGTGCCCATGGCTTTGGCGACCGATTGCAACCCCGGCTCCTCACCGCTGACCTCGTTGCTCCTGACGCTCAACATGGGCTGCACCCTGTTCCGGCTGACACCCGAAGAGGCATTGGCAGGGGTAACGACACATGCGGCTCGCGCGCTGGGCCTGTCGGATCGGGGACGTATCGCGCCCGGTCTGCGCGCAGATCTTGTGGTCTGGGACGTCGCCCGCCCGGCGGAACTGGCCTATCGCATTGGATTTAACCCGCTGCATGCCCGCGTCATGGGCGGCAAACTGGAGGTTCGCACATGATTGAGATGATCCCCGGCACCGTAACCCTCGCCACGTTGGAGCAGATCTGGCGCAATGGCACCCCCGCACGTCTGGCAGCCTCTGCCCGCGCAGGTGTCGAAGCGGCAGCCGCGATGGTGGCCGAGGCCGCCGCTGGCGAGGCGCCTGTCTATGGCATCAACACCGGATTTGGCAAACTGGCCTCGACCAAGATTGCATCCGAAGATACCGCGACACTTCAGCGGAACCTGATCCTCAGCCATTCCTGCGGCGTCGGTGAGCCATTGGCCGAAGACAAAGTGCGGTTGATGATGGTGTTGAAGCTCTTGTCGCTTGGACGCGGTGCCTCAGGTGTGCGCTGGTTGGTCATCAACCAAATTGAGGAGATGCTGGCGCGTGGGGTGACCCCGGTTGTGCCGTCGCAAGGATCTGTGGGCGCATCGGGCGACCTTGCTCCGCTGGCGCATATGACTGCGGCGATGATTGGTGAGGGTGAGGCGACGTTTGAAGGCGAGCGCCTGTCCGGAGCCGAAGCGCTGAAACGCGCCGGCCTGCACCCCATCGTGCTGGGGCCGAAAGAAGGTCTCGGCCTGATCAACGGAACGCAGTTCTCGACCGCTTGCGCGCTGGCTGGGCTGTTTCAGGCGCTGGATCTGGCGCGGGCATCCATGGCAATTGCGTCTCTGACGACCGATGCGATCATGGGTTCTACCGCACCGCTGGTGGCCGACATCCACACGCTGCGTGGTCATGCGGGGCAGATCGATGTGGCGCAGGTGATGCGCGACATCATGGACGGGTCGGAAATTCGGGAAAGCCACCGTGAGGGCGACACCCGTGTACAAGATCCCTATTGCATCCGCTGTCAGCCGCAGGTGGTGGGCGCGGCGCTTGACGTGCTGCGCATGGCCGCGCGCACGCTGGAGATTGAGGCCAACGCGGTGACCGATAACCCGCTGGTGCTGGTCGAGGCTGGTCGGATTGTTTCGGGCGGCAACTTCCACGCCGAATATGTGGGCTTCGCTGCCGATCAGATTGCGCTCGCTGTGGCCGAGATCGGCGCGATTGCACAGCGCCGGGTCGCCTTGATGGTCGATCCGACCCTGAGCCATGATCTGCCGCCCTTCCTGACGCCGAACCCCGGCCTGAACTCCGGTTTCATGATCGCCGAGGTCACCACCGCGGCGCTGATGAGCGAGAACAAGCATCTGGCAAACCCCTGCGTGACCGATTCCACGCCGACCTCTGCCAACCAGGAAGATCATGTATCCATGGCGGCCCACGGCGCGCTGCGCCTAGCGAAGATGACAGCGAACCTCTCGGTGATCCTCGGGGTGGAAATGCTCTGCGCCGCGCAGGGTGTGGAGGCGCGCGCGCCGCTCAAAACCTCCGCCCGGTTGCAGGATTTGCTGACCATGCTGCGCGGTGAAATCCCCAGCCTGGGCGAAGATCGTTATCTCGCACCCGAGATCGAAGCCGCCAGCGCCATGGTGCGTGCCGGTCGCGTGGCTCAGGCCGCAGGCGTGGAGGTCGCGATATGATCGAGGTTACGCAAGGTTCCTCGCCGCTGGTCCTTGGTCTGCCGCATACGGGGACCGAGGTGCCTGCAGAGGTGGCCAAGGATCTGAACGAACGTGGTCATGGTCTTGCCGATACGGACTGGCATATTCACGACCTGTATGCGGATCTGGTGGAGGGTGTGACCACCGTGCGCACCCCCATCCATCGCTATGTGATCGACGTGAACCGTGATCCCGCAGGCGTCAGCCTTTATCCCGGCCAGAACACCACCACGCTGGTGCCGCTGACAGATTTTGATGGCAATCCGATCTGGACTCGTGAGCCGGATGAGGTGGAAATCGCCCGCCGCCGCGAGAGCTATCACGCGCCCTATCATGCCGCGCTCACGGCAGAGATGGAGCGGGTGGCAGGCATCCACGGCTTTGCCATTCTGTATGATTGCCACTCGATCCGGGGTGACATTCCGTACCTGTTTGATGGCCGCCTGCCGGATTTCAACGTCGGCACCAACCTCGGCACCACCTGCGCGCGCGATCTTGAGGTGATGGTCTTTAATCACTGTCAGCGTGCGGAAGGGTATTCTTCTGTGCTGAATGGTCGTTTCAAGGGGGGCTGGACCACGCGCCACTATGGACGTCCCGACGAGGGCTGGCACGCGATCCAGATGGAACTCGCCCAAGCCACCTATTGCGACGAGACCCCGCCCTGGAGCTATGACCCCGCACGCGCCGACCGGCTGCGCACACATCTGACCCAAATTCTCACCGATCTGACTGAATGGAGGCCCGCATGAGCGATCCCCGCAAGAACACCCGCGACATCTATCCGGCCACTGGCACCGAGATCACCGCAAAGTCCTGGCTGACCGAGGCACCAATCCGGATGCTGATGAACAACCTGCACCCCGATGTGGCTGAAAACCCGCATGAATTGGTGGTCTACGGCGGTATTGGCCGCGCCGCACGCACCTGGAAGGATTTCGACCTGATCGTCGAGACGCTGAAGAATCTGGATGAAGATCAGACCTTGATGGTGCAGTCGGGTAAGCCAGTTGGCGTTTTCCAGACCCACAAGGACGCGCCTCGTGTGTTGATTGCAAACTCCAATCTGGTGCCGCATTGGGCCAATTGGGATCATTTCAACGAGCTCGATAAAAAAGGCCTGATGATGTACGGCCAGATGACCGCCGGGTCCTGGATCTACATCGGCACCCAAGGCATCGTGCAGGGCACCTATGAGACATTTGCCGAGGCAGGCCGTCAGCACTACGGGGGCGATCTGACCGGCAAATGGATTTTGACCGGTGGTCTCGGCGGCATGGGCGGTGCACAGCCGCTGGCGGCTGTTTTTGCTGGTGCCTGCTGCCTGGCGGTGGAGTGTAACCCCGACTCGATCGATTTCCGCCTGCGGACCAAATACCTCGACGAAAAGGCCGAGACGCTGGACGAGGCGCTGGAGATGATCGACCGCTGGACCAAGGCGGGCGAGGCGAAATCCGTGGGCCTCTTGGGAAATGCGGCGGACGTCTTTGCCGAACTGGTGGAGCGCGCCAAAGCGGGCGGCATGCGCCCCGATATCGTCACCGACCAGACCTCCGCGCATGACCCGGTCAATGGCTACCTACCGCAGGGCTGGACCATGGCGCAGTGGAAAGAGAAGCGCGAGACCGACAAGAAGGCAGTCGAGAAAGCCGCGCGTGCCTCGATGCGGGTGCAAGTTGAGGCGATGGTGGCGTTCCACGATATGGGCGTCCCCACAGTCGATTATGGCAACAATATCCGTCAGATGGCGCTGGAAGAGGGCTTTGAGAACGCCTTTGCCTTCCCCGGTTTTGTGCCCGCCTATATTCGTCCGCTGTTCTGCCAGGGTATCGGCCCGTTCCGCTGGTGTGCGCTGTCGGGTGATCCCGAGGACATCAAGAAGACCGACGCCAAGATGAAGGAGCTGTTCCCCGAGAACGAGCACCTGCATCGCTGGCTCGACATGGCGGATGAGCGGATCGCCTTTCAGGGCCTGCCGGCTCGGATCTGCTGGATTGGTCTGGGCGACCGCCACAAGGCTGGCCTCGCGTTCAATGAGATGGTGCGCAATGGCGAGTTGTCCGCACCGGTTGTGATTGGCCGCGACCACCTCGACTCTGGTTCCGTGGCATCGCCGAACCGTGAGACCGAGGCGATGATGGATGGCTCTGACGCGGTGTCGGATTGGCCGCTGTTGAACGCACTGCTGAACACCGCATCTGGCGCGACATGGGTGTCGCTGCACCACGGCGGCGGCGTCGGCATGGGCTTTTCGCAGCACTCCGGCGTGGTGATCTGCTGTGACGGAACCGAGGATGCAGATCGTCGCATCGGTCGCGTTCTGTGGAACGATCCAGCCACGGGCGTCATGCGGCATGCGGATGCGGGATATGACATCGCAAAGGATTGTGCCAAGGAACATGGCCTGAACCTGCCCGGCATCCTTGGCTGACCGTGCGGGCCCACATTACTTGAGAGAGCCTTGACCCAAGGCTCTCTTTGCCGCGAAGCCACGCCTTTCCTTGTTACTCAGGCGGGGCTGGTTGCCTGCGTCGCCACCCACCAGGTGGTGCCGCTCGGGCCCTTGATGCCGCCGCGTATGTCGTCGTTCGGGCGTTTGCGAATGGGTTCCTGCACGACGGTTCCCCCGGCGGCAACAGCGCGATCAAACGTCGCCTGCGCGTTGGGCACGTAGAGGTGGATATGGGCCTCGTTCTCACTCGCTTCGGGCAAGCCACCGATCATGAGTACGCTGTCATCGAGGCGAATTTCGGCGTGCATCAGGCTGCCGTCGTCACGATCTAGCCGGCGCAACACAACCGCGCCAAAGGCCGTTTCCAAGAAGGCGATCGTCCCCTCGGCATCGTGACACACCAGATAGGGGCTAAGAGAAGGGTAACCGTCTGGTTTCCAGGATGCTGGCATTGGGGCAACTCCTTCTACATCTCACATCCGGGCGGACTCTGACCGTCCATACAATAATCTATCGCAACTTTTCAAATATTCCACAAACGCGATTCGTTTGGTAATAAAAAACCAGACAGCCGGCGCTGCCTGGTTTCAATTCTCTGTGTGCTTTGCGCAGATGCCTGAGGGTCAGTCGCGCAGCAGCTCGTTGATCCCGGTTTTGGAGCGGGTCTTTTCGTCCACGCGTTTCACGATCACCGCACAATAGAGGTTGATGCCGTTCTTGGAGGGCATGGAGCCTGCCACGACGACCGAGTAGGGCGGCACTTCGCCATACATCACTTCGCCGGTTTCACGGTCGACGATCTTGGTCGACTGGCCGATGAAGACCCCCATGCCGAGCACGGACCCTTCGCGCACGATCACGCCTTCGACCACTTCGGAGCGCGCGCCGATAAAGCAGTTGTCCTCGATGATGGTCGGGCCCGCCTGCATCGGTTCCAGCACGCCGCCGATGCCGACACCACCGGAGAGATGCACGCCTTTGCCGATCTGCGCGCAGGAGCCGACAGTGGCCCATGTGTCCACCATGGTGCCTTCGTCGACATAGGCGCCGAGATTCACGAAAGACGGCATCAGCACCACGCCGGGGGCGATATAGGCGGATTTGCGGACGACGCAGTTCGGCACCGCGCGGAAGCCTGCGGATTGCCAGTCAGACGCCTCCCAGCCCTTGAACTTGCTGTCGACCTTGTCCCACCAGCCGGAGCCCTGCGGGCCGCCGGATTGCTCTTCCATGTCCTTCAGGCGAAAGCCCAGCAGCACGGCCTTTTTGGCCCACTGGTTCACGTGCCAGTCGCCGCTGTCCTGCTTTTCCGCCACGCGCAGTTTGCCGCTGTCGAGGGCGGCGAGCGTCGCCTTGATGGCGTCGCGGGTTTCGCCTGTCGTGGCGGGGGTGATGGTATCGCGGGCCTCCCAGGCGGCCTCGATTGCGGTTTCCAGCTGCGCGTTGGACATATGTTCCGGCTCCGGGTTTTGGTTGGATGTTCTGTTGGATTCGGGCGCTTATAGCCGCAAAACCCACCTGCGTCATGCCCTGAACGCGCCTCAAGGTGGGGGCGGAGCGACGCCTGCCGGGTTAGCTGACCCGACGCAGGTGACGCCGCAAGAGATCGCAGGCCTGCGCCAGATCCTGCGCCTGCACAGCTGTCATGAGTGCGGCGTGATCGCCATCCGGGCGCGGGGCCCAGCGTGTTCGCCAATTGGCGAACATGTGGCGGGCGGCGGTGATGTGCAGATCCTCGATCGAGGCCAGCAGGCGCGGCATCGCGCAGGGCGCCAACAACGCAAGGTGAAAGCGGCGATTGCAGCGGTCCCAAGTCACCATGTCGGTGGCCGCGTCGCAGTCCCGGCGGGCTGCTTCGGCGGTGGAGACGCTCTCGGCATCGTGCCGGGGCATCGCGTGGGTCAGCGCCAGCACTTCCAACGCCACCCGCATCTCGATCACCTCGCGGATCTCGGTAGGCTCCAGTGCGGTGACGCGCATCCCCTTGTGCGGGATGGATTTCGCCAGGCCTTTTGCTTCGAGCCGCAAAAACGCCTCGCGCACGGGAACATGGCTGACCTCGTAGTCCCGCGCGATATGGTCCTGCCGCAGTTTCTCGCCCGCGGGCAGGTCGCCGGTGACGATCCGCTCCATCAGCGCGCGAAAGATCTTGTCGACTGCGGTTTCACTCATGCCCGTTCGATAGGGGGCCGCGCGCGGCGCCGCAAGGTTTTCTGATGATCAGGTGAAGGAGACATCAAGCTGTGTGGCGGGATCGCTCAGGGGCTCGGGGTCGATATTGCCACCGCACAGGAGGACAGCAACCTTTTCGCCCCGTGCAGGCAGATAGGCGCCGCACATCAGGGCCGCGAGCGCGGTCGCCCCGGCAGGCTCCACCAGAAGACGATGGTCCCGCCAGAGCGCATGTTGCGCGGCCTCGATCGCGGCATCGGGAACAATGACGCTGGGCGTGCGAGCGTTCTGGGCGAGGTCGAAACAGATGTCCCCGATACGCCGCGCGCCAAGCGCATTGGCGGCGATACCGCTGACCTCGACATTGGTGGGGGTGCCCGCTGTGAGCGCCGACTTCAGCGCGCAGGAGGTTGCGGGTTCTACGGCCACCACCTTGCGGTTGCCCTGGAACCAGCCCAATGCGCCGCTGATCAGGCCACCGCCCCCCACTGCGATCAGAACAGTGTCAGCTTCGAGCCCCTGCTCGTCCCATTCTGCAAACAGCGTTCCCTGACCCGCGACCGTTGCCGGGGCATCATAGGCGTGGATCTGCATGGCTCCGGTCTGCAGTTCCCAATCCTGGGCGGCTTCCAGCGCATTGGCATAGGCTCCCGGGACAATCTCCAAATCTGCACCGGTAGAGCGGATCAGGTCGATCTTGGTCTGCCCGGCAATCTCGGGCACGTAGATCTTGGCAGTGTGACCAAGAGCGCGCGCGGCAAAGGCCACCGCCGCACCGTGGTTGCCGCCGGAGGCCGCGACCAGACCGGCCTCCGGTACCGGTTCCGACAACAGGGTGTTGAAGGCGCCGCGTGCCTTGAAACTGCCGGCGTGTTGCAGATGTTCGAGTTTCAACTCCACCGGGAAGGCAAGGCCGAAGCTCTGGACCGAGACAGTCGGGGTTTTCACCACATGCGCGGCAATCCTGTTGCGCGCGCCGGAAATCAGGGGTGTCCAGTCCATCGTCATACCTCGCCTCAGTGTATTTGCGCCGAACCCTAGGCACGAACCTTTAATTTCGCAACCAGATGCGCAGAGGGGATGGCCGCTTCGCCGCTGGGGGCGTTTTGTCGGGATCATCTGGATTGGCGCGATCACGGCGCTGGTTTGAGTGTTGCTTCCGGGCTATGAGGGGGTCTGACCTTTTTGACCCCAAGACAGGCAAGATTTGATATGAGTGACGACCGCCACAGCCGTTTCCCGGATGCCCGCGCCGACCGCAGCCGTGCGGAACATGTTCCAGTGACACCGCAAACCCAGTCACCGGTCTATCAGCTTGCCTTTGCCGACGAGGGGTTCCTGTGTCGCGAGGAATTGCGCCCGGTGCGCTTGCAGCTGGAACTGTTGAAGCCGCAGTTGATGCTGGATGAGAAAGGCGTCGAAAGCACCGTGGTGATGTTTGGCGGGGCCCGTATCCCGGCGCCGCGTGACAAGGACAAGGCGCGCACCCAAACACTTGCCGACCTGAGCCATTTCTACGACGAAGCCCGCAGTTTCGCGCAGAAGATGACGGAAAAGTCAAAGGCCACCGGCGGGCGCCGTCATGTGGTGGCAACGGGGGGCGGCCCCGGTGTGATGGAAGCTGGCAACCGCGGTGCCGTCGATGCGGGGGGCGAGTCGATCGGCCTCAACATCGTGTTGCCGCATGAGCAGGCGCCAAATGAATACGTGACACCGGAGCTGTGTTTCAACTTCCACTATTTTGCGATCCGCAAGATGCATTTCCTGATGCGGGCAGAGGCGATCTGCGTCTTTCCCGGCGGGTTTGGCACGCTTGATGAGCTGTTCGAAGCGCTGACACTGATCCAGACCGGACGTATGGAACCGGTGCCCTTCCTGCTGTTTGGCCGCAGCTTCTGGGAAAAGATCATCAACTGGGAGGCGCTTGCCGACGCTGGTACCATTTCAGAACAGGATCTCGACCTGTTCAAATTCGTCGAAAGCGCAGATGAAGCGATCGCGGTGATCGACGCCTGGAACCCGGTACCGGCCCGGCAGAACCTTCCCGGTCGGGAGCGCTGACGACTTCGCTCCGGCCGTCCCATAGAAGCGTCAGCGCCTGCGGTGAACGGCCGCGCGCCGGGCCCAATGGGCCCGGCGCGCGGGTCCGCCCGTAAGGGCGGAAGCTTATGGTCAAATGGGGGTGTCCCTTGTGGGTGGGGTGGGAACGTTTGTGGGAACGTCGGGAGTCGACCAGACCATAAGTCTATGGGCGCATGGCTGCGCGATCAGCTCATGTCAGCAGGCAGCACACCAAGGGCCTCGCCGCGCGGCAGACGAGTCAGCACCTGCATCCCGTCTTCGTCGCGGATGGCATACCCGTAGCCGCGCAGGCGGAACTGCCATTCACGCGGGCTCAAGGCCTTGCGCCGCTCCTCTCGCACCAGCGAGAGAATGCCGTCGTCCATTGTTGCGGTCTGCTGTCCAATCATCTGTCTGCCCCTTGCTCTGATTGTCGTGCGAAGTTGATGTCCGCTCACTGTTTCTGATTCAGAGATTGTCGGCGGCAAATGGCGCAATTTTTGCTAAAATTGGGAAATAATAAGGCGCGCTCTGATGGGCGCGACGTCGCAGCGGGGCGAAAGATCAATCGGCCAGGGTCAGGATGTCCGTCGCGATCTCGACAAGGCGCTCCGGGCTCAGGTCCGGCACGGTGGCGTTGCGCAACGGGGCGTCGGACACTGCGGTCGCTGCTATGCCAGTGCCGAGGGCAACGGCAGGAAGCGAGGTCAGAGGCTTCATGCGGGCGCTCTTGTGATCTGAGGCAAGGTTGCATGTTTGCGATAGCAGCCGCGCCCGCGCCCACCTGTTCAGGACCGATCAATCATGTCGTTCCTGGTACAGGATCGGGGTTTGTGCACAGGAAGATCCAGTGCCGTGACCACAGCAACACCAAAGAAGGTCGCAGGCCAATCAGCCTTTGGCGACACCCGCCTCGGCCTCGATCTGCTTGCGGCTCTTGCGGGCGCGCTCGGTTGCGGATTTGAGCTGCCCGCAGGCGGCCATGATGTCATCGCCACGGGTTTTGCGAATCGGCGACGCGTAGCCCGCCTGATAGATGATGTTCGCAAAGGCCCGGATACGGTTGTTCGAGGACCGCTTGTAAGGCGCGCCGGGCCATTCGTTAAAGGGAATGAGGTTGATCTTGGCCGGGATATTGTAGCGCTTGATATGGTCCAGCAGCCGATGCGCATCCTCATCGGAATCGTTCACCCCATCCAGCATCACATACTCAAAGGTGATCCGCTCGGAATTCGAGACCTTGGGATAGTCCGATAGCGCCTGCAACAGCTCATCAATGTTCCAACGCCGGTTGATCGGCACCAGCACATCACGCACCTCGTTTGTGGTGGCGTGGAAGGAAATCGCCAGCAGGCAGCCGATCTCCTCGGCGGTGCGCGCGATTTCGGGCACCACCCCGGAGGTCGATAGCGTGATGCGACGACGCGAGAGCGAAATCCCTTCGGGATCCATCGCGATCTTCATCGCGTCGCGCACGTTTTCAAAGTTGTAGAGCGGCTCGCCCATGCCCATCAGAACAATGTTGGACAGAAGGCGCGTCTCGTCCTTTGGCGCGCCGGGTGTCGGCCATTCCTCGAGGTCATCGCGGGCCATCATCACCTGACCGATGATTTCGGCAGGCGTCAGGTTGCGCACCAGTTTCTGTGTGCCCGTGTGACAGAAGGAACAGGTCAGTGTGCAACCAACCTGCGAGGAGATGCACAGGGTGCCGCGATCATCCTCGGGGATATAAACGACCTCGACCTCGTGGCCGCCGTTGATCCGCACCAGATACTTGCGGGTGCCATCAGTGGAGACCTGTTTCGACACCACCTCTGGAATGCGGATCTCGAATTTTTCCTCAAGCTGGGCGCGATAGGCCTTGGCGAGATTGGTCATCTCCGCAAAGTCGCGCACGCCCCATTGGTAAATCCACTGCCAGATCTGCCCCACGCGCATTTTGGCCTGCTTTTCGGCTGTGCCGTTCTCGATCAGGACCGCACGCATCTGGTCGCGGGTCAGACCGACAAGGTTGATCTTGCCGCTTTCCGGCTCCTTGCGGGGCAGGGTCAGAACATCTTGGGTGATCGGCGCTGAGGCTGTCATGAGACGGGTCTCGCTGGCTTGTGTCAAAACGGGGCTGGATGCGGCTCTATATAGGAGATTGGGCCCAGATCAAAAGGATTCTCGCTCAACCCCGCTATGCGTTGGTCGCGCGCCGCCCCAATGGTCTAACCGAAAACACCTCCGAGTGCGAGCTGTGCGCCACAAAAGCAAACGGCGAAGCCCGTGCTTCGCCGCCACATTCGTGCAGGATGTCCGGGTCTGTCAGCCGGCGCAGCGTTTTTCCGCGTCTTCGATCGCGGCTGTGAAGCCAAGCAGCGAAAACGTGTCCTTGGTTTGGGTCCCGCGCGAGGAGCGGGCTGTAAGCGTCGCGTCCGTACCACGTTTCATTGCGGTGATGATTTTGGCATCATCGGTCGGCGTCGCGGGCCAAGCCCATTCGCCTTCTGTGAACAGTTCGAACTCGGAATCACCAATCTGCATATTCACCGTGGAGCCCGGTGCAAACGGGTAACCGCCGGTGAATGTGACCTGTCCCTTGTTCTCGCTGTCGGGGCGATAGAACACGAACAGCCGGATTTCACTCCGGCGGACGGCTACAACACGGCCATCACGGGTGTTCACCGTCTCCTTGGGCGCCGAAACGCCAATACACTCGCGCGGAGAGGTTTCCTCGAATACGCTCCAATCCACATGAGCGCCCACGCGATTTTCCGTCGTTTCCTGCTGCGCGGCTGCAGCGGTGGCCATGCCAGCCACCAAGAGCGCGCTTGCCAAGCGACCGAATTTCAATGCCATGCGTCCCGCCTCCAAGACTGTCTTTTTCATTAATGTCCCCGGGCGCCCGCGGTGTTTTCCACACCGTCTTAGCCCATGCCTCATGATCCTTGACACAAGCATATTAGCGGAACAAGGGCCATGCGCAAATGCCGGGTTTGGCGGGATTCTGCCGTCTTTTCCTTGAAAACCCGGGGATTTGATTGTCAGCTAGCGCCGAATACACACCAAAGCAAAGAGCCCGCGCCATGACCCGTCCGAATGCACCCGCTCCGTTCACCGAAATCTGGCGGGGCAAGCTGCTCGAGAGCCAGCATTTCGGTCATGCCGTGATTTGCAATGGCAAAGGCGAGGTGGTGCGTGCCTGGGGTGATCCGGAGCAGGTGATCTATCCGCGCAGTTCCTGCAAGATGGTGCAAGCGCTGCCCCTTCTGACCTCGGGCGCGGCGGCGCGCTACGGGCTGACATCGCAACAGCTGGCGCTGGCCTGTGCTTCACACAACGGCGCCCGTATTCATGTCGACCGGGTGACCACCTGGCTCGAACAGCTCCAGCTGAGCGAGCGGGATTTGCGCTGCGGCGCACAGATGCCACGCGACAAGGAGGTGATGCATGGGCTCATCAAACAGGATGACAGCCCCTGCCAGATCCACAACAATTGCTCGGGCAAACACGCGGGATTCCTGACTCTTTCGCAGCATCTGGGGGCAGGGGCTGAATATGTAGAGATCGACCATCCGGTTCAGCAGGCCTGTCAGGAGGCCTTCGAGGAAGCCACCGGGGAAACCAGCCCCACCTACGGCATTGACGGCTGTTCCGCCCCGAATTTCGCCTGCACCATCACGGGACTTGCACGGGCCATGGGCTGGTTTGCTTCGGCACACACCCGCAACGGGCGCGCTGATGATGCGGCGGTACAGTTGCGCGACGCCATGGCGCTGCACCCCGAGCTGGTTGCGGGAGAGGGGCGCGCCTGCACGGCGCTGATGCGGGATATGGGCGGCAAGGTCGCTGTCAAAACCGGGGCGGAAGGCGTGTTTGTCGCCATCCTCCCCGAGCAAGAGCTGGGCATCGCGCTGAAGGTCGTGGATGGCACCACGCGCGCGGCGGAGAACGCCATCACCACCTTGCTTGTCAGCCTAGGCGCGCTTGATGGCAACAGCCCCTCGGCCAAGGCCTATATGACGGCGCCGATCACCAATTGGAACGGCATCCACTGTGGCGACATGCGCCCCGCCGCTGGCCTGCAGTTCTAACTGCCCAGATTTTGCAGGTTACAGAAGATCCCAGATCAGTTTCAGGGCAAGGGTGACGGTCGTCAGAACCAACAGTGGTTTGATCACCTTTGCCCCCTGTTTTTGGGCAAGTCCGGCTCCAACCCGCGCGCCTGCGATCTGGGCGATCCCCATTGCAATGCCGGTGAACCACCACGGCGTCGCCACCACTGCAAAGGCCGCCAGCGCGCCCGCGTTTGATGCGAAGTTCAACAGCTTTGTGTGCGCGGTCGCTTTCAGTACGCCGTAGCCTGCAAGCCCCACAAAGGCGAGCATATAGAAACTGCCCGCACCGGGACCGAGCAAACCGTCATATGCTGCACAGAGCGGCACCATGGTGGCCGCAAACACCGCAGGCGACAGACGGCGTGCGCGGTCCACATCATTCAGCCCCTTCTTGGTGGCAAAAAACACTGCGATCCCGATCAATAGGACGGGCAAGGCATAGCGGATCAGATCGACCGGCAGCACCGACACCAAAAGCGCCCCGCCGATGGAGGCGAAAAAGGCGATCACTGCAGGTTTCCATTGTGTGCGAAGATCCACATGGCCGCCGCGGGCATAGGTGATCGCCGCCGTGGCCGCGCCAAACAGCCCCTGGATCTTGTTGGTCGCAAGCGCCGTGACCGGGTTGGCACCTGCAATGAGCAGGACGGGCACCGTGATGAGCCCGCCGCCACCGGCGACCGCGTCAATAAAACCAGCGGCAAAGCCTGCTGCCATCAACAGCAGCAGCACCTCGAAGGTGACTTCGAACATTCAATTATCCTTTGAAATCGTCCCGGCTGTAGCCCTGCACATACAAGAGAGCCGTCAGATCGCCGTGATTGATGCGGATGTTGCACTCTGCCGCGACCGAGGGTTTGGCGTGCAGCGCCACGCCAGCCCCCGCACGGGTCAACATGCCAAGATCATTGGCCCCATCACCAACCGCAATCACGTCTGCCTCAGAAATACCAAGGCGTGCAGTGATTTGTTCGAGCGCTTCGACCTTGGCTTCGCGGCCAAGGATTGGGCAGCCCACCTCGCCTGTCAGCGTGCCCTCTGCGACGATCAGAGTATTGGCGCGGTTTTCGTCAAACCCCAGTTCTGCCGCGACACGCGCGGTAAAGGCGGCAAATCCACCAGAAACCAGCGCCGCGTATGCCCCATCGGCTTTCATCGTCGCCAAGAGTGCGCGGCCCCCCGGCATAAAGGTGATGCGGTTGTTCAGAACCTCAGTGATCACAGATTCGGGAAGACCCTTGAGCAAACCCACACGTTCGGTCAGCGCGCCCTCGAAATCCAATTCGCCGTTCATGGCGCGGGCGGTGATGTCTTTGACGCGCGCGACAACGCCTGCCTCATCCGCCAGCTCGTCGATGCATTCCTGCTGGATCATGGTCGAGTCCATGTCTGCCAGCAGCATCTTCTTGCGCCGTCCCTCAGTAGGTTGCAGCACCAGATCGACGCCCATGCCTTGCAGGTCGTTCCAGACCTCCCATTGATTGTCGGGAAGTGCGTCCAGCGTGAACTCCGCCGCAATGCCGGGGTTCAGCCAATGCGCCTCACCACCGCCCCAAGCGTTCCTCAGCGACTCGACCAATGAAGGCTCCAGCGTGGGATTGGCAGGGTTCACGAGCAGGGTGGCGACATACATGGGTGTTCTCCGTTCAGGGCGGGTTGTCTTCTCTTAACGAGGGCTCACCCGTGGCACCAGCCCGGAGAGGCATGGCCCCCGAAGTTTCCGATTGGCGTCACTCGGGGTCGCAAAAATTTTCCAAAGCGGCGCAAACAGTCGATTTTCCCAGTTGCGCGGAATCGCACCCCCGCATATCGCTGTCAGTGGGACACCCCTCCCCAACGAGGGGCGCTTATCTGGAAGGGTAGCATTGATGGCTATTGCACAACCGGCATCGCGGCCGGCCAATCCGCGTTTTTCTTCTGGCCCCTGCGCCAAACCCCCCACCTATGATCTGTCCAAACTCGCTGGCGCGCCTCTGGGTCGCAGCCACCGCGCTGCCGTCGGCAAGGAAAAGCTCCTCGCCGCCATCGAAGGCACCCGCGAGGTTCTGGGCATCCCCGCAGACTACAAGATCGGCATCGTGCCCGCGTCCGACACCGGCGCGGTCGAGATGGCGATGTGGAACCTGCTGGGTGAGCGCAAAGTCGAGATGCTCGCCTGGGAAAGCTTTGGCGCGGGCTGGGTCACCGATGTGGTGAAGCAGCTGAAAATCGACGCCGAGGTCAAGACCGCCGACTATGGCGACATCGTCGATCTGGCGACGGTGGACACCGATAATGATGTGGTTTTCACATGGAACGGCACCACTTCCGGCGTGCGGGTTCCCAATGGCGACTGGATCAAAGACGACCGCGAAGGTCTGACGATTTGTGACGCGACCTCTGCCGCCTTCGCACAGGAACTGCCGTGGCAAAAGCTCGATGTGACGACCTTCTCCTGGCAAAAAGTGCTCGGCGGCGAAGCGGCACATGGCGTGATCGTCCTCAGCCCCCGCGCAGTCGAGCGCCTGGAGAGCTACACGCCCGCATGGCCGCTGCCGAAGATCTTCCGCCTGACCAAAGGTGGCAAGCTGATCGACGGGATCTTCACCGGTGCAACCATCAATACGCCGTCGATGCTGGCGGTTGAGGACTATCTGTTCGCGCTCGATTGGGCGCGGTCGGTTGGCGGCCTTGAGGGGCTGATTGGTCGGGCCAATGCCAATGCCAATGCGATCCACGCCTTTGCCTATGCCAACGATTGGATTGAAAACCTCGCCAATGATCCGGCGACGCGGTCAAACACCTCTGTGTGTCTGAAGTTCACGGACAAGCGGATCAAGGATGGCGCGAGCTTTGCCAAGGCTGTGGCCAAGCGGCTGGAGGCCGAGGGCATCGCCTACGATATCGGCGCTTACCGTGACGCGCCTGCCGGTCTTCGGATCTGGTGTGGCGGCACGGTCGAGACGGCCGATATCGAGGCCATGCTGCCGTGGCTCGCATGGGCCTTTGAGGCCGAGATCGCCGCGCAAGGCTAAAGGATAGCGTCTGGGCGTCAGCCCAGGCTGCGCCAAACCACTCCCGCTATTTCAGGCCGCACCCCGGCCCCCGCAGACAAAGGACCAACGCAAATGGCCCCCAAAGTACTCATCTCCGACAAACTCTCGGACGCCGCCGTTCAGATCTTCCGTGACCGCGGCATCGACGTGGATTTCCTGCCCGACGTGGGCAAGGACAAGGAAAAGCTGGCTGAAATCATCGGCCAATATGATGGCCTCGCGATCCGCTCCGCCACCAAGGTGACACCGACCATTCTGGAACAGGCCACCAACCTCAAGGTGATTGGCCGTGCCGGGATCGGTACCGACAATATCGACAAGGAAGCCGCGTCGAAAAAGGGTGTGATCGTCATGAACACCCCCTTCGGCAACATGATCACCACTGCCGAACATGCCATCGCGATGATGTTCGCCGTGGCGCGTCAGATCCCGGAGGCTTCCGCCTCCACCCATGCCGGGAAATGGGAAAAGTCCAAATTCATGGGCGTCGAGCTGACCGGCAAGACCCTCGGCGTGATCGGTGCGGGCAATATCGGTGGCATCGTCTGCGACCGTGCCCGTGGCCTGAAGATGAAGGTTGTGGCCTATGATCCCTTCCTCTCTGAGGAAAAGGCCAAGAAGATGCAGGTCGAAAAGGTCGAGCTGGACGAGCTGCTGACCCGCGCCGATTTCATCACCCTGCATGTGCCGCTGACCGATCAGACCAAGAACATCCTGAGCCGTGAAAACCTCGCCAAGACCAAGAAGGGCGTGCGCATCATCAACTGTGCTCGTGGCGGTCTGGTCGACGAGGCGGCACTGGCAGAGGCCCTGACGTCGGGCCACGTTGCAGGCGCGGCCTTTGATGTGTTCTCGGTGGAGCCGGCCAAGGAAAACCCGCTTTTCGATCTGCCGAATGTGGTCTGCACGCCGCACCTCGGCGCCGCAACGAGCGAAGCCCAGGAAAACGTGGCGCTGCAAGTCGCGGACCAGATGGCCAACTATCTGCTGACCGGGGCGGTTGAAAACGCGCTCAACATGCCGTCGGTCACGGCCGAAGAAGCCAAGGTCATGGGGCCGTGGATCAAGCTTGCCGATCACCTCGGTGCCTTTGCCGGCCAGATGACGGACGAGCCCATCAAGGCGATCAATATTCTCTATGATGGTGTCGCGGCGGAGATGAATCTCGAAGCGCTCAACTGCTCTGTCGTGGCCGGCATCATGAAGAAGGTGAACCCGGACGTGAACATGGTGTCCGCGCCGGTGGTGGCCAAGGAACGTGGCATCCAGATTTCCACCACCAATCAGGACAAATCCGGGGCCTTTGACGGCTACGTCAAGGTGACCGTTGTGACGGCGAAACGGGAGCGGTCCGTCGCAGGGACAGTGTTTTCCGACGGCAAGCCCCGGTTCATCCAGATCAAGGGAATCAATATCGACGCCGAGGTGGGGCAGCACATGCTCTATACCACCAACAATGACGTGCCGGGCATCATCGGCGCATTGGGGCGCACCATGGGCGACATGGATGTGAATATTGCCAACTTCACCCTTGGTCGTTCGACCGTGGGCGGTGAAGCAATCGCATTGCTGTATGTGGATGCGCCTGTCCCCGCGGATGCACGCGCAAAGCTGGCGGAAACCGGGCTGTTCACCCAGATCAAGCCGCTCGAATTCGACGTCGCCTGAGCTGCGCTTGTGCAGGCAGACCTATGAAAGGAACGGGTTCGCCAGGGATGGCGGATCCCAACCTGCGTCACGCGGCACGGCTGCGGAGCACCGTGAGCAGGAAGATCAGGGCGCTGGCAAGCGTGAGAAAACTGCCCAGAATCGCCAGCGCATCACCGCCGCCGCTTTGGGCGATGGCGATCCCCGGCGCGATGGTGCCCACCGCCAGCACCGAAATCGCCAGGTGCAGGCGCGGCAACCGACCCTGTGCGGCAGCGGGTACCACGTGATAATAAAGCCCATAGAGCGCAAAACCGACCCAACCGATCAGGTTCAGATGCGCATGAGCATTTGCCAAAGTGTGATCCTGCGAGGCCGCCATCTGGATGCCCCAGATCATTCCGAGTATGCCCAAACAAACAGCCAGAACCATGAATCCGAATGCAATTCCCTTCATTCCGCGTTCCTTCCCTGGGTGACGGGTTTTCACCTTGCCCTCGGTGTCCCGTTTGCCTTTGTTACCGGTCGAGATGTTATCTCTCCGTGATCTTACCCGGATAAGAACGGGGCTTGCAGAAAAACTGAAAGAAGAACCACTATGACCAGACCCATCTATGCCATTGGCGACATTCACGGACAGACCGCGCAACTGAACCGCGCGCTGGAATTGATCGCGATGGATGGCGGCGTGGACGCGGAGGTGGTCTTTGTCGGCGACTACGTTGATCGGGGCCCGGACAGCCGGGGCGTGATTGACCAGCTGATGGAAGGTCAGGCGGCGGGGCGCAACTGGACGTGCCTCAAGGGCAATCACGACCGGATGTTCTCATGGTTTCTCGAAGAGTTTCCGCGTGAAGACCCGCATCTGCCGGTAGAGCTCTATTATCTGCAGGAACGCATCGGTGGTGCGGCGACGCTGGCCTCCTATGGGGTGAGCTGTCAGCCGCGGGACCGGACGTCGCTGGTGCATGAAAAGGCGCGTGCTGCGGTGCCAAGCACCCACCTGGAGTGGCTGGATCAGTTGCCCCTGTGCCACCAGACTGAGGAGCTGTTTTTTGTCCATGCGGGCATTCGCCCGGGTGTTTCACTCTCGGAGCAGGTCGAACAGGACATGCTCTGGATCAGGCAGGGGTTCCTCGAACATGCTGCTGCGCACCCGCGATTGATCGTGCATGGTCACACCGCCGAAGAACGCCCGGTCCACTATGGCAATCGGATCGATATCGACTGCGGCGCGGGCTACGGTCGGACATTGGTGCCGGTGGTGTTCGAAGGGCGAGAGGCCTGGTGCTTGACAGAAGAAGGGCGACAGCCCCTGCGTCCTGCCGCATAGACACATCCATATTCTGGGTCGAGTGTTATCCTTGCACCCTTTTTGGAAGAGTGTTGTTGATATTGCTCGCGCAATAGGTGTAGCAAGAGGGGCATGACTGACGTCGCGACCTGTTTGCATTCCCCTGCACGGCAGCTCCCTGTCGCCGGTGGCGTCGCGTTATGCTTCACGTTGTCCTGACTGTGGCAGGCTCTCCGATCAGGGTAGCCTGCCACTTTTTTGCAAGGATCAATGCCCGGTCCAGTCCAGCACAACCTTGCCGCTCTGCCCTGACTTCATGGCGGCGAAGCCCTGGGCAAACTCATCGACGTTAAAGCGGTGGGTGATGACCCGGCTGACATCCAGGCCGTTTTGCAGCATGGCGATCATCTTGTACCAGGTTTCAAACATTTCACGGCCATAGACACCCTTGAGCGTGATCGCCTTAAAGACGATGCGCGACCAATCGACCGGGGATTTGCCCGGTGGAATCCCAAGAAGCGCGATCTTGCCACCCATCACCAGGGCCTCAACCATTTGGTCCAGCGCCTGCTGGTTGCCGGACATCTCAAGCCCGACGTCAAAGCCTTCTTTCAGACCCAGCTCGTGCTTTACGTCATTCAGGTCTTCCTTGGCCACGTTGACGGTACGCACCCGTGCGACCTGTTCCGCCAAGGCCAGACGGTCAGCGTTCACATCGGTGATGACCACATGTCGCGCCCCGGCGTGGCGGGCGACGGCTGCTGCCATGATGCCGATGGGGCCAGCGCCGGTGATCAGCACATCTTCTCCCAGAAGATCAAAGCTCAGCGCGGTGTGCACGGCATTACCCAGCGGGTCGAGGATCGCGCCGATTTCGTCTGGAATGTCGTCGGGCAGGGGCACCACATTAAACGCGGGAAGGCGCAGATATTGCGCAAATGCGCCTTGCTCGTTGACCCCGATCCCGCGCGTGCCGGGATCCAGGTGAAACTTGCCGGAACGTGACTGACGGCTCTCGGTACCGATCAGATGCCCCTCGCCCGAACACCGCTGCCCGACCGAGAGCCCGGTCACGTTCCGCCCCAGCTCCACGATCTCGCCTGCAAATTCATGGCCGGTGATCATCGGCACGGGCACGGTATGTGCGGCCCAGTCGTCCCAGTTCCAGATGTGAATGTCGGTGCCGCAAATGCCGGTTTTGTTGACCTTGATCAGCACATCATCCGGCCCGATGTCCGGTACCGGCGCCTGCACCATCCAGAGACCCTCTTCGGGTTTGGATTTTTCAAGGGCTTTCATTGTGTTGGGCAGCATGTCAGATCACTCCACAGGCTTTGCCCGCACGCTCAAACGCGCCGAGGGCTCGGGTCAATTCCTCACGGGTCAGGGCGGCATTCATCTGGGTGCGGATGCGGGCCTGGCCCTTGGGCACGACGGGAAAGAAGAAGCCGGAGACATAGACGCCTTCGTCAAAGAGCCTGGCCGCCATGGCTTGTGCGAGCTTGGCATCTCCCAGCATCACCGGGATGATCGGGTGTTCACCGGGCAGCAGGTCGAACCCCAGTTCGGTCAGGCCCTCACGCCAGAATTTGGCATTCTCGAACAGCTGCTTGCGGAGATCCTCGCCCTCTTCAACCAGACGGATCGCTTCCAGGCCCGCCGCCACGACCGCAGGCGGCAACGAGTTCGAGAACAGATAGGGCCGTGCGCGCTGACGCAGCAGGTCAATCACCGGCTGCGGTCCGGCGATATAGCCGCCGATCGCACCGCCCAGCGCCTTGCCCAGCGTGCCGGTCAGGATGTCGACGTCGACGCCAAAATGATCCGGCGTACCGGCCCCATGCTGCCCCATGAACCCCGTCGCATGACAGTCATCGACCATAACCACCGCATCATAACGGTCGGCTATCTCTCGGATTGCAGGCAGGTTGGCCAGATAGCCATCCATGGAGAACACGCCATCGGTGGCCACCATGATGTGGCGTGCACCGGCTGCGCGGGCGTCTTTCAGCTTGGCCTCCAGATCCGCCATGTCGTTGTTGGCGTAGCGGTAGCGCTGGGCCTTGCAGAGGCGGATGCCGTCGATGATCGAAGCGTGGTTCAGACTGTCGGAGACAATCGCATCCTCCGGCCCAAGCAAGGGTTCGAACAGTCCGCCATTGGCGTCAAAACAGGCGGCAAACAGGATCGAATCGTCCTTGCCCAGGAATTTTGCAATGCGCTGCTCCAGCGCGCGGTGCAGATCCTGCGTGCCGCAGATGAAACGGACCGAGGCCATTCCATAGCCCTTGTCGTCCATCACAGCCTTTGCAGCGGCAATCAGATCTGGATGATCGGCCAGGCCAAGATAGTTGTTGGCACAGAGGTTGATGACCGCGCGGTCGCCCACGTGGATCTCGCCCGCCTGGGGCGAGGTGATCATTCGTTCGCGCTTGTAAAGACCGTCCGCTTCGATCTGCGTCAGGGCTTCGCTGATGTGGCTGAGAAAAGCATTGGACATGAGCACGACTCCGGTTGTTTCCCGAAGTCTGTCATAGTGGACATGTGTCCGTAAAGGTGGAATTTCAGCTTTGCGGAAAAAAATCCGCAATCACGGAATTCTGACCTTCTCACCGAAAATATCCCGGGGTGAATTGGCCGAGAGGCCAAGAGGAGCCGCGCCCTTCAACTGTTCTTCACAATCAGGAATACACGCGCAGCGCCGTCCGGGGCGGCAATCGCGTGCGAAACATCGGCCGCATAGCGGGCGGTATCTCCTGGCGAGAGGCGATCCTCCGCCGTACCGGAGGTCAAGACAACCGTTCCTTCGAGCACCGTCAGTTGTTCCCGCGTGCCGGGCGTGTGTGGTTGGCTGATCAAGGCGCCTCCGGCAGCAAAGCTGATGTCATAGACCTCATGACCGCCGACATCTTCGGGCGGAGACAGGATGGCGATGGTGCATTGCGCGGCCTTGCTGTCGATCACCGGCACATCCCGCGCGCGCAGGACATCGATGCGGTCCACCGTCTCGCTGGCTTCCAGCAGGCCGGCGAAATCCACCTGAAGTGCGCGGGTAAGGTTCCACAGCGTAGCAATCGTGGGAGAGCTCTCCCCCCGTTCGATTTGGCTCACCATTGAGCGGCTGACCCCGGAAAGGTTCGCCACCGCTTCCAGGCTCAACCCTTGCGCCCGGCGTGCCTCTTTCAGGCGGGCGGGCAAAAGGGTCAGGATATCGTCTGTCGTGTCCGTCATGGCGGAAGTAGTGGCGCGCGCCGCAGTGCCTGTCAATGACGGGACGTCCTGCGGGACAGGTTTATGCTGCGGGTGCATACTAGCGCAAATGGACATGAGGAGTGAGACATGACGGATATCGTGATTCTGGACGGCGCACGCACGGCGATCGGCACCTTTGGTGGCGCATTGGCGCAAACTGCGCCGATCGATCTGGGCGCGACGGTGGCCAAGGCAGCAATGGAGCGTTCCGGCGTAGAGCCTGCTCAAATCGGCACCGTGGTCTACGGCCATGTCATCAACACCGAGCCGCGCGACATGTATTTGTCGCGGGTGGCCGCGATGCAGGCAGGTATTCCCGAGACCACACCGGCGATGAATGTGAACCGGCTGTGTGGATCGGGCGCGCAAGCGATTGTCTCGGGCATTCAGGCCTTGATGCTGGGCGACGCGGAGTTTGCACTTACCGGCGGTGCCGAGAACATGTCGCGCAGTCCTTTCATTACGCCCTCGACCCGCTGGGGGCAGAAAATGGGCGATGTGAAATCGCTCGACATGATGCTGGGCGCGCTCAATTGCCCCTTTGGGACCGGCCATATGGGGGTGACGGCAGAGAATGTCGCGGACGAGCATGAGATCACCCGTGAACAGATGGACGCATTTGCCATGGCCAGCCAGACCCGCGCCGCAGCGGCGATTGAGGCAGGCTATTTCCAAAGCCAGATCGTACCGGTCGAGGTGAAGGTCAAACGCGATATGGTGCCGTTTGAAGTGGATGAGCATCCCAAGGCGACCTCGCTGGAAGCGCTCGCAGGCCTGCGCCCGGTGTTTCAGAAGGAGGGCCGTGTCACGGCGGGCAATGCGTCGGGGATCAACGATGGCGCGGCGGCACTGGTGCTGGCAACCGGTGAGGCGGCGGAAAAGGCCGGTCTGAAACCCAAGGCACGCGTTCTGGGGTATGCCCATGCGGGCGTACGGCCAGAGGTCATGGGCGTTGGTCCGATTCCGGCGGTGGAGCAGCTGTTGAAGCGCATCGATATGACAGTCGGGGATTTCGACCTGATCGAGTCAAACGAGGCCTTTGCAGCACAGGCACTGGCGGTGAACAAGGCACTCGGACTGGACGCCGCCAAGGTGAACCCCAATGGCGGTGCGATCGCATTGGGGCATCCGGTAGGTGCAACCGGAGCCATCATCACCGTGAAAGCGCTGTATGAGCTGGAACGCACGGGCGGTCGCCGGGCGATCATCACCATGTGTATCGGTGGTGGTCAGGGGATTGCACTGGCAATCGAGCGTCTTTGACCTGATCGGGCGGAGGGGCGTTGCCCCTCTGCGCTGGCGCGCATTCATCCCAGGATATTTAGGTTGGAAGAGGGGGCTGAGATCGTCGGCCCCCTTTTTGTTACGCCTTGTTACGCCAGATGCGTGATGATGAGAGTGGCGAGGACACCAACGGTCGCGCCTGCGGCTGCGGCACGTTTCCATGGGCGACGGGCTGAGGTATCTTCAGGTTCCTGCGCCTGCGCGATCAGGGCGCGTTCCACCAACGTCGGCAGACGCGGGCCAAAGCGGGCCAAGACCAGCGCAGTCTTGCCCAGATCGGACGCGATAGCGCGGGGGCCGATCGAGGATTTGATGTAGTCCTCCACCACCGGTTTTGCGACGTCCCATATGTTGATGCGCGGATCAAGCGAGCGGGCGACGCCTTCGACCACCACCATGGTGCGCTGCAACAGGATCAACTCGGTACGGGTTTCCATGCCAAAACGCTCTGTCACCTCAAAGAGGTAGTTCAAGAGCCGCCCCATGGAGATATGCGTGGCGTCCATGCCAAAGATCGGCTCTCCAACGGCCCGCAATGCGCGGGCGAACTCGTCGACATCCTGCGTGGCAGGCACGTAGCCTGCCTCGAAATGGACTTCGGCCACGCGTTTATAGTCGCGTTTGATGAAACCATAGAGGATCTCGGCATAGACCCGGCGGGTATAAAGGTCGATATGGCCCATGATGCCAAAGTCATAGGCAATGATGTCGCCATTGGCGGCGACCTTCATATTGCCCTGGTGCATGTCAGCATGGAAATAGCCATCGCGCAGCGCATGGTTCAGGAACAGCGACAAGACCCGTTGACCCAGCGCGTGCCGGTCGTGGCCTGCGGCATCCAGCGCGTCATTGTCGCCGATCGGCAACCCGTCGGCCCAGCCCAGCGTCATCACCCGGCGGGCAGAGTAATTCCACAGCACTGGCGGAAGTTGGAAACCCGCGTCATTGGAGGTGTTGTCCGCGAACTCTGAGGCGGCCGCACTTTCAAGGCGCAGGTCCAATTCGCCACGGACAACGCCATCAAAATGGGTGATGACATCCATGGGGCGCAGGCGTTTGGCGCCGGGTGCGAACAGTTCTGCGATGCGGGCGGCGAAATAGAAGGCGTCCACGTCCTTGCGAAAGGCGCGTTCGACACCCGGGCGGAGCACCTTGACGGCGACGTCCTGGCCGGTTTCAGCAAGCTTGGCATGATGGACCTGCGCAATGGAGGCAGCGGCGATCGGCTCGGAAAACTCCGAGAAAATCTCGTCCACGGATTGGCCCAGTTCCTTGGCGACCTCATCCATGGCGACTTCGCGGGGGAACGGAGGCAGCTTGTCCTGCAAGACGCGCAACTGCCGCGCCATATCCTCGCCCACCACGTCGGGGCGGGTTGAGAGCACCTGACCGAATTTTATGTAGGCAGGTCCCAATGCGGTGATCGCGCGGGTTGCCGGCGGCATGGATGGGTCGCCCTTGTAGCCAAGCCACTGGAACGGCCAGCCGAGGGTATAGGCCACCATGCGCAGGGGCGCAGGCGCGTCAAAGGCATCAAGCACCACATTCATGGCTCCGGTCCGCACGAAGGTGGCGCCTGTTCGGATCAGGCGAATGATGTTGTGAGGTCCGCGCATCGATCAGATCTTCCAGCCCGAATGCAGAGCGGCAATGCCCATCGACAGGTTTCGGTATTTGGCGTTTTCAAATCCAGCCTGTTTCACCATCCCGAGGAACGTGTCCTGGTCCGGGAAGTTGCGGATCGATTCCACCAGATACTGATAGCTGTCGTAATCGCCGGCGATCACCTGACCCATACGGGGAATGACGTTGAAACTATAAAGATCATAGAGCTTTTGCATCCCGTCGTTCGGCAGCTGGCTGAACTCCAGCACCATCAGGCGGCCACCGGGTTTCAGCACGCGGAAGGCTTCGTTCAGAGCCTCTTGCGGGCGGGTCACATTCCGGATGCCGAAAGAAATGGTGTAGACGTCGAATGTGTTGTCCTTGAACGGCAGCGCCATGGCGTCGCCGGTGACCCAATCCAGACTGTCGGCCATCTGCGCGGCCTCGGCCCGCTTGCGCCCCTCTTCCAGCATCGGCCGGGTGAGGTCGAGCACGGTGGAGTGTCCGTAGCCCGCGCGTTTCAGAAAGCGAAACGAAATATCGCCGGTGCCACCCGCCACATCCAGCAGGCGTTGACCGGGGCGCGGGGCCAGCCAGTCCATCATCGCATCCTTCCAGATCCGGTGGATACCGACGCTCATCACATCGTTCATGATGTCGTATTTCGAGGCGACGGAGTTGAAGACCCCCTGCACCCGGCCTGCCTTTTCGTGCTCCGGCACGGATTGAAAGCCGAAATGGGTGGTGCTGTCAGATTTCTCGGTCATGGGCCTTGTCGTCCTCGCAGTTTCGCCCTTGTTATAGAGCGCTCACGGGGCGGCACAATGCGCCCTTCTGTCAGGGGAGTCCTCTAATGCCTGAATTGCCCGAGGTCGAGACGGTGATGCGCGGCCTGCGCCCTTCGATGGAAGGCGCCGTGATCGCGCGCGCGGATGTGAACCGCCCCGATCTGCGCTGGCCGTTCCCGGACCGGATGGCGGAGCGTCTGTCGGGGCGGCGTGTCATGTCGATGCGGCGGCGGTCAAAGTACATCCTTGCGGATCTTGATAGCGGCGAGACGCTTTTGATCCATCTCGGCATGTCCGGGCGGATGACCGTTTCGGGCGATCCCCTGGGGCAATTCGTGCACGACCACCCAGCGCAGGAGAAACACGACCATGTGGTGTTCCACATGGACAACGGCGCCCGTGTTACCTTCAACGATCCGCGCCGCTTCGGCGCGATGGACCTGCTGGAGACCGCAACGGCGGAGACGCACAAGCTGCTCGCGGTATTGGGGCCGGAACCGCTGGGCAACGATTTTCACGAGCAGCACCTGATTGCTGCGTTCAAAGGGCGCCGGACGCCGGTGAAATCAGCGCTGCTCGATCAGGGAATCATCGCAGGTCTTGGGAATATATACGTCTGCGAAGCCTTGTTCCGTGCCGGAATTTCGCCACGTCGCGAAACGGGCCGGATCAGCGCCGCGCGCGTCGCAACCCTGGTCCCGATCATCCGCGAGGTCTTGCAGGATGCCATCGCGGCGGGGGGATCCTCGCTGAAGGATTTTCGCCAAGCCAATGGAGAGCTTGGATATTTTCAGCATACCTTTGATGTTTACGGGCGCGAGGGCCACCCCTGTCGCCGTGCCGAGTGTGGCGGTATCGTAAGCAGAATCACCCAGTCGGGGCGGTCGTCCTTCTACTGTGGCAAGTGCCAAAGATAGCTTGAAAGAGCGAACCGCCGTGATAAGGACTGATGGTTCAGGAGCAACAACCGAAAGCGAATTGCCATGGCCTATGAGACGATCAACGTCGATACTCAGGACCACGTCTGCCTCATCAAGATGAACCGGCCTGAAGCGTTGAACGCGCTCAATTCTGTCCTTCTGGGCGAGTTGTGTGCCGCTTTGGAAGAAGCGGACGCCAGCGACAAGGTGCGCTGTATCGTGCTGACCGGCTCGGAAAAGGCGTTTGCTGCCGGCGCCGACATCAAGGAGATGTCGGAGATGAGCTTTGTGGACGTCTTCACCACCAACCTCTTTGCCGATGCAAATGACCGGATCTCGGCGGTGCGCAAACCGATTATTGCGGCGGTCTCTGGCTATGCGCTTGGCGGCGGGTGCGAAGTGGCAATGATGTGCGACTTCATCATCGCGGCCGACACCGCCAAGTTCGGTCAGCCGGAAATCAACCTTGGTGTTGTGGCCGGTATGGGCGGCACCCAGCGTCTGACGCGGTTTGTCGGCAAGTCGAAGTCCATGGACATGAACCTGACGGGTCGTTTCATGACTGCCGAAGAGGCAGAGCGCGCCGGTCTGGTCTCGCGCGTGGTGCCGGCGAAAAAGCTGATGGACGAGGCGATGGGCGCGGCCCAGAAGATCGCAGAGAAATCGGTTCTGACGTCGATGGGGGTCAAGGAGTCGGTCAATCGCGCCTATGAGCTGCCCTTGAGCGAGGGCATGCTGTTTGAACGCCGGGTCTTTCATTCCATGTTTGCAACTGAAGATCAGAAAGAAGGCATGTCGGCGTTCCTTGAAAAGCGCGAAGCGCAATTCCGCGACAAGTAACACGCGGCCAGCTGCGCGTCGCTGCGTTTGCTGTGACCACATCAATTCGCGTCACGTCTGGCGCATCGGGAAAGCGGGCTTTGGGCCCGCTTTTTTGTTGAGGGGTGGCGGTTGTCGGGTCCTGGGGCAATGGTGGCTTGCGCTTTGTGCGCGAATCCAGTATCGACCGCCGTCATACATGCGCGTGCAGCCCGCTCAGGCTAGAATCACGACCGGTGATCCGATCCGGGTTCGGCTGGCATTCGCCATACTTGAATACAATGAACCCGAACATAAGGTCACCATATCATGGCAAATACTCCTCAGGCCAAGAAGCGCGCACGTCAGAACGAAAAGCGCTTTGCCATCAACAAAGCTCGTCGTTCGCGCATCCGCACCTACCTGCGTAAAGTCGAAGAAGCCATCGCATCCGGCGACAAGGAAGCCGCAACCGCAGCTCTGCGCGCGGCGCAGCCCGAGCTGATGCGCGGTGTCACCAAAGGGGTGTACCACAAGAACACGGCGTCCCGTAAAATCTCCCGTCTGTCCGCGCGTGTGAAGGCGCTGGCATAAGCCACAGCAGGCTTTGTGACAGGCGATTCCGGGGGCACAGCGCTAGCGAGCTCTATCCGGATTTCAACATAAAAAGCACCGCCAGAGGCGGTGCTTTTTTGTTTGAAGGATTTCGGTCACTTCCGTCGAGTCGCAGAGATTCTTTGCCGGGGAAGCCCGAGTCAACATCATAGTTTCGTTGCCGCTCCACGCCGGAAATTGCTACCACTGTTCCAGCGATTCATTCGCTGGGGGGACAGGCTGCTCGCAACAATCCTAACGGGCATTAGGGTTGTTATGGCCGGTGATCCGCGCGCTGCGCGTGGCACTGGCAACGGTATTCTATCGGCGTCTTTGGCCGATACCGTGCTTTTGGCATCTGTCCCATCACAGCGAATAAAGGGCGAGCGTTTTTTCGTCGCGGACTTTTGTGTGTTGCCGCGCGTTTTACAACGTTGTTTTCGGTTTTCGAAACACGTGAAGGCCAGTTTGCTTGCAGGCTGGCGGCGTTCTTTCTGTGCCCGATCGCCACCGGATTGTTCTGAAGGGAACAGTCAGACTGGGACGAAACGATAGGCCGAAAATCCGGCCATAACACAGGATGCGTGAGGCGCAGCATGACAGAGGACACATGGGGTCTACTAAGAAAACGTTTGCTAAAGACGGTCGGGCAGAACAACTTTACAACATGGATTGAGCCGCTTGAGCTGGATCAGGTTGACGGTGGGGTTGCCACCTTTCACGTGCCCACGAACTTCATGGGCAACTATGTCAGCCAGAACTTTGCGGATTTGATCCTGCATGAATTCAACATGTCGGGTGAACCCGTTCAGCGCCTCGCGTTCAAGGTCGCTGCCAATTCTCCGACTCGGCCGGTGCAACCGTCCGTAACCGAAGCCATTGAAGCGCCAGCGCCCGTGTCTGCGCCGGTGGTGGACCAAGGTGGGTCGCAGGAGGGGGCTGTCGCTGTGAAATCGCCCCTGGAAGACCTGCAAGCCGCGCCTCTGGATCCGCGCTTCACGTTCGACAGCTTTGTCGTCGGCAAGCCCAACGAGCTTGCCCATGCGGCCGCGCGCCGCGTTGCCGAGGGCGGACCCGTGACCTTCAATCCGCTGGTGCTCTATGGCGGCGTGGGTCTTGGTAAAACGCACCTGATGCATGCGATCGCCTGGGAGCTGAAAGAGCGCAATCCGGACCTGAACGTTCTCTACCTGTCGGCAGAGCAGTTCATGTATCGCTTTGTGCAGGCCCTGCGCGAGCGCAAGATGATGGACTTCAAACACCTGTTCCGTTCCGTGGACGTGCTGATGGTGGATGACGTTCAGTTCATCGCCGGCAAGGATTCCACCCAAGAAGAGTTCTTCCACACCTTCAATGCGCTGGTGGATCAGAACAAGCAGATCATCATTTCCGCGGATCGCGCCCCCGGCGAGATCAAGGATCTTGAGGATCGTGTGAAATCCCGCCTGCAATGCGGCCTGGTGGTGGATCTGCATCCCACCGATTATGAGCTGCGTCTGGGCATTCTTCAGACCAAAGTGCAGCAGAACCGCAAGAACTACCCGGATCTGAAAATCGCCGATGGTGTGCTGGAGCTGCTTGCGCATCGCATCTCGACCAATGTGCGGGTGCTTGAAGGCGCGCTGACCCGATTGTTCGCTTTTGCCTCGCTCGTGGGGCGCGAGATCGACATGGATCTGACCCAGGATTGTCTGGCGGATGTGTTGCGTGCCTCCGAGCGCAAGATCACGGTGGAGGAAATCCAGCGCAAGGTCTCGGAGTATTACAACATCCGCATGTCCGACATCATCGGACCCAAGCGTCTGCGGTCTTACGCGCGGCCGCGTCAGGTGGCGATGTATCTGTGCAAGCAGCTGACCAGTCGCTCGCTGCCGGAAATCGGCCGTCGGTTCGGAGGGCGTGACCATACCACCGTGATGCACGGGGTGCGTCGCATCGAAGAGCTGAAGACCATCGACGGGCAGATCGCCGAAGACGTCGAAATGCTGCGGCGCGCGCTCGAGGCGTAAGGTCGCCATATATCGACAGGCTGCGCCTCAACTTTGCCTGTCAGGAGATCACGGCCCCGGAATGCCCACCGGGGCCGTCTTTGTTTGGGACGCGGCAAATCAGACGCATCCCCAAGGGGATTTACGACTTTCGGTGGTGGCGTGGCTCTCTGCTCTTGACCCCCGCCGCAATCCCTTGGAGAAATCAATAAAAACCTTGTGTTGAAGGGTCAGGGCGTTAATCTGCCGCTCCGCTCGAACCACATGTTTCCAAAGACTGCCAGCCGAAGAGGATAGAGGGAAATGAAGATCAGCATTGAACGCGCAACGCTTCTGAAGGCTGTGGCGCAGGCGCAGTCGGTGGTTGAGCGCCGCAACACCATTCCGATCCTCGCAAATGTTCTTATCGAGGCCGAGGGCAGCGATGTGATGTTCCGCGCCACCGACCTCGATATCGAGGTGGTCGACAAGGCGCCCGCACAGGTGGAGCGTGCCGGAGCCACCACCGTCGCAGCCACCACCCTGCATGAAATTGTGCGCAAGCTGCCGGATGGCGCATTGGTCACCCTGACTGCGGATGCGGCCACTGGTCGCCTGACGGTAGAGGCCGGCCGGTCGAACTTCTCGCTGGCGACGCTGCCGCGCGAGGATTTCCCGGTGATGGCCACGTCGGAGTATCACTCCAACTTCACCGCCAACGCAGCGATGCTGCGACGCTTGTTTGACAAGTCGAAGTTCGCGATTTCCACCGAGGAGACGCGGTATTACCTGAACGGTGTCTACATGCATGTGGCCACAGGCGAGAGCGGTGGTAAGGCTCTGCGCTGTGTGGCGACCGATGGACACCGTCTGGCGCGCATTGATGCGGACCTGCCGATGGGGGCAGAGGATATGCCCGGCGTCATCGTGCCGCGCAAGACCGTGGGCGAGCTGCGCAAGCTTCTGGATGATGACGAGATGGATATCGCTGTGTCCGTCTCCGAAACCAAGGTGCGCTTTGCGACGCCGAACATTACCCTGACCTCGAAGGTCATCGACGGCACATTCCCCGACTACACTCGCGTTATTCCGGTCGGCAACACCCGCCGTCTCGAAGTTGATGCGAGCGAGTTCGCCAAGGCGGTGGATCGGGTTGCGACGGTGTCTTCGGAACGCTCCCGCGCGGTGAAGCTGCAGCTGGACGAGGACCGCCTGGTCCTGTCGGTGAACGCCCCCGATAGCGGTGCCGCAGAAGAAGAGCTTGCTGTAGCTTATAGCGACGAGCGGCTGGAGATTGGTTTTAACGCTAAGTACCTCCTTGAGATCGCCAATCAGGTGGACCGCGAAAACGCCGTGTTCATGTTCAACTCCTCTGGCGATCCGACATTGATGCGCGAAGGCAGCGACGAGAGCGCAGTCTATGTGGTCATGCCGATGCGCGTCTGACGCATCGGTTGGAACGGGCCTGACGGCCCGGCCTCCGGCGGAGGTATTTTGGAAAAGATGAAGGCCCGTGCTGGCACTGACGTCCCTGTTCATGTCTCATTTCCGCTCGCATCTGCGGGCGGATTTGCATTTGGATGCGCGCCCTGTTGCGATCCACGGCGACAATGGTGCGGGCAAGACCAATATCCTTGAAGCGGTGTCGCTGTTTTCGCCGGGACGCGGAATGCGGCGGGCGTCGGCTGCGGATATGGCGCGCCAACCCGAAGCTCTGGGCTGGAAGCTGAAGGGGGTGCTACAGGCCCGCGGCCAGGCCGTTGAGGTCGAGACCTCCTCGGAGGCGGGCAATGCCCGTCAGGTGAAGATCGACAACAAAGCCGCCAGTCAGGTCGCCTTGGGGCGCATCGCGCGCGTGGTCTGGTTGATTCCGGCGATGGATCGTCTGTGGATTGAGGGCGCCGAGGGCCGGCGGCGGTTCCTGGATCGGATTGCGCTCAGTTTTGACCCTGACCATGCCGAGGCGACGCTGACCTATGAGAAGGCCATGCGCGAACGCAATCGCCTGCTCAAGGACAATGTGCGCGATGCTGCATGGTACCGCGTGCTGGAAGGGCAGATGGCGGAGGCCGGGTTTCGCATCCATCAGGCCCGCGTCGATGCGGTAGACCGGTTGGTCGCGGCGCAGGCAGAGGCGGAAACCGCTTTTCCGGTGGCCGATTTAAAGCTGATCCAGGCCGAGGGTGAGATGCCCGCGAGCGCCGATGCGTTGCGTGCCGCGCTGGATGCAGGGCGCATGCGGGACTTGTCAGTCGGGCGGACGTTGGTGGGGCCGCATCGCAGTGACCTGATGGGGGCCTATGCGGCCAAGGGTCTGCCCGCAAAGGACTGCTCTACAGGTGAGCAAAAGGCGCTTCTGGTGTCGCTGATCCTTGCCAATGCACGGGCGTTGCTAGCCGAGGAAGGGGCTGCACCGATCCTCCTGCTGGATGAGGTGGCAGCGCATCTGGATGCGGGGCGTCGCGCCGCACTCTATGACGAGATTTGCGCGCTTGGCACGCAGGCCTGGATGACGGGAACCGGTCCGGAACTGTTTCAGGAACTGGGTCAACGGGCACAGCATCTGAAGGTCACCGATCAGGATGGGACAAGCGAAGTGATTCAGGAATGACGCTGACCATCTGGGATCTCGCCATATATGCCAGCGCTGTATTTGTTCTGTTCCTGACGCCGGGGCCGGTCTGGCTTGCACTGGTGGCGCGCTCCATGGCGGGCGGGTTTCACGCGGGCTGGCCGCTGGCATTCGGCGTCGCGGTTGGCGACGTCTTCTGGCCGCTGATTGCGGTTGTCGGGGTCAGTTCCATCTCTGCGGCGTCAGAACTGATCGCGGTGGTTTTGAAAGGGGTGGCGGTGGTGATGTTCCTCGTGATGGGGATCAGTACGATCCGCAGCGCAGGGCAGCCGATTGCCGCCAATCGCCAGTTGACCAGACCGGGGCGCTGGGCGGGGTTTGTCGCCGGGGTCATCGTTATTCTGGGCAACCCGAAAGCGGCGCTGTTCTACATGGGGATCTTGCCGGGGTTCTTTGATCTGACCGCGACAACAGCACAGGACATCGCGGCGATTGTCGCGGTGTCGATGGCGGTGCCGTTGATCGGGAATGTCATCTTGGCTGGCTGTGTCAGCCGTGTGCGGCTGCTGTTGTCGTCCCCCACCGCACTGAGGCGCATGAACCTAGGGGCTGGCTACCTGTTGATCGCGTTTGCCTGCATCATTCCCTTTACCTGAGCAGCCACTGCTCCAGATAGGGCACAAGCGCTTCGGCAGGGGGGGGCATGTCGCCATGTTCCATGCAGAACCCCGTTGCAAGCACGTGGTTCAAAAAGGCCTGGATGCCTTCGGCCAGTATCTCCGGACTGGAGTGGGCGGGCAGGGTGCCGGCGGCCTGCATCCGGGCAATCCAGCCTGCAAACAGGGCGATCTGGCGCATAAAACCCTGCGTGACCACCTCGTCCACCTCGGCTCCAGTGGTGCCGGAGTAGCGCAGCAACAGATCGAAGATCATTCTGTCCTGGGCAATGAAATCCAACAACGGCGCAAGACGGTGCGCGATCTCTTGTGGCGTCCGGGGCTCTGGCGCGGCTTCCATGGTCTCGATGTGTTGCATCACGCGGGCCCCCAGAATCACCGCCAGCAGCCCGTCCTTGTCGCCGAAATGGGAAAAGAACGTCCCCTTGGCGACCCCGGCACCAGCGACAACATCCTCGACCCGCAACGCGGAGACACCGTTGGCGTTGATAATGTCTTCCGCAACGGACAGTAGCTTCGCCCTTGTTTCCAAACGACGTTTCTGCGGCGCGCGTGACATGTGTGATGCTCCCCCGGCTAAATATTGTGACCACGGTCAATTATTAAATTGACCGTGGTCGAATTTTCAGTCAATAAAATGACCGAAGTCACATTTAGCAATGCGGAGGACCTCATGTCCACACGAAAGATCATCATACTGAACGGCCACCCTGGCAAAGAATCCCTCAACAAGACACTGGCAGAAGCCTATCGCGATGCCGCGAAGGGCGCTGGCCACGATGTGCGCTACCATGACCTCTCTGCCATGGAATTCGACATGGATTATGGCATTGGCGGATACCATAACTACAAACCCCTCGAACCAGATCTGGAGGCTTTCCTGACGGATCTGGAGTGGGCCGAACATGTGGTGCTCACGACGCCGCTGTGGTGGGGCGCGCTTCCGGCAAAGCTCAAGGGCGTGTTTGACCGGGCCTTGCTGCCGGGCCGCACCTTTGACACGCGCAACACCTCGATGCTGGGTTTGCCGGCGCCGATGCTGACGGGGAAGACGGCCCGGGTCCTGCTGACCTCCGACACGCCCGCGGTGTTCCTGCGGCTGTTTTACAGCAACGCGGTCAAGAAGATCCTGTCGCGCCAGATACTCGGGTTTGTGGGGGTCCGGCCCACCCGTTTCACGTCTTTTGCGCCCGCTTCGCACCCGGTCGCTTCGACCGTGGCGGCCTGGTGTCAGAAAGCTTCAAGACTGGGAGAGCGAGCCGCATGATTCCCTAAGAAAAAAGGGGGCTTGCGCGTGACATCCCGCCCTGGAACGCGTATAAAATCGACAGTTAAGAATAGGAAGGCGTGAATGTCCGAAAACGAGCAAACTCCGGCAGAATATGGCGCAGATTCCATCAAGGTTCTCAAGGGGTTGGAGGCCGTGCGCAAACGGCCCGGAATGTACATCGGCGACACCGACGACGGCTCCGGTCTGCACCATATGGTCTATGAGGTGGTGGACAACGGTATCGACGAGGCACTGGCCGGGCATGCGGACCGCGTCACGGTCACGATCCACGCCGATTCCAGCGTCTCTGTAAGCGACAATGGCCGCGGTATCCCTGTCGATATTCACGCCGAAGAGGGCGTTTCCGCGGCCGAGGTCATCATGACCCAGCTGCACGCGGGCGGGAAGTTCGACAGCAACTCCTACAAGGTGTCCGGTGGTCTGCACGGCGTTGGTGTTTCGGTTGTGAACGCGCTCTCTGATTGGCTGGAGCTGCGCATCTGGCGCAATGGCAAGGAACACGTTGCCCGCTTTGAGCGCGGTGATACCGTGAAACATCTGACCGTTGTGGGCGACTGCGGTGATCGCACCGGCACCGAGGTGCGCTTCCTTGCGTCGACCGACACCTTCTCCAACCTCGAATACTCTTTCGAGACGCTGGAAAAACGCCTGCGGGAACTCGCGTTCCTGAACTCTGGCGTGCGTATTGTCGTGGCGGATGAACGCCCGGCTGAGCGGCTCGAGAGCGAGCTGTTCTACGAGGGTGGCGTCAACGAGTTTGTCAAATACCTCGACCGCTCCAAGACCCCGGTGATGGACGCGCCGATCTACATCAAGGGCGAAAAGGACGACATCGGTGTCGAGATCGCCATGTGGTGGAACGACAGCTACCACGAGACCGTGCTGCCCTTTACCAACAACATCCCCCAGCGCGATGGCGGCACCCATGTGGCGGGTTTTCGGGGGGCGCTGACCCGGACCATCAACAGCTATGCGCAATCCTCTGGCATCGCCAAAAAGGAAAAGGTCTCCTTCACCGGCGATGATGCCCGCGAAGGTCTGACCTGCGTGCTGTCGGTGAAAGTGCCGGATCCGAAATTCTCCTCTCAGACCAAGGACAAGCTTGTGTCCTCCGAGGTGCGCCCGGTGGTCGAGAGCCTGATGGGCGAAAAGCTCGCGGAATGGTTCGAAGAAAACCCCAATGTCGCCAAACAGGTGGTCGGCAAGATCATCGAGGCCGCCCTGGCCCGCGAAGCTGCTCGCAAAGCGCGTGAACTCACCCGCCGCAAAACTGCGATGGACGTGAACTTCCTCGCCGGCAAGCTCAAGGATTGTTCCGAGAAAGACCCCTCGAAGACCGAAGTCTTCCTCGTCGAGGGGGACTCTGCGGGTGGCTCTGCGCAAACCGGACGTGACCGTCAGACCCAGGCTATTCTGCCCTTGAAAGGCAAGATCCTGAACGTGGAGCGCGCCCGGTTTGACCGGATGCTCTCCAGTCAGGAGATCGGCAACTTGGTAATGGCGCTTGGCACCGGTATCGGTCGCGATGAATTCAATATCGAAAAGCTGCGTTACCACAAGATCGTCATCATGACCGACGCGGACGTCGATGGCGCGCACATCCGGACGCTGCTGTTGACGTTCTTCTACCGCCAGATGCCGGAGCTGATCGAAGGCGGGTATCTCTACATCGCGCAGCCACCGCTCTACAAGGTGAGCCGCGGCAAGTCCGAGGTCTATCTGAAGGATCAGGCCGCGATGGAGGATTACCTCATCAGCCAGGGGGTTGATGGTGCGATCCTGCGTCTCGGCGACGGTTCTGAAATCGCTGGTCAGGATCTCACCCGTGTGGTGGACGAGGCGCGCCGTCTGAAGCGTCTGTTGGATGCGTTCCCGACCCATTATCCGCGCCATATTCTCGAACAGGCCGCGATCGCGGGGGCGTTTGTCCCTGGTGCGGTGGACAGCGACCTGCAAGGTGTCGCTGACAAGGTGGCAAGTCGCCTTGACCTGATTGCGCTGGAATACGAGCGTGGCTGGCAGGGACGGATCACGCAGGATCACGGTATCCGCCTGGCGCGTATCCTGCGCGGTGTGGAAGAGGTGCGGACTCTGGACGGCCCGATGCTGCGATCCGGTGAGGCGCGCAAGACCGGCAGCTTCACCAAATCCCTGCAAGAGATTTATGGCACACCTGCCGTGCTGCACCGCAAGGATCGCCAGCAGGCCATCTATGGCCCGCTCGACCTGCTCAAGGCTATCCTGGAAGAAGGCGAGAAGGGGCTGACCTTGCAGCGCTACAAAGGTCTGGGCGAGATGAACCCGGATCAGCTGTGGGAAACCACCCTGGACCCGGATGCCCGGACCCTGCTGCAGGTGCGCGTGGATGACATGATCGAAGCGGATGATCTGTTCACCAAACTGATGGGCGACATCGTGGAGCCGCGCCGCGAGTTCATCCAGAAAAACGCGCTGAGCGTCGAAAACCTCGACTTCTAGTGCTTACAGGATCGCGCATGCAATTGCGCGATCCCCGCTCCGTTGTGCGCGTTTCGCTTGGTCCTGCGCGAAAGTAGACGGAATGTCCGAGAAACGTATGCTCTGCGACACTTGAGGCGCAGAGTGCAGCCCGGCTGCGGGATTGACGGTCCCGCGACTGATGCCGGGGGCGTTGGCCTGAGCCGGGTTACCTTTTTGCAGCCCGGATCTCCCGCTCCAGCGAGTCGAGGAACCGCGACCGATCCGCCTTCGAGAACCCTTTGCCGCCGCCCTGCATCCCCAAAGGGTTGGCGGCACGCAAATCGGTCATCAGATCGCGCATCGCCAGTTGCTGGCCGATATTGGCCTCGGTAAAGCGCTCGCCATTGTGGCGCAGCACCCGTGCGCCGGCCACAATGCATTTGGCGGCCAGCGGGATGTCTCCCGTCACCACCACATCGCCCGGCCCGCAGCGTTCGGCGATCCACATGTCGGCCACATCCGCGCCTGCATCGACGATGACGTTTTCCACCAGCGGGTTTTGCGAGGGCCTGAGGCCCCCGTTGGAGACCACAAACATGCGCCATTTGTGGCGGGTGGCGACCCGCTCGGCCTCGGCTTTGACCGGGCAGGCATCGGCGTCGATGTATAGCGCGCTCACTCTGCTGCCTTGTCCTTTTTGGCGGGGGCGTCTTTTGTCGCCTCTGCCTTCTTTGCCGGGGCTTTCTTGGCCTTGGAGGGCGCGCGCAGGTCCTTGTATTCATCCGGGATTGGCATCCGGTTGAAGGCATCAAGCCCGGCGATCTTATAGGCCTCGGCCAACGTCGGATAGTTGAAGGTGTTCTGGACGAAGTAATCCACCGTACCTTTGAGGTTCAGCACCGCCTGGGCGATGTGAATAAGCTCAGTCGCGCCTTCGCCGACGATCTGCACACCCAGCACCCGGCGGGTCTTGAGCGAAAACAGCATCTTCAGCATGCCGTGCTCCAGCCCCATGATGTGCCCGCGCGAGGTTTCGCGAAACCGCGCGATGCCGACCTCATACGGGACGCCGCGCTCTTTCAGCTCTTCTTCGGACATCCCACAGGTGGACATTTCCGGCACCGAGTAGATGCCATAGGGGAACCACGGGCTCTCGGGCACGGTGGGCACATCCATCGCATGACAGGCCGCAACGCGGCCCTGCTGCAGCGAGGTGGAGGCCAGCGACGGATGGCCGATCACATCGCCGGTGGCGTAGATATGGGACACTTTGGTCTGATAGGTCTTGCGCTCCACCTCGAGACGGCCGCGATGATCGGTCTCCAGCCCCACGGCCTTGAGGTTCAGCCGGTCGGTATTGCCCATGCGCCCGGCGGCAAACAGCAGCATCTCGCCGCGCACATGGCGGCCGTTTTCCAGCGTCACCTCGATATGGCTGCCTTCATCCTCGATGCTCTCGATCGCAGAGCCAAGCCGCAGATCGACGCCGTTTTCGCGGATCTGGTGGGTGAATTCCTCGATCAGCCGCTGGTCGATGAAATCAAGGAAGCTGTCGCGTGGCTCGATCAGGGTGACGCGCACATCCAGCGCCGAAAACATGGTGGCATATTCCACGCCAATGACGCCTGCCCCCACGACGATCAGCGAGCGCGGGATTTCCGCCATTTCCAGAAACTCGTCACCATCCACCACGGTCTTGCCATTAAAGGGCACGGTATCGGGGCGATAGGTGCGGGTGCCGGTGGCGATCAGGAATTTCTCGCCGGTGACACGGGTGGTGTCGCCCGCCTCGACTTCCACCTCGACCTCATTTGGGCCGGTGAAATGCGCCATGCCCGCCAGCATATCGACGTGGTTGCGGTTGAACTGATGTTCCAGCACGTCGACCTCGTGATCGAGCGTCATATGCAGCCGCGCCTTCAGGTCTTCGGCCTTGATCTGATCCTTCACCCGGTAGGCGCGACCATAAAAACTGCGCTCGCGCCAGCCGGTGAGGTTCAGCACGGTTTCCCGCAGGGTCTTGGAGGGCACCGTGCCGGTATGAACAGAGACCCCGCCCAGGCGATCCTTGCGGTCAATCACCAGCACCCGGCGCTTGAGCTTGGCGGCCTGAATGGCGGCGGTGCGGCCAGAGGGGCCGGAGCCGATGACGATCAGGTCATAGTCGAACTTGGAAGGGGTCTCGGTCATGGTGTTACTCCCGGTAGAGGGCGTCTGCGTGGAAGGAGACATGCTCCTCCATGAAGGTGGAGACAAAGAAGTAGCTGTGGTCATAGCCATTCTGCATCCGCAAGGTGGCCTCCTGACGGCGTTCCGCGATGGCACTGGCGAGCGCTTCGGTTTTCAGCAAGTCGCCAAATTGATCCGCCGTGCCGGTGTCGATCAGAACGGGGCCATCAAAGCCCACATCGCGCATCAAGAGGGACGCGTCATGTTTGGCCCAGAGGCTTTCATCCGCACCGAGGTAGGCGCTGAGCTGTTTGCGGCCCCAGTCGCTGTTGGTGGGGTTGCAGATCGGCGCAAAGGCGGACACCGACCGGTAGCGCCCCGGCAGGTTCATCGCCAGCGTCAACGCGCCGTGACCGCCCATGGAATGGCCGGTGATGGCCTGACGGGACATGTCGAGGTTGAACCGCTCGCCCAAGAGCGCGGGCAGTTCTTCGGCCACATAATCCCACATCTGGAAATGCGGCGCCCATGGATCCTGGGTGGCGTTGACGTAAAATCCCGCACCCTGTCCCAGATCATAGGCCTCGTCATTCGCGACGCCTTCGCCGCGTGGGGAGGTATCGGGAAACACCATGGCGATGCCTTGCTCGGCGCACCACGCCTGCGCGCCGGCCTTTGTCATGGCGTTTTCATGGGTGCAGGTGAGGCCGGAAAGATACCACAGCAGCGGCACCGGGCCGTCCTTGGCGTCTTCCGGCAGGAACAGGCCAAAGGTCATGTCGCAGTTGGCGGCTGAACTGGCGTGGCGGTAGACGCCCTGTGTGCCGCCAAAGGCCCGGTTCTCGACCAGGGTTTCCATCGAAGTTGCCATCGAGACCTCCATAATTCGGTGTTGGCTCATCGCTAACGGGGCAGGGCGAATTAATCCAGTGCTGGCACGTCGCCTCGGCCCGTTTTTGCGCCAGAGAAGCTTGTAATTGGCTAAAGATCGCTTTTCCGATGTGCGATAAAGTGCGTCCGGCCGATAGGTCGGACAGCCCCGACCTCCCCCAAGGGAGGGGGCTTCACCCCCACCCGAGGTCGGGGGCTGTCCTCTGTGGCGTTATAACAGCGTATTCGCCCAAGCGATGACAAAGGGCACCGTCATGATCGACACCACGGTCGAAATCAGGATCGCTGCCGAGGCCCGTTGCGGTGCAACGCCATAGTGTTGCGCCAGCATATAAACATTGCCCGCCACCGGCAGCGACGCCGCAGAAATCGCCGCCGCCGCAGAAAAGGGCGTAACCGGCATCAACCACAGCACCCCCGCTGATACGCCCAAGGGGTGCAATACCAGTTTGGCAAACGACAGCCAGCCTGCGACCTCCACCCGTTCCGCGGATTTGGAAGCCAGTGATGCGCCAATCGCAAACAGCGCACCGGGGGTGGCTGCCCCTCCCAAAATAGCCAGGAAATCATTCATCGGCGTCGGGATCGGCACCTGCCCTGCGGACCATGCAAGACCGGCCACAATCGACAGGATCATCGGGTTTTTCAGCAGCCCCACGCCCACCAGTCGCAGCGTTGCAAGGCTCAGCCCCGCGCCGCGATGAGCGTTGATCAGCACCACGATCAGTGAGGAAAACACCACCAGATCCACCGCCAGCACCAGCATCATCGGTCCGACAGCCCCCTCTCCAAAGAGGATCACCATCATCGGGATGCCAAGAAAGCCCACGTTGCCGATCGCCGCGCATTGGGCCTCGACCGCGGCGGTCGATATATCCTGCCGCCGCAGCATCGCCACCACGGTCGCCACCAGATAGACGCCAAGCGTGCCCGCCAGATAGCCGATGATCAGATTGGGGTCGAAAATCTCTGCAACAGACAGGTTCGCGGCAAAGCGAAAGATCATCGCCGAGAGCGGAAAGAAGAACACGAATTTCGTAAGATAGGCTGTCGCCTCATCGGTGAAAAACCGGGTGCGCCCTGCCCAATAGCCAAGGCCGATGATTGCAAAGAACGGAAGTGTGCGAAAGAAAATCTCGGCCATCGCGGAAATTGGTAACCTGAGTTGACCAGAAGAAAAAGAGTTTTTGCTTTCAGGTTTCAGGGCGATCACGCGACTGTCGCTTTCCTGCTGCTGTCGGGTACGGTATGGCTGAAAAACTGCAGTCCGCCACAGGGGCTTGAAAAAGCCCTTTGGGCAGGTGGAGTGCCAGACGTTAGGGCTAGCGCAGTCAAAGGGGGCAAGGGACGGCCCCGGTTGCGCGGGAGGAGGATGGAAAGAGTGACGAACCAGAGCGCAGCTGTCGTGCGCAGGGGGCGGAAGTTTGATCAGGTGCTGGATGGGGCTCGCAAGGTCTTTTTGGCTGACGGGTTTGAAGGCGCCAGTGTTGACGATATTGCCCGCGAAGCCGGTGTTTCCAAGGCGACCCTATATAGCTATTTCCCCGATAAACGCTTGTTGTTTATGGAAGTGGCGCGCAATGAATGTGCCCGACATGCCACCCAGCAACAGGACTTTCCCGAAGGCTCCAGCCCGCGTCAGGTGCTGACGCTGGTGGCACGCCATATCCTGTCGGTGATCCTGTCTGACGTGGGCCAGAAGATCTATCGCATCTGTGTGGCCGAGACCGAACGCTTCCCCGATCTGGGGCGGGAGTTCTTTGCCAGCGGCCCGCAGGTCGAGCGCGAAAAGCTCAAATCTTATCTGCGCACTGCCACCGCACGGGGCGAATTGCAGATCGAGGATTTCGATATGGCAACCGAGCAATGGGCGGCCTTGCTGCGCACCGATCTGTTCCCGCGGATGATCTTTAACCTGCGCGACAGCGTTGCGGAGGCTGAAATTCACCGCGTCGCGGACGCCACCGTCGACATGTTCCTCGCCCGCTACGGGGTCTGACGGAACGATCCCGCGCGCTGAGACTTCGGCGCTGGGCGAAGTGTTTGTCGTGGGCAACTCCCTGCAGCAGCGCTAGGGTGATCCCATGGCAACACCACGTTTTGATATCATCGGGCAGGCCATCGCGGATGCCAGTCGCACCCGGATGCTCTGCGAGCTGATGGAGGGGCGCTCCTTCACCAATAAGGAACTGGCCGGCGCCGCCGGGGTCACGCCGCAGACCGCGTCGGCGCATTTGCGTCTGTTGCAGGATGCGGGTCTCGTGGTGGCAGAAAAACGCGGGCGCTGTGTGTTTCATCGCCTGTCCGGACCGGAGGTCGCGCAGGCGCTGGAACAGCTCGCGGCGATTGCGCCGATGGACAGCCTTTACCGGGCGCAGCGGCGCAAGGCAGGTGGGCTGGCGCAGGTGCGCAGCTGTTATGATCACCTCGCGGGACCGCTTGCGGTGGCGATGACCGATGCGCTGATCGCGCGCGGTCATCTGCGCGAAGAAGGCGGCGGCTTTCATCCTGTTGCGGGCGAGATCTGGGCGGGGTTGGGCGTGTGCCTGCCAGACCGTGTTACGCGCGCGCCCTTTGCACGGCCCTGTATGGACTGGACAGAGCGGCGTTTGCATATCGCCGGTCCCATGGGGCGGCAGATCTTGACCCATGCGCTGGAGGCGGGATGGCTGCGGCGTCCGCTGCGCGGACGTGGGCTGGAGGTGACCACACCGGGGCACCGCGCCCTGGAGGAGCGGCTAGGCCTTGGCAGCGCACTTGCGGGGCTCTCAGGTCTCAAAAGCTGCGAAGAGGCTTGATTTGCAGCGCAAATGCGCGGACCTTAGAAGGATGAACCAACAGAGCACCGGGGCTTTCCCGCCTTCGCCACCGCCTGAGCAGATCGTTTTCCACCGGAGCGAACTCTCCGTGATCATGTCGCTTTATGGTCGCATGGTTGCCGCCGGGGAATGGCGTGACTACGGCCTGTCGCATCTGCGCGAAATGGCCGTGTTTTCCGTATTTCGCCGCACCGCTGAGAACCCGCTTTATCGGATTGAGAAACGCCCCAAGCTGCGCACTCGGCAGGGGCAATATTCGGTTGTCGGGATGGATGGCCAGATCCTGAAACGCGGCAATGATCTCAAAACAGTGCTTCGGGTTCTGGAGCGCAAATTGATCCGCGCCGTGGAATAGCAGTGGATTAAACGGCGGTTGCGCCGCAGTTCACGGGTTTTGTGGGGGATGGCCGGGGCCGCGCGGGGCCTCTGGCCCCGCGCGGCCCCGGCCCGGATCGGATCGCTTGCGCGATCCGACCGTCTCTTAATTGCGAGGTTTTCGCCAGCCATGCATTAAGGGCGGTTCAGCCCAAGCGTTTATGGGCCGTTACCGGCCCGTCACCCTGTTCTAAAATGCGGGTGATGGCGGCCTGAAGGGGCTCCAGCGTGACCGCCATTGTATGGGCATTGGCATGCAGCAACGTCAGCGGGTCGCGCACCCACCCCACATGGCCCTTCCAGAACAAGAGGTCCCCCCGCTCATATGGGCTGCCTTCTGGTAAAAGCCTGCCCAAAGACGCCTCCTGCGGGCCGCTGTCGCCGGGGCAGTCGATACCGCAGGCATGGCAGGACAGTTGCACCAGACCGGAACAATCAATGCCAAAGCGGCTATTGCCCCCCCAAAGATAAGGCGTACCCAAGAGCGTTTCGGCGACTGCCACCGGATCAGGCGCGCGCGTGTCCAGCGGGGTCAGATGAACCAGCGGCACAAACCCCTGATCTGTTTGGGCAAAACGCGCCTCTGTGCCCCGAACCGCCAGCTGACTGCCAAGGCTGAGCGAGGTCAGCTCCGGCGATTTCAGATCCGCGCGCGTATAGGCATGGGTGGCGGGAGCGCTGACCCAATGGGTCATGGCAAGCGGGTCTGCCAGATGATCTTCGGCGACCCAACCCGTGTAGCCATCCTTTTCGGCGCGCAGGTGGCACCAGCCGTCCTGACGCGACAGGATCTCGGCGTGATCGCCCATCAGCAATTGCCGGTCGCGCGCGCCATTCGGCGCTTTGCACAGGTCTGCAACGGGGCGGGAGATGCGGGTGCGGGTCATGACAGCCCCAGCATTTCTGGTAGGGCCTGAAACAAGGCGCGGGTGCCTTGACCAACGCCGCCTTTGGGCCGTGCGGGCAGGCTGGAGGGGCTCCAGCCAAAGACGTCGAAATGCATGTAGCGCGCATCACCGGCAAAGCGGCGCAGGAACAAAGCGGCGGTGATCGCCCCGGCAAATCCCCCCGCTGGGGCATTGTCCAGATCGGCAATACCGGGCTCGATCATCGCCTCGTAGGGGTCATGAAACGGCAGCCGCCAGACCGGATCTGCCGCGTCCTGTGCGTTGCTTGCAAGTGTCACCGCATCGCCCTCGCGGTCGGTAAAAAACGGGGCAATGTCTGCGCCGACAGCCACCCGTGCCGCTCCGGTCAGGGTCGCCATGGAAATCAGCAGATCGGGAGTGTCTTCCTGAGCCAGCGCCAGCGCATCGGCCAGCACCAGACGGCCCTCGGCATCGGTGTTGTTGACCTCAACCGTCAGCCCCTTGCGGGAGGTGAATATATCACCGGGGCGGAAGGCAGGGCCAGAGACGGCGTTTTCGACCGCCGGGATCAGCACCCGCAATTGCAGTCTGAGACCGGTCGCCATGATCATATGCGCCAAGCCCAGCACATTTGCAGAGCCGCCCATGTCTTTTTTCATAAGCGCCATGCTGGCACCGGGTTTGAGGTTCAGACCACCGGTGTCGAAACACACGCCCTTGCCCACCAGCGTCAGCGTCGGCCCCTCGTTGCCCCAGCGCATGTCGATCAGGCGCGGCGCGCGGTTCGCGGCGCGGCCCACGGTGTGAATGAGCGGGAAGTTCTGCGCCAGCAAATCCTCGCCGATCACAGTGCTCACGGTGGCTCCGTGCACCTCGGCCAGCGATTCGACGGCCTGCTGCAACTCTGCCGGTCCCATGTCCTCGGCGGGGGTGTTGATCAGCGTGCGGGTGAAGGTTTCGCCTGCGGCCATCGCCTCCACGCGAGCGGCATCAACGCCGTCGGGGGCGATCAGGCGGGCCTTGGCTCCGGTGGTTTTTGCATAGCGATCAAAGGCATATTGCGCCATCAACCAGCCAAAGCATTCGACCTCTGCCGACAGATCCGCGGGCAGATCCGAGGCCAGCGCATAGGTGCCTTCGGGCAGTTTTGCAGCGGCTGCGGCCAAAAGGAATCGCTGGCGCTGGCGGGTTTTGGGCGTGCCTGCACCGATCAATGCGCCGCGGATGGTGCCATCTGCACCCGGCAGCACCACAACCTGGCCCCATGCGCCGGCAAAGCCCATGGAGCGCGCCCAGCCTGCAGTGGTGCCGTCCTGTTTCGCCAGCCAGGCGTCCAGTGTGCGTTCAGTGACGATGTGCAGGGGAAGCCCCGCGTCGGAGGCGGGGGCAAAGGTTGGAACGGCCAGATTGGGCACGGCAAAATGGGGCTGCATGGACAGGTCCTCTTGGTATGGCTTGGGTCTATCACCTCTTGCCACCAGAGTATCCGTCGCAGCCGCCGCCGCAAGCCCAACCGGGCCGTACTCAAAACCCACATGGATGCGCCGCGCTGGCGGCGAGTCCGTCAGACCGAAAGGTCGTGTTGTTCCCAGACCGCCGTCAGCGAGCTTTCGCCAACGCGGATCAGGCGGAACAGCGTTGCTGCCACCGCCGGAGAATCTTCGGCATCAATGGCGTTGGTCACATCGCGTGCGATATTGGCCATGGCCATCATGCCGATCTGTTCCGAGATCGCGATCAGCGAGCGCGCGCTCTTGCGCAGGTTGTCCACGTCGCTCTGGCGCCACAGGCGCTCGCAATGCGTCAGGCGCACAGCAAGTTCCTCGATGGCGCGGCAGACGACGTCCTCGGCACTTGTCTCGCCAAGCTGTGAATAAAGATCAGTCAGCTTTTGCGGGTCCAAGTGGACGTTTTCCCTATGATTGACTGTAAGTATGTTAGCCACCACTATTCACCCCGTATTCGGTATGCCCCCACGGCATAGGCCCAATCTGCGCCGCACTGGTTGTCAAAAGGTTTCGATCCGAAACGTATATCTCTCGAATTTGGTGTGAATTGCGGTTATCACACCCGACAGTCGATAATCCGAGGTGTATGACATGGACTATGCAAAGCCCCTGCCGAACTATCTGGTAACCCGTTACCATGGCTGGAAAGCGACCGCCTACGAGGAGAACCAGGGCTGGTATCGCCGCCTGGCCAAGGAGGGCCAGCGCCCGCGTGCCATGGTGATTTCCTGCTGTGACAGCCGGGTGCATGTGACCTCGATCTTCGGGGCGGATCAGGGCGAGTTCTTCATCCACCGCAATATTGCCAATCTGGTGCCGCCCTATGCGCCCGATGGCGACCACCACGGCACCTCGGCCACGGTCGAATATGCGGTGACGGTGCTGAAGGTGGCGCATCTGATCGTGCTGGGCCATTCGCAATGTGGTGGCGTTCAGGGCTGTATCGACATGTGCAAGGGGCACGCACCGGCGCTGGAGGAAAAGACCAGCTTTGTCGGGCGCTGGATGGACATTCTGAAGCCGCGCTTTACCGCGGTGGAGGACATCGTGGATGAGCAGGAGCAGGCGCGTCAGTTTGAGCGTCAGGCGGTTGTGGCCAGCCTTGAAAACCTGATGACCTTCCCGTTTATCGAGAGCGCGGTGAAGTCCGGCGAGCTGAGCCTGCATGGGCTCTGGACCGACATCGGCGAAGGCGGGCTGGAGTGCTACGACCCGAAATCGAGCACCTTTCACCCGGTTTGAGAGGACAAGCGACCCGCTGACGGCCCCGGATATCCCCGATTCCGGACAGCGCAAAGCCCCGACCCGGGCGCGGGCGGGGGGGGCTGCGGCTGCAGAAGGTCAGGTCTGCTTCGCCGCCTTCAGCATTTGGGCCGCTTGCGCATAGCCGCCTGAGGCGCCATCAACGAAATGCATGTGATCGTCCTGCATGGGCGAGGGAACGATGCAGGTCACAAGGGCCTCGTCCTGCGCGTGCAGCCCGTAGCGGGCGATACGCTTGGCCTGCGCCTGGATCAGCAGTGCTTCGAGTGCCATACGGGTCTCGTCACTGCAATCCAGTGTCATCTTCAACCCGTCATCAAACTTGCGGAAATCTGCATTGGCGGTGATCGTGTTGCGATAGTGCGTTGGATCAAACCCGCCGGTCGGGCGTTTGCGCAGGAACATCAGCGCCGCAAAGGCGGATTGGAAAAACAGCGAGACTGTTCTGAAAATTGCAGGTGTATTGCGGCGCGACAATCGCGCCTCCACGCGCAAGCCGGGGGGCGGGAACTGCATGTCGGGCCCGGTTTCCGGCAGCGGGTGGCCTGCGCGTTCCGATCCGGCGACCTCGGACAGGATTTCTGTCACCAATGCGTCGAACTCTTCTGCCGAGGCGTCGGGATGGGGCAGAACCAGCAGCGACAGGATCTGGCCATGGACCGCGGGCACGCTGTTCCAGCGGCAAGACAGCCCTGTCAGATCTGGGGATTGAACCGGGTCTGCCGGGGCGATTTCAAAACGGCCCGCTTTCATTTGCTCTTCAAGCCAGGCCAACCCGCCGCCCTCGAACATTGCATAGTCCAGATGCTCGGACGCGGCAAAGCGGGCCACCCGCACGTCACGGCCGGCGCGACGAACCTCCGCTACGGGCAAGAGCGCCGCGCGCAATTCGACCGCAAATTCCTGCGCCACCCAGGCGCGCAGTTTGGCAAGCTCTTGCCGGGCAACGTCCGCGAACTGCGGCGGCAGCGCAAAAGAGGTGCCATCGCCGCCAAACACAAAGGGAAACGGCGCGTGGTCAAAGGCATTCATCAGCGCAGCGATGGAGGAGGCCCCCACCATATTGACGGTCTTGTAGTGCCCCTGCGCCAGCAGCCCTGTCGAATCCACGATGTCGCAGCACCCCACGACCCAGTCGTGAGGCAGTGGTGCAAAGCGATCCCCGCGGGTCAGATTGGCAAAGGTGCGCACCTTTGGAAGCTGAGCGTAGAACGGATCCTCGATCATCATCTTGGGGCGGTCTCCAATACGGGCGGCGCATCCCCGCGGCGGGGGCCTGCGTGATAGATGCAGCATCCGGGGCATGCGACAAGGGGGACTCGCGCAGCCGTGACAGGCTGTGGACGCACCATATCCGTGTGGTATTTCCAATCTTGCGGCGATGAGCGTCAAGATACCGGATAATTCGCCAGAAACAGGGGAACAATTCACGCCTTGAACGCGTTTGTTGCTGAATCGCGCCTTTCAATGCAGGCGCAGAAACTATATCACACCGCGAGCCGGTCATGAGGCCGGACAATATTGGAGAAACAAACATGGGTTATCGCGTCGTTGTCGCCGGCGCCACGGGCAACGTGGGCCGTGAAATGCTGAACATCCTGGCCGAGCGCCAGTTCCCGGTGGATGAGGTTGCCGTTCTGGCGTCCCGTCGCTCGCTGGGCACTGAGGTCACATTCGGCGACAAGACATTGAAGACCCAGGATCTCGACACCTTCGATTTCACCGGCTGGGACATGGCGCTGTTTGCTATTGGCTCTGACGCGACCAAGAAATACGCGCCCAAGGCTGCAGAGGCCGGTTGCGTCGTGATCGACAATTCGTCGCTCTATCGCTACGATCCGGACATCCCGCTGATCGTGCCCGAGGTGAACCCGGAGGCCGTGCACGGCTATTCCAAGAAAAACATCATCGCCAACCCCAACTGCTCGACCGCGCAGATGGTTGTGGCGCTGAAGCCGCTGCATGACCGCGCCAAGATCAAACGCGTCGTGGTGTCGACCTATCAGTCGGTCTCCGGCTCCGGCAAGGACGCCATTGACGAGCTCTGGGATCAGACCAAGGCGCATTACAACCCGACCGATGATTACGAGCGCAAGGTCTACCCTAAGGACATCGCGTTCAACGTGATCCCGCATATCGATGTCTTCCTCGACGATGGCTCCACCAAGGAAGAGTGGAAGATGGTCGCGGAAACCAAGAAGATCATCGACCCGTCGATCAAGCTGACTGCGACCTGTGTGCGCGTGCCGGTGTTTGTGGGCCACTCTGAGGCGATCAACATCGAAACCGAGGACTTCCTTGATGAAGACGAGGCCCGCGACATTCTGCGCGAGGCACCGGGCATCATGGTGATCGACAAGCGCGAAGACGGCGGCTACGTGACGCCGAAAGAATGCGTTGGTGATTTTGCCACCTTCATCAGCCGTATCCGTCAGGACTCGACGCTGGATAACGGTCTGAACCTGTGGTGTGTCTCTGACAACCTGCGCAAAGGGGCCGCGCTGAACGCGGTACAGATCGCCGAGCTCTTGGGCCGTGAGGTTCTGAAGAAGGGCTGATCGCCAGCTAGAAAGAAGGACAGCGCCCGACCTATCGGCCGGACGGTGACTACCTTCCATCGGCCAATATCCGATCATCGAGAGGCGTCCCACGGGGGCGCCTCTTGCTTTTTTGTCCTGCGCAGAAGACGCTCGCCGCATCCTATTGTCAGCTTGGTGATTTTGATGCGCTTTGTTCTCTCTTCTGTCCTTGTTGGGGCTGCGGCCCTGCTGTCCACGACCGCATTGGCGGAGACCTTTTCCGCCACCAGCCGCGTCAGCGCGGTGACCGTCTATCCCAGCGAGGCATTGATTACCCGTACCGCCGAAGTCACGCTGCCCGCAGGCCGCCACCGGATCGTGATTAGCGGCATGCCTTTCGTGGATGAGATCGAGAGCCTTCGGGTCAGCCATCCCGGCGTGCGCCGGATCGGGCTTTATCTGCGTGAGAGCTTCCCGGTCCTGGAAGACGCTTCAACGCCCGAGCAAGGGCGGCTGAGGCGCGCGTGGCAGAAATCGAGGACCAGATAGACGCGCTGCGCCGGACCTCGGAGGAGGCGCGACTGGCGGCCGAAGGGGCAGAGGCGGCGATCGCCTTTCTCAATGCGCTTAAGCGGGGCGAGGGGGCGGCACTGCCCGATCCCGATCAGCTTCGCGCGCTGGTGAGCACGGTGCGCGAGGAAACCGCCGAGGCGCGCGAGACTATTTTGCGGGCCAAAGCGCAGGGGCGCGGGTTTCAGCGCCAAATGAAGGATCTGGAAACAGATCTGGCCCGTGCACAGGCAGAGCTTCAGGCGCTGTCGCAGCAGGATGAAGAACAGATGTTCCTCGCACTGGATGTCGAGGCGGATGAGGAGGTGACGGTGCCGCTCAGCCTCAGCTACCCCAATGATGCGGTGTCATGGGGGCCGTCTTACGAGTTCAATCTGGAAACAGGGGTGAGGCCGCAGGTTACCTTGCGCCGGGATGTGATGATCCAGCAGGCCACCGGCGAGGACTGGGTGGATGTGGCACTGCGGGTCTCTACCTCGACCCCGGATCAGCGGATCAATCCGCATGACTTGCGCCCCAATCGGCGCTGGATCGAGGACGAACAACAGGCCAAGCAGCGGTTCACAGCCGACATGGCCCTCGAGAGCGAAATGGGCAACCTTGCCGAGCCCCTCATCGAGGCCCCGAGTGCTGCCGAGACCCGTGGCGCCTCTCTTGGTGTCGTCGCCAGCGAGGCGGGGGTTTCTTACAGCTTTGATGCGCCTGTCAGCCTGCGCTCGGGGGCGGAATTGGCCTATCTAAATCTTCCGGCTGTCACCCTGAGCGCAGAGGTCTCCGCCCGGGCGGTGCCGCGCCGCGATCCCACCGCGTTTCGCATCGCGCGCGTTGCGAACACCAGCGGCGAGGAGTTGCTCGCCAGCGCCAACAGCCGCTTTCTTGTCGACGGAGAGTTGATCGGGTCCGGGTATTTCGAGGGGCTGCCCCCCGAGGCCGAGCGGGATCTGGGCTTTGGCCCCATTGATGGCTTGCGCATCAAACGGGATCTTCTGGATCAGAGCGAAGGCGGGCGCGGCGTGATTTCGCGCAGCAACCAGCGCGACACCGTGGCGGAGATCGAGGTGGAAAACCTCACCGGTCAGGTCTGGCCGGTGCGGGTGCTTGATCTGGTGCCGTTCAGCGAACAGGAGGATCTGGAAATCACATGGTCTGCCAGCCCCACGCCCTCAGAAGAAAACGTCGACAAACAGCGCGGCATCCTTGCGTGGGACCTGGAGATGCAGCCCGGATCGGTTCGGATCATCACGCTCAATACCCGTTTGGATTGGCCCGAAGGCAAGGTTCTGCGGTAGCGCATGCGGGGTGCGCGATCTTTCAAGAGTATAGAAAACTGTACCTTTGGGCCGCGAAGGAACCAATAGAGTGCCCCAATTTCGCCTCTCATACAGGTACCCTTGAACCAGAGTGGATTGGAGGGTGAACCATGAGTTATGATGATCGGACCACCGAAAACGAGGACCTCGCCTACGGGCAGACCGCGTGGGGATGTGCAAGCACGCGGGCGCGTCTGGACTCGGAATCGATGATGCTTCTGCGGGCCAATCTCAGCGAGCCCATGACCAAGGCGGACAGCTGGCCGACTCTGCGCGAGATGCTGCGCGGCAAGGGGTTTGACATGAAACCGCGTGCCGGGCGTCTGCGTCTGGTGGATCTGCAAAGCCGGGTGGAGATCTGTACCTTCGGTTTGCTGGGTCACCCGCGCGTGGAGCTGGAGAAACGTTTCGGCGGTCTGCCTCAAATGCATTGAAGCCGCTGCCCGATGAAACGAACCCGCCGTTCCCTTGGGCAAGCGGAACGGCGGGTTGTTCGCATTGGCAGAGACCTTGCTTCAGTCGGTGCCGTGCGCTGACCATCTTGATGCCAGCGCGCGTGCGCTCTGTGCCAGCAAGACCACATCGATCCCGACCGCGAGGAACTTCGCGCCCATGTCTGCATAGGCCTGCGTCGCCTCTTCGGTAACGCCAAGAATGCCGGGCGCCTTGCCCGCGGCCTTGATCCTTGTGATGGCGTCGGCGATCACCGCGCGGACCTCCGGATGGGCGGAGTTGCCCTGATGGCCCATGTCGGTGGACAGATCCGCCGGGCCGATAAAGATCCCGTCGACCCCCTCGACCGCGAGGATGGCATCGAGGTTCTCGATGCCGATGCGGTTTTCCACCTGCAACAACAGGCAGATCTGCGCGTCTGCGGTCTGAATATACTCCGGCGTGCCGCCAAAGCGGGTGGCGCGCGCTCCGGCGGCGCCGACACCGCGTGTGCCCTCGGGCGGATAACGACAGGCGCGCACCAGTTCGGCGGCCTGATCCGCGGTTTCCACCATCGGCACCAGCACGGTCTGCGCGCCGGCATCCAGTACCTGTTTGATGATCCATGTCTCGCCGATCGGCACCCGCACCACCGCTTCGGCGCTGGAGGTCGCGAGCGCCAGCAACTGGTCGCGGATCGAGCGGATGTCATTGGGCGCATGTTCGCCGTCGATCACCAGCCAGTCAAACCCCGCAGTGCCCATCAATTCGGTGGTGATCGCCTCGCCGAAACTGCACCAGCAGCCGATCTGACGCTGGCCCTCGGCGAGGGCCTGTTTGAAGTGGTTTTTCGGCGCGGCCATGTCTAACCTCTTTTATTCAAATGAAATCTCGACCGTGCCGAAAGCGGCAAAATCGGCGTGTATCTGGGTTCCGGGCGGGCACTCAACAGGGCGGATGAACGATCCCGACAGGACGATATCGCCCGCCTCGATCTGTTGTCCATAGTCCGCCATGCGCCGCGCCAACCACAACACGGAGGTGACCGGATCGTCCAGCACGCCTGCACCCAGCCCGGTTTCCTCCACCACGCCATCGCGTTTCAGGATCGCACCGACGCGGCGCAGATCAAAGGCGTCGACCGCGTGCCTGTTTGCGCCCATCACAATGCCCGCATTGGCGGCGTTGTCGCTGATGGTGTCGGTGATGATCCGCGCCTGCCCCGTGGCGGGATCGGCGCGCAGGATGCGGGTGTCGAGGATCTCCAGCGACGGGGCCACATAGTCGGTGGCTTTCAGGATGTCATCGCGGGTGCAATCGCGGCCCGCAAGCGGGGATTTCATCACAAAGGCGATCTCGGCCTCGACGCGGGGTTGGATAAAACGCCCCTCTGGCACGGTGCTGGCATTCTCAAACACCATATCATCGAGGAGCACACCCGAGTCCGGCGTGGTGATATTCAGCGCCTGCTGCATGGCGCGGCTGGTGAGGCCGATCTTCCAGCCGATTTTACGGCGACCTTGCGCCAGTTTCTGCGCCACCAGCGCCTTTTGCACCGCATAGGCGTCATCCAGTGTCATGCCCGGATAGGCGAGCGACAAGAGCCCGCATTGCTGACCTGTCTCCTCGGCGCGCAGCAGCTGGGCGGCGGCCTCGGCGTGTTGATCCGGGGTCATGCCTCATCCTCCACGGTGTTGCGCAAAATGCCGATGCCTTCGCCCTCGACCTCGATCACGTCGCCGGGTTTGAGAAACTTTGGCGGATCAAACCGTGCGCCTGCGCCGGTAGGGGTGCCGGTGACGATGATGTCGCCCGGAACCAGCGTGGTGAAGGTGGAGATATAGGCGATCTGACGGCGGATCGGGAACAACATCCGGGAGGTGCGATCATCCTGGCGCAGCTCGCCATTGACCTTGGTGGTGATCCGCACGTCATCAAGCTGCGCTGGCGCGGTGAAGGGCACCAGCCACGGGCCGATGGCACCGGAGCTGTCCCAGTTCTTGCCCTGCGTCACGTTGAATTTGGCATGGCGCACCCAGTCGCGGATTGTGCCTTCATTACAGAGGGTTATCGCGGCAATATGGTCATATGCGTCTGCCTCAGAGATGCGGCGCCCGCCCTTGCCGATGACAATGGCGATCTCGCCCTCGTAATCCAGTTGCAGGCTCTCCGGCGGGCGGATCAGGGGACGGTCCGCCCCGGTAAAGCTGCGCGCAAATCGTGGAAACAGCGACATGTTCGGCGGGGCGTCTTGTCCGTCCTTATATTCTTCGTTGCGATTGGGGAAGTTGACGCCGACGCAGATGATCTTTTCCGGGCGGGGCACCGGGATCTGATAGGTGATCTGGTCGAGTGGATGGGTCACATCCCGCCCCTGCGCAGCTTGGGCGAGGGTGTGGAGGCCCTTGTTTTCAATGACCTCCCGTAAGGTGGGCCACTCAGGGAACTCTGGCGAGAGGGCGATTGCGCCTGCGTCGGTGATGACGCCATAGAAGGTTTCAGTGGCGGCGGTGTAGGTGGCAAAACGCATCAGGTCAGTCCTCGTGCAAGTTCTGTGATCACATCATGGGCGCGCATGATGTCAGCCTCGGTTGTTTCAAACGCGCCCGCCTGAAACCGGATCACCAGCGCGCCATCAACGCGGGTCTGGGTGAGGTAAATGCGACCGTCGTCGTTGATCCTGTTGACCAGCTCAAGGTTCAGCGCATCAAGGTCCGTGGCCCCATCAGGCGCAAAGCGGAAGGTCCAGAGCGACCACATCGGCGGGGTGACGATTTCAAAATCCGGCTCTTGCGCAAGCGCGTCGTGAAGTTGGCGCGACCATGCAACGTGATTGCGGATACGTTGTCGCAATCCTTCAATGCCGTAGGTGCGGATCAGGAACCAGATCTTCAGCGCGCGGAAGCGGCGGCCCAAGGGTACAGACCATTCCGAATAGTTGATGATGCCGTCGTGGCCGTGAGTTTTGAGGTATTCCGGGCTGATGGCGAGGGTGCGCACCAGATCGTCTGCATTGCGCAGAAAATGTGCCGAGCAATCAAACTGCGCGCCGAGCCATTTATGCGGATTAAAGACGATGCTGTCCGCCCCCTCAATGCCCGGCCAATAGGTGCGAAACTCCGGGCAGATCATCGCGGAACCCGCCCATGCCGCGTCCACATGGGTGTAAAGCCCGTGGTTTTGCGCCACTTTGATGCAGTCCGCGATGGGGTCCGTGGCGCCGGTGCCGGTACCGCCGACGCAGAGAATGACCCCAGCGGGGTGAAGGCCTGCGGCCTTGTCGGCCTCAATGGCGGCGTCAAGGGCGGCGGGGTCCATGCCGCGCCAGTCGCCTTTGATTGGTACGCGCACGAGGTTGGCCTGACCGATGCCCGCAACCCAGATGGCGCGGTCCACCGACGTGTGCACCTCTGCCGAGCAATAGATCCGCAAGGTCGGCTGACCCGCGAGCCCCTGTTGATTGCCCTGCCAATTGAGCGCGCGTTCCCGCATGGTCAGGACGGCGGCAAGGGTGGCGGAGGAGGCGCTGTCCTGAATGACGCCGCGAAATTCGCTCGGCAAGCCAAGGGATTGGCGCAGCCAGTCCATCATCCGCGTCTCCATCTCGGTCGCCGCCGGAGAGGTCTGCCAGAGCATACATTGCGGGGCGATGGCAGAGGTCAGGAATTCCGCCAGTACCGAGGGCGCGGCGGCATTGGAGGCGAAATAGGCAAAGAAGCGCGGGTGCTGCCAATGGGTGATACCGGGCATCACCTTTTCCTCAAAATCGGCAAAGATCGCCTCCATGCCCTCGCCGTGTTCCGGCGGGGTTTCGGGCAGGGCGTTCAGCATATCGCCGGGTTTGGTCTGCGCGCGCACCGGGCGTTCGCCCACGGTGAGGTGATAGTCTTGCGCCCAATCGGCGACCTTGCGGCCCCAGGATGCGAAATCGGTCCAGTTCATGTAATGCTCCATTGTTCGTGCCGAAGGCACGGACAGCGCCTGACCTTCCCCCCGGGAAGGCGCTTCACGCCTCCCCAAGGTCAGGCGCCGCCCTCTGGTGTGTTACGGCGCGATGATCGGCTGCGCTTTGAGGTCACTTTCGCGGATTTCTGCACCGTCAAACAGCGAGCCTTCTTCGAACCAACTGCGCGGTGCGGGTGCGCCCCAGAGGGTCTGGCGCTGCGGGTCGGTGAGGGACCATTTGATCGGCTCCAGATCCGCGTCGCAGGTCTGATAGTCCGAGCAATAAATCTCAATCCGGTGGCCGTCAGGGTCGCGCACATAAAGGAAAAACGCGTTGGAAATACCGTGGCGACCGGGGCCGCGTTCGATATTGGCGACATAGCCGGTGGTCGACATCAGATCGAGGAGGTCGATGATGTTGAGCGGGGTTGGCACCCAAAAGGCGGTGTGGTGCAGACGCGGGCCGGTTCCATTGGTGAAGGCCACATCATGCACGCCGCCTTTGCGGTGCATCCAGGCCGCCCAGACGCGGCCGGACTCGTCATCCTCGGTATATTCAGTGACGCGAAAACCCATCTCGCCATAAAAGGCGATGGCCTCGTCGACATTGGCCGAGAACATGTTGAAGTGGTCGATGCGCAGGGGTTTGACGCCATTATAGAGCCTGTACTGCTGATGGATCGGGGGCAGGCGATCCATCTTGACGTAAAACTCCAGCGGCACACCCCATGGATCGCGGGTGCGGAAGCTGGGCCCCATGAAGGGGCGTTCGATCCACTCCACCGGCAGGCCCTTGCCCTCAAAGAAGGCGGCGGCCTTATCGAGTTCGGGGGTATCAAAAAGTTTGAAGCCGAGGCAGGAGACACCCGCCGTGTCGGATTGGCGCAGGATGATGCAGTGATGGCCGCGTTCCTCCATCGCGCGCAGATAGACGCGGCTCTGGTCTTCGTGGGTCACTTGCAAGCCGAGGATGTCGACGTAGAAGGCGCGCGAGGCGGCAAGGTCGGTGACGCCATATTCAACATGGCTGAGGCGGGTGATGTTGAAGGGCGGATAGAGGTTTGCTGCGGGAATGGGCATGTCGGGTCTCCTCCGAATGGACAGGCCGAATGTTAGGGCGACATACGAGGGGCTCTGCCCCTCGCGCTCCCCGGAATATTTGGGAGAATCTGAAGGCCTCAGGCGCCGAGGCGGGGAATCTTGTGGTGCCCGGTGGCAAAGCCGATGTGCTTTTGTTCCATGTAGAACTCAAAGCTCCAGTCGCCGCCGTCGCGCCCGATGCCGGATGCTTTGACACCACCAAAAGGCGTGGGCAGGTGGCGGACGTTTTCCGAATTCACCCAAATCATCCCGGCCTCAAGCTGGTTGGTGAAGCGCATGGCGCGGGTCACATCGTTGGTCCAGACATAGGCGGTGAGGCCGTATTGGGTGTCATTGGCGATGTTCAGCGCCTCTTCCTCGTCGGTGAAGCGGATGGCGGTGAGGACCGGGCCGAAGATTTCCTCGCGGGCGATGGTCATCTGATTGGTGGCCCCGGTGAAGAGCGTGGGCGTCACAAACCAGCCGGTGTCGCCGTGGCGGCTGCCGCCTGCGGCGACGGTTGCGCCGTCCTGCCGCGCGATGTCGAAATAGGAGGTCACCTTGTCGAAATGGACCTTGTGGATGAGGGGGCCGACCTCGGTTTTGGGATCAAGCGGGTGGCCGACCTTGATGCTGTTTACGCGTTGGATCAGTTTGGTCTCAAATTCCTCGGCAATGCTGTTCTGAATGAGCAGGCGCGAGGAAGAGGTGCAGCGTTCGCCGTTCAGAGAATAGATCATGAAGATCGCGGCATCGAGCGCGCGGTCCAGATCGGCGTCGTCAAAGACCACCACCGGGTTTTTGCCGCCAAGTTCAAAATGCACCCGTTTCAGGGTCGGCGCGCCTTGAGCCATGATCATCGAGCCGGTTTTGCTCTCGCCGACAAAGGCGATGGCCTTGATGTCAGGATGTTCGGTGAGCGCCTTGCCGGCCTCTTCGCCCAAGCCATTGACGAGGTTCCAGACCCCCGCAGGCAAGCCCGCGTCATGGGCAATCTCGGCAAGGATGCGGGCGGTGAGCGGCGAGAACTCTGCCGGTTTATGGACCACGGTGCAGCCTGCGGCGAGGGCGGGCGCGATCTTCCACGTCGAGAGCATAAAGGGCGTGTTCCACGGCGTGATGACACCGACGGGGCCGATGGGCACGCGGGTGGTGACGTTCATCAGCGTGGGCGAGGGCAGCATCTGGCCATCGCGGGCCGAGAGCGCACGGTCGGCAAAGAAACGGAAATTCTCAGCACCGCGCAGGGCGGCCTTGGACATGAAGCGCAGCGCCTGACCGGTATCCCAGCATTCACAGAGCGCAATTTCCTCGGCCCGCTCCACAATGCCGTCGGCGATGCGGTGCAGGATCGCCTTGCGTTCGGTCGCTGGCAGGTCGCGCCACGCGGGGAAGGCGGCTTTGGCGGCCTTTGCGGCTGCATCTATGTCCTCGGACCCACCGCGGGCAACCGAGCAGATCACGCTTTCGTCGACAGGCGAGGTCGTTTCAAACGTTTGGCCAGAGGCGGCGGGGCGGGCCTCGCCGTTGATCAGGTTGGTGATGCCGGATGCCCGGTGTTTTTCAAGAAAACCTGCGAGTTTGTCGAGGTTGGAGGCGAGGTCGCTCATGCGGGGTCTCCTGTGCTCAGATGGTCGCGGATGGTGCCGCATTTCGGGGAAAGCTCGGGGTCGATGTCGCGCATCTCCAGCGACAGCGCGATGGGGTGGGTTTCCATCGCAGGCGCGAGAAAGGCGCGGGCGGCGTCAAAGATCTGTTGGGTGGCGGCCTTGCGGGCCCCAAGCGGGCGACCGCCGCGCAGGCGCACCGAGAGATCAAGATACATGTGGTCGGGGTTGCCATCGGCGATGCTGACATAGTCGGCGGCAAAGGCGCGCACTCGCACACCCGCCATGGGCAGAATACCGGTGTCGATGGCGGCGCGGCGGATGTGGTCGCACAGGCCTTGCATGTCGATAAGCTGCGCCAGCCGGGGCGCGTAGTCCAAGGTGATATGGGGCATTCGGGTCCTCCTCCCAAACTGCTTAACATGTTATGTTTGTGCGGCATCCCTGTCAACGGGTGCGGCGAAAAATACTTAACTTTGATAAGTGATTGCCAAGGCAGGGTTTGGCGGCGATACAGGTCTGCATGACACATGCATTGCCCAGAACCGACCGATCTTTGCCTATTGCCTTGTTGCGCGCGCGCGAACGGGTGATGGGGCCGGTGCGACAGTTGTTGAACGGCCAGGATCTGACCGAACAACAATGGCGCGTGTTGCGGGTGGTGCAGGAAAGTGGCCCGATCGACCCGACGCAGATTGCCGATCAGGCCTGCCTGTTGTTGCCGAGTCTGACGCGGATTTTGCAAAAGCTGCAGGAAAAGGGTCTGATTGATCGGGCGCGGGACGAGACCGACCGGCGGCGGCAGGTGATTACCCTGACCGGGTCTGGCATGCAGGTGATCGAGGAGAACATCGATGCCAGCCTCGCCCTGATCGAGCGCACGCGCGAGAAGATGGGCGCAGAGGATTACGAGGCGCTGCTGGATCTGTTGCGCAAGCTCAACGGGCTCGATCTCTAGGCAGTGGGCCGCATCAGCAGGATCTGCACATCGGCGACATTGGTGCCGGTGCCGCCAACAGTTACCAAAGCATCTGCGGCGTTGAGGGCGGCGTAGCTGTCGTTATTCGTCAAGAGCGCCGCCGGATCGGCACCTGAGTTGGTGATCGCCCCCCATGTTTGCGGCGTGACAAGGCCACCGGCCGCATCCGTGGGCCCGTCGCGCCCATCAGTGCCGCCTGAAAGAAAGACCCACTCGCCCGGAAGCCTATCTGTGGCCTGCGCGATCCTCAGCGCAAGTTCCTGATTGCGCCCGCCGCGCCCCGTTCCAGTCAGGCGCACCGTGGTCTCACCGCCAAATAGATACGCGGTGGGGCGGTCTGTGGTGGTGGATGTTGCAACATCGAGAATGCGCTGGGCGGCGTCCGACACATCGCCGGTGAGATCATCCACCAGATCGGGGACATGCCAGCCTGCAGCCTTGGCCCGGTAGCGCATCGCCTCCAGGCTGAAACGATTGGAGCCGATCAGGACATTCTGTGCGGGGGGTGTTTTGGCGCTGTCCTCCGGGGTGTTGAGATGCGCCTGAACCGCAGCGGGGAGCTGGTTCCAGAGACCCTCGGACTGCAGCAAGGCGCGGGCGTCACCTCTGCTGCCCAAGGGGGCAACCGTGGGGCCAGAGGCAATGGCGCGCAGATCGTCGCCAATGACATCTGACAGAATGAAAGCGGTGACGCGGGCCGGGGCGGCGGCGCGGCAGAGACCGCCGCCTTTGAGGTCCGAGAGGGACTGGCGGATCAGGTTCATCCGGTTGATGTCGAGGCCCGAGGCCAGCAGAACCTCATTCACACGCGCCTTGTCCGCGAGGGTCAGGCCGGGGGCAGGGGCCACCATCAGGGCGGACCCCCCGCCGGAGATCAGCATCAGGACGTGATCCTGCGCGCCGAGGTCTTCGAGCAGGTCGAGCACCCGCGCCCCCGCCTCCGCACTGGTCTGATCCGGGACGGGATGCGCGCCGGCGATGACCTCGGCCCCGGGCACGTCTGCGCGGTTTTCGGGGTTGGTGATGACGAGCGCCTCGGACCGCGCATCGGCCAGGGTGGCAAGCGCCGCACGCATCATCGGAACAGCGGCTTTGCCCACCGCAATCACGATACGACGGCCACCGGGCGCAAGCGGGGCAAGTGGCTGTGCGCTAAGTTGGGCCTGCACGGCGGCGGCAGGATCGGCGCGGTCAATGGCGCAGCGGAACAGCTCCAGCGCGGTGTCTTGCAGGCTTTGTGGCATCGGAGTGGTCCTGGTTCCCGGAAAGGCGGCTGGGTGCATTCTGGCGACAGCAAGCGGGCCGGGTCAATGCCGCGGGCTTTCAAATGCAGCCTTATAATCCTTCATGCTTTTGGGAGCATCATAAGGATTGGCCTGAGCGCAGCGGCGCGGTTTGATGGGGCGAGAGATTTCAAGAAGGCGATGTGATGACAAAACCCACCTATTATGCGCCCCATGGCGGGCTGCCACCGCAGACCCAGCTCCTGACGGACCGGGCCATGTTCACCGAGGCTTATGCGGTGATCCCGAAGGGCACCAACAGCGATATCGTCTGTAGCCTGATGCCATTCTGGGGCAAATCTCGGTTTTGGGTGATCGCGCGACCGCTGTCCGGCTTTGCCGAGACCTTTTCCCATTACATTGCCGAAGTGCTGCCCGGTGGTGGCTCCGAGCGGCCGGAAACCGAGGCCGGGGTTGAGGCGGTCCTGTTTGTGGTCGAGGGGCAGATGGTGCTGACCATCGACGGTCAGGCGCATGAAATGGGCGCGGGCGGCTATGCGTTCCTGCCGCCATCGGCGGAGTGGAAGCTGACCAACACCAATGATGCGCCGGTGCGGTTTCACTGGATCAGGAAGGCGTATCAGGCGGTTGACGGGCTCGACATGCCGCAGGCCTTTGTCACCAACGAACAGGAGGTGACACCAACGGCGATGCCGGGGACCGAGGGCAAATGGGCGACCTCGCGCTTTGTCGATCCCGAGGATCTGCGCCACGACATGCATGTGACCATCGTCACCTTTGAGCCGGGCGCGGTCATTCCCTTTGCCGAGACCCATGTGATGGAGCACGGGCTCTATGTGCTGGAGGGCAAGGCGGTTTACCGGCTCAACCAGGACTGGGTCGAGGTCGAGGCCGGTGACTACATGTGGCTGCGCGCCTTCTGCCCGCAGGCCTGTTATGCGGGTGGGCCGGGCAAGTTCCGCTATCTGCTCTATAAGGATGTGAACCGCCACATGCCGCTTGCGCCATTGCGCTGAGGGCAGGCAGGTTATCAAACGGAAAAAGGGCCGCGTGATGCGGCCCTTTTGCGTTATTCTGGTGCCCGTCAGTGGGCGTCGCGCGAGGTCCCGAGCGAGCCTTTGGAGTGACCCGAGAGGCCACCGGAAACCTCTTCCGTGCTCTCATCCGTCAGGTCGTCGGGGAGCAGAAGGTTCAACGTGATGGAGATCACTGCGGCGGGCAACAGGCCACTGGTCAGCAGGATCCGCGCGGTGTCCGGCATGTGCTGCAAGGCGGCAGGTTCAAGTTGCAAACCGAGTCCGATGGACAGCGAGATCGCAAAGATCACCATATTGCGCCGGTTCCAGTCCACATCCGACAGGATCGAGATCCCGGCGGCGACCACCATGCCAAACATCACGATGACCCCACCGCCGAGCACTTCGATCGGGACGGTGCGGATCAGCGCGCCAACCTTGGGGATGAGGCCGCAGACGATCAGGAAGATTGCGCCGCAGGTCACCACGTGGCGGCTCATGACGCCGGTCATGGCGATCAGGCCGACGTTCTGGCTGAAGGAGGTGTTGGGCATAGCGCCAAAGGCGCCGGCGAGGGCAGAGCCAAACCCGTCGGCATAAATCGCGCCTTCGATTTCGGTATCGGTGGCTTCGCGCCCCGCGCCGCCTTTGGTGATGCCCGAGACATCGCCCACGGTTTCAACGGCAGAGACAAAGGCCATCAGGCAGAAGCCCAGGATGGCAGCGAAGGAGAACTCGAACCCGTATTTGAACGGCTGCGGCAGTGCAAAAGCGGCGGCATTGCCCCAGCTGCCGGTGATCGAATCCACGCTCAGCATGCCGACCATGAGCGCGTAGATATACCCGGCGATGAGCCCGAGCAGCACGGCGGAGACCGACAGCATGCCGCGGGTGAAGAACTTCAGCCCCAGCGTCACCAGAATCACCACCAGCGCCGCCGACCAGTTCAGCAGTGACCCGTATTCCGGCGTGCCGATGGCCGGAACGCCACCTGCGGCATACTGGATGCCGACTTTGACCAGCGCGAGGCCGATCATTGTGACCACAAGGCCGGTCACCAGCGGCGGCAGGGCAAAGCGGATCTTGCCGATGACAAGGCCGAGGCAGGCATGGAACAAGCCGCCAATCAGCACCCCGCCAAAGAGCGCGGCAAGGGCATCGACGCCTTTGCCCGCCACCAGCGGGATCATGATCGGTAGAAAGGCAAAGGAGGTGCCCTGTACGATCGGGAGCCGTGCGCCCACTGGACCCAGTGTCAGCGTCTGCATCAATGTGGCGATACCGGCAAAGAGCATCGACATCTGGATCAGGTAGAGGAGTTCCGGAAAGTCGGGGGAGTTCGATCCGAACCCAAAACCCGCCGCTCCGGCAACGATGATCGCCGGCGTCACGTTGGAGACGAACATCGCCAGCACGTGCTGGATGCCCAGCGGGATGGCTTTGCCCAATGGGGGCATGTAGTCGGGATCGCGGAGCTGCTCCGGCGTCCCGATAGACGTATCAGACATTTTCAGTTCCCTGTTGGTTGGCGACACTTCCGGCCTCGTTTGGTGGGCCGGGATGAATCGCAGTGGCTGGGACGGAGGTCAGCCCTCCGCGTGCGATAAGACCTCGGTGACGATCCAGGGATCATCGAACCAGTGTTCTTCGAGGTTTGCGCCGTCGCCGATCCGGTCGACGACGATGTATTTACCCGGCGCTTCAAAGGGCGCGAGGACGCCATGCCAGACCCCGCGGTGCAGGTTGATCGACTGGCCCGGCTGGCTGAGAAAGGCTTGGGGTGTGCCGGGAGCGCCGCCCGCATCGGGGGCGACGATCACGATCATCGGAACGCCGTTGAGGGGGACGAAGGCTTGGCTGCCGGACGGGTGCCGTTCGACCAGCTCCACCCGGTAGGGCAGGTGGCGGGCTTCGGCGTCAAAAAGGCTGATGCCTGCGCGGCCATCCGCAAAGTCCAGCAGCGCAAGGTCGTGATGCCGCCCGCATTTGCCCTGATTGATAATCTTGTCGGCCTCTGGCTTTGGCTCCAGCACATCGCCAAAGGCGGCAAATGCGGCAGCAGTCAGCGGGCGGGCGCGCAGCTCTCGGGTCATGGCAGGAGGTCCATCAGGCGGAACTGGGCGATGCGTTCGACCTGTTTGCAGGCCTCGGCAAATTCCGTGGTGCGGTCATTGTCGATGCGGCGCTGGAACGCCGCCATGATCGAGGCCTTGTCGTGGTCGCGCACCGCGATGATGAAGGGGAAGCCGTGTTTCTCCACATAGGCGTTGTTCATCGCGGTGAAGGTCTCGCGCTCCTCGTCGGTCAGCATGTCCAGCCCGGCGCTGGCCTGTTCCGAGGTGCTCTCGGCTGTCAGGCGACCGGCGGCGGCGAGTTTGCCCGCAAGATCGGGGTGCGCTGTCAGCACGCCGAGGCGCTCTTCCTCGCTTGCGGTGCGGAACATGCGGCAGAGCGCGTTGTGCACACCCGCCGCGCAGTCATGCGCCGGGCCAAGTTCGAGGTCAAAGGCGCGATCCGCAATCCAGGGGGAATGTTCAAAGATCGACCCATATGTGGCCACAAATGTCTCGCGGTCCATTTGGCTGGGACGAGTGCGACGCTGATGGGGATGGGTGCTGGCCCAATGTTCAGCGATCTCCAGGCGGCGCGGGCACCAGACGCCCTCGTGGCTCTGGATATGATCGATAAAGCGTTTGAGCGCGGCGATTTTGCCCGGACGCCCCACCAGACGGCAATGCAAGCCGATGGTCATCATCTTGGGCGCGCCTGCGTCGCCTTCGGCATAAAGCGCATCAAAGGCGTCGGTCAGATAGCTGCCGAAATCCTCGCCGGTGACCCAGCCGGGGGCCGTGGCAAAGCGCATATCGTTGGCCTCAAGCGTGTAGGGAATGATCAGCTGATCGCGGTCGCCCACTTCGAGCCAATAGGGCAGGTCGTCATCATAAGTATCTGAGATATAATCAAAGCCGCCTTCTTCGGCGACCAGACGCACGGTGTTGGCGCTGCAACGACCGGTGTACCAGCCGCGCGGACGGTCTCCGACCACCTCGGTATGCAGGCGGATCGCCTCCTTGATGGAGGAGCGCTCTTCATCCTCGGGCATGTCCTTGTGTTCGACCCATTTGAGGCCGTGGGAGGCGATTTCCCAGTCCGCGTCCTTCATCGCTTGCACCTGTTCGGGACTGCGGGCAAGGGCGGTGGCGACGCCATAGATGGTCAACGGGATGCCCGCGCCGGTGAACAGGCGGTGCAGACGCCAGAAGCCTGCGCGCGCGCCATATTCATAGATCGATTCCATATTCCAGTGGCGCTGGCCCTGCCATTGTGCCGCGCCGGGGATGTCGGAGAGAAAGGCCTCGGAGGCCGCATCGCCATGCAGGGTGCAGTTTTCGCCGCCCTCTTCGTAGTTCAGCACGAATTGCACAGCGATCTTTGCGTCATTGGGCCAGGCGGGATGGGGGGCATGCGCCCCATATCCACGCATGTCACGAGGGTAGCGTGTCACGTGTCGGTCTCCGGGTCTTTGCAAGTGGTTTACGTGTTATACATTGAAAGTGGGCGCGGGGCTTTACCACAATTTTTGAAAGTGCTGTTTGATGGTTCTGCGTGCATCCTAAGGCGGGCCCGCGCAATATAGTGGCAAATTCAGCGAGAGATGACTGGCAACGGGGCGATCCTGTGATGCCGGACAAGAGAGGCGAGAGATGACCGGATATCTGACCACACATGTTCTGGACACCGCGCGAGGCTGCCCGGCTCAGGGCATCAAGATCGCGCTTTATCGGGTGACGGGCAATTCCCACAAGAAGATCGCCGAAACGGTGACAAATGCCGATGGGCGCACCGATAGCCCGATTTTGCCGACAGACACGTTCAAGACTGGAACCTATGAATTGATCTTCTTCTGCGGCGACTATCTGCGCGAGACAGGCCAGCCGGGGGAGGATCCGCTGTTTCTGGATCAAGTGCCGATCCGGTTCGGCATGAGTGATGCGGACGCTCACTATCACGTGCCGCTGTTGCTGTCGCCCTATGGCTACTCCACCTATCGGGGCAGCTGACCAATAGGTATTTGGTAAAAGATGAAGGGGCGGGCCGGGAGGCGCCGCCCCTTGTTCATGTTTCAGGCCGCATCACTCGGAAGGGACGCCAGGATGTGGTCCACCATGAAGTCGAGGAACAGCCGCACCTTGGGGTCCTGATGGCGGCGGTGCATGTAAAGGCAGGCCATCTGAATGGTGGCAGGGGGCTCGTCCGGTAGCACCGGCACCAGCGTCCCCGCAGCGAGATGTTCAGAGATCTCGAACACCGGCTTGAGGATAATGCCGTGGCCATCCAGCGCCCATTGGGTCAGGACATCGCCGTGATCGGATTCAAACGGACCCGTGACGGCAATGCGGCGGATGCCATCCGGGCCATGCAGGGGCCATTGAAATTCCGGAGCACCCGGATAGCGCAGGTTGAGGCAATCATGGGCGTCGGTCTTCAGCTCGGCGCTTGTGCCGGGCATGCCGCGCTCTGCGATATAGGCAGGCGAGGCGCAGAGCACCCGCGGACAATCGGTGATCTTGCGAATCTTCAGATTGGAATCTTCGGGCAATCCCAGAAAGAACGCCGCATCGAGACCCTCGGCGGCGAGGTCGAGTTTGCGATCCGACAGGCGCAGACGGATATTGATGAGCGGGTAGGCGGCATTGAACTGCGGCACCGCCGGTGCGATCAGCCGCTGCCCCAATCCCAGCGGGGCTGCCACATAGAGCGTGCCACGCGGGGTTTGCGTCACATTGGAGATGTCGGCCTCCGCCTCTTCGACCGCTTCCAGGATCTTGACCGCGCCATGATAGAACAGCTGGCCCTGCTCCGTGGGGTGCAGCAGCCGCGTGGTGCGCTGGAACAGGCGCACTTTCAGGTGTTCTTCGAGCTGAGAAATCCGCGACGAGGCCACGGCGGCAGAAATGCGCATGTCCCGCGCTGCGGCGGACATATTGCCGAGCTCATAGACGCGGACGAAAGTGCGGATATTGTTCAGATAGGCCATGACGGGGATTTCATTGTTAGCTTATGTTTGAAGCAGCTTGGAATTTTTTCCTGATACACGAAAATAACCCGCTCGCCTAGGGTCAGGGCAAACGCGCAAGGAGTGAGCTATGGAAGAGCTTGTCATCATGTGGGACTGGCTGGGCTTTGCTGTCCGCTGGCTACACGTCATCACCGCCATCGCCTGGATCGGATCGTCCTTCTATTTTGTGGCGCTGGATCTCGGGTTGCGGAAGGTGCCGCATTTGCCGGTCGGTGCCCATGGCGAAGAATGGCAGGTGCATGGCGGTGGCTTTTACCACATCCAGAAATATCTGGTGGCGCCCGCAAACATGCCGGACCATCTGATCTGGTTCAAATGGGAGAGTTACGCCACTTGGCTCTCTGGCGCTGGCCTGTTGATGATCGTCTATTGGGCGGGCGGCGAGCTCTATCTGATCGACGCGTCAAAGGCCGATCTGGCCCTGTGGCAGGGCATCCTGATTTCGGGCGCATCGCTCAGCGTGGGCTGGCTGGTCTATGATTTCCTGTGCAAATCGCCCTTGGGCGAGAAGCCGACGCTGCTGATGGTGCTGCTGTTCGTGCTGCTGGTGGCCATGGGCTATGGGTATAATCAGATCTTCACGGGACGCGCCGTGATGCTGCATCTGGGGGCCTTTACCGCCACCATCATGACGGCCAATGTGTTCTTCATCATCATGCCGAACCAGCGCATCGTGGTGAAAGACCTGCAGGAAGGCCGCACGCCGGATGCAAAGTATGGCAAGATCGCCAAGCTGCGCTCGACCCATAACAACTATCTGACCTTGCCGGTGATCTTCCTGATGCTGTCCAACCACTACCCGCTGGCCTTTGCCACCGAGTATAACTGGCTGATCGCGGCGCTGGTGTTCCTGATGGGGGTGACGATCCGTCATTACTTCAACACCTGCCACGCCGGCACCGGCAATCCGACCTGGACCTGGCCCGTGACCATCCTGTTGTTCATTGCCATCATGGCGCTGAGCCAGGCGCCGCTGATGCAGGACACCTATGAGGACTCCGAGGCACGAGAGCTGACCCAAACCGAGCTGGCCTTTGCCGGCTCGGAGCACTTCGAAGACATCATGAGCACGGTGCCCGGGCGCTGTGCCATGTGCCATGCGCGCGAACCCTACTATGAGGGCATCCGTCGCGCGCCCAAGAACGTGCTGCTGGAGACCCCTGCGGATGTGGCGAAATATGCGCGTCAGATCTACTTGCAGGCTGGCGCGACCCACGCAATGCCGCCCGCCAATGTGACCTATATGGAAGAGGAAGAGCGCGCGCTGATCCGCAAATGGTATGCCGATGGTGCGGCAGAGCTGCCCTTTTATCTGGCCGGCAACTGACAGCCAGCCGGTCCCCTAGGCTGCCTGTCCACCCTCAGACGACTCACCACTCCGACCTATCCCATTCCGACCGGCGCCGTGGCTGCGGGGCCTCCGACCCTGTTATTCGTGAAAGGCTAACCGATGTCTTCTCCCGCCAAGATCCTGCGTGGCCGCACGCTGAGCTTCCTGTCCGAACCCGCTGGCCCCGAGGATACCGCCGCCTATCGCTATCTCGAGGACGGCGCTCTCCTGATCCAGGATGGCGTTATCACCGCACATGGGGACTACAGCGCGGTTTCTGCGCAAGCCCCCGAGGCAGAGGTGGTGGATCATCGCCCGCATCTCCTGATGCCCGGCTTTATCGATCTGCATCTGCATTTCCCACAGGTGCAGGTGGTCGCCTCCTGGGGTGAACAGCTCCTAGATTGGCTCAACACCTATACATTCCCTGCGGAGGTGCAGTTTGCAGACCCTGCGCACGCGGAACGGATGGCCCGCGGGTTCTTCGATCTGATCTTGGGTCATGGCACCACCACGGCAGTCGCCTTCTGTTCCGTGCACCCCACCTCGGCCGACGCCTATTTCGCCGAAGCCGCCCGCCGCAATATGCGGATGATCGGCGGCAAGGTGATGATGGACCGCAACGCACCCGAGGGGCTGACTGATACGGCGCAGCAGGGCTATGACGAGACCAAGGCGCTGATCGAGCGCTGGCACGGCAAGGGGCGGGCATCATACGCGATTTCGCCTCGGTTCGCGATTACCTCAACGCCCGCGCAACTGGAGGCCGCCGGGGCCTTGGTTGCAGAACACCCCGACGCCTATGTGCAGACCCATCTGTCTGAGAACCGCGACGAGATCGACTTTACCCTCAACCTCTATTCAGAGGCGCCGGACTACCTTGGCATCTATGAACGCTACGGGCTTGTGAGCGATAAGACCCTGCTGGGGCATGCGATCCATCTGGAGCCGCGCGAGATTGAGCTTCTGACCGCAACCGGGGGCAAACCGGTGTTCTGCCCGACGTCCAATCTGTTCCTCGGCAGCGGTCTGTTCGATGATGCGGGCCTGCGCGCCAAGGGCATCCTTAATGGCATCGCCACCGATATTGGCGCGGGCACCAGCTATTCGATGCTGCAGACTCTAAACGAGGGCTACAAGATCCTCCAGTTGCAGAACCAGAAGCTGCACCCGCTGCGCGCCTTCCACTGGATCACCCGTGGCAATGCTGAGGTGCTGGGGCAGGTCGATCAGATCGGCACCTTGGATGCTGGAACGGAGGCCGACATCGTAGTGCTGAATGCAAAAGCCACCCCGGCAATGGCACTCAGGGCAGAGGCGGCCACCTCGCTGAGCGAAGAGCTGTTCATCCTGCAGATGCTCGGCGATGATCGGGCCGTGGCAGAAACCTATGTGGCGGGCGAGGCGATGAAACCACGGAGCTGACGTCCAGCAAGGTATTTATGGAATGCGACGGGCGCGGTGGGTTTTCCCTCTGCGCCTGTTTCTTTTGAGGGGTGGTGGATTCGTGTCGGGAGTCTCGGACGCGATTCCGATTTGTTTCCGCCGCCGAGTCTGTGGGTAAGTTTGGTTTGATTGTGGATAAGGGGTTTGGGTTTGGGATTTGGGTGTGAGGGGGAGGTTGGTTTGAGGTTTTGTGGTGCGGG
>NZ_JAKRFC010000038.1:0-1170 GCF_022348205.1 Epibacterium sp. MM17-32 | reverse complement strand
GACGACGAGATGGCAGGCAAACGAGAGAAGCCCGAGGACATCGTGCTGAAGCTGCGACAGGTTGAAGTGCTGCAAGGGCAAGGGAGCTCGGTTCAGGAAGCCGTTCGGCAAATCGGTGTGACGGTTCAGACTTACTACCGGTGGCGCAAGCAATATGGCGGGATGAGCCGCGATCAGCTCAAGCGGCTGAAGGAGTTGGAGACCGAGAATAGCCGGCTCCGTCGCGCCGTGTCTGATCTTACCTTGGACAAGATGATCCTTGCCGAGGCCGCACGGGGAAACTTCTAAGCCCTTCCCGCCGCAGGCAATGCATTGACCATGTGCGGCAAACCCTCAGCGTATCGGAGCGCAGGGTCTGCCGCACATTGGGTCAGCATCGCTCGACGCAGCGCAAAGTGCCTTGTGGCCGACCGGATGAAGCCCGGCTGACCGAGGATATCATTGCGCTGGCCGAAGAGTATGGGCGCTATGGATACCGCATGATCACAGGAATGCTGAACAACAGCGGCTGGCACGTAAATCACAAGCGTGTCGAACGGATCTGGCGGCAGGAAGGGCTGAAAGTCCCGCAGAAACAGCCCAAGAAGGGCCGGCTCTGGCTGAACGACGGCTCGTGCGTGAGGCTGCGGCCAGAACGCCCGAACCACGTTTGGTCCTATGACTTCGTTCAGGATCGCACGCATGACGGACGGGTCTTCCGCACCCTGAACATCATAGATGAGTTCACGAAGGAGGCGCTGGTGATCAAAGTCAAACGCAAGCTCAACTCAGTTGACGTGGTCGATGCCCTGACCGACCTGTTTATCCTGCGCGGCCCGCCGGAATACATCAGATCGGACAATGGAGCCGAGTTCATTGCCAAGAAGGTGCGCGCCTGGATCGGTGCCGTGGGCGCGAAGACCGCATTCATTGCCCCGGGATCACCTTGGGAGAACGGCTACTGCGAGAGCTTCAACGCCCGCTTCCGGGATGAGTTACTAAACGGCGAGGTCTTCACCACGCTGCGTGAAGCACAGATCCTCATCGAACGCTGGCGTCGCCACTACAACACGGTTAGGCCCCACAGCGCCTTAGGATACCGGCCCCCAGCGCCCAAAAGCATCGTCCCGATAGACCAAAGACCGACGATGCATTAACATTCAAATTGGACCACTCGATGGGGGCACATCA
>NZ_JAKRFC010000037.1:0-1466 GCF_022348205.1 Epibacterium sp. MM17-32 | reverse complement strand
TTGAAGAACAGCGGGTTCTCGATGCCGGAATAGCCGGTGCCCTGACCGCGTTTGGAGACGAACACCTGTTTCGCCTTCCAGCACTCCAGAACCGGCATGCCGGCGATGGGCGAGTTGGGGTCTTCCTGGGCGGCCGGGTTCACGATGTCGTTGGAGCCGATCACGATGGCCACATCCGTCTCCGGGAAGTCGTCGTTGATCTCCTCCATCTCCAGCACGATGTCGTAGGGAACTTTCGCCTCGGCCAGGAGCACGTTCATATGCCCGGGCAGGCGCCCCGCCACCGGGTGGATCGCAAAGCGCACGGTCTTGCCCTTGGCGCGCAGACGGCGCGTGAGCTCGGCCACATTGGACTGCGCCTGCGCCACCGCCATGCCGTAGCCGGGGATGATCACCACGCTGTCGGCTTCTTCCAGCGCCGCGGCCACGCCATCGGCGTCGATCGCCACCTGCTCGCCCTCGACCTCCATCGCGGGGCCGGCGCTGCCGCCAAAACCGCCCAGGATCACCGAGACAAACGAGCGGTTCATCGCCTTGCACATGATGTAGCTCAGGATCGCCCCCGAAGAGCCCACCAGCGCGCCGACCACGATCAGGAGATCATTGCCAAGGCTGAAGCCGATCGCCGCCGCCGCCCAGCCGGAGTAGCTGTTCAGCATGGAGACCACCACCGGCATGTCGGCACCGCCGATGCCCATGATCAGGTGATAGCCGATGAACAAGGCCGCCAGCGTCAGGATCAGCAGCGGGAACAGCGCCCCGGAGGAGAGATACCAGATCAGGCAGATCAGCGAGAGCCCCGCCGCCGCCGCGTTCAGCAGATGCCCGCCCGGCAGTTTTGTCGCCGCCGAGTTCACCCGGCCCGCCAGCTTGCCATAGGCAATCACCGACCCGGTGAAGGTCACCGCACCGATCCAGATGCCCAGCGACAGCTCCACCTTCAGGATGGCGATCTCGATCGGCTCCTTCTTGGCCACCAGGAGCGCAAAGGCGCCCTCGACGCTGTCGCCCGCGGCCTTCGCCGCCTCGACCAGATTGATGGTCATCTCGGCGTTGAAGCCGACAAAGACCGCCGCCAGGCCGACCAGCGAATGCATCGCCGCCACCAGCTCCGGCATCTGGGTCATCTGCACCCGCTGCGCCAGCTGCATGCCGATGACGCCGCCAAGCGCAATCAGGATGACCGACAGCCACCACAGGCCCGCCCCGGGGCCGACAAGCGTGGCAAAGACCGCCAGCGCCATGCCGGCAATGCCATACCAGACCGCGCGTTTGGCGCTTTCCTGTCCCGACAATCCGCCCAGGCTCAGGATGAACAGAACGCCGGCGACCACATAGGCCGCGATTGTGAATGCGTTTTCCATAACTCCTGCCCCTGCTTAAGATTTCTGGAACATGGCAAGCATGCGCCGGGTGACCATGAAGCCACCGAAGATGTTGATCCCGGCCATGAACACCGACAGCGC
>NZ_JAKRFC010000036.1:0-3258 GCF_022348205.1 Epibacterium sp. MM17-32 | reverse complement strand
GGATACCGGCCCCCAGCGCCCAAAAGCATCGTCCCGATAGACCAAAGACCGACGATGCATTAACATTCAAATTGGACCACTCGATGGGGGCACATCACCCAATACCGGCCGGTTGCAAGATCACGAACAGTGTTCTGACTGATATCATATCCGCTCTTCTTGAGGTTCGCGATGAGATCAACCTCCCATTCATCCATCTCGATGCGATGGAGTGGCATTTCCAGTTTTAGCACGCCACCGTGCGCACCGAGCTTGTTCTTAGCGACAGCAATTCCTTTTCTGGCAGCAAGCACCTCGAACTTGTCGAGGTCCTGGATCCGACGTTCGATGGTGCTCTTGGAAACCTCCTTCAGGGGCAGCTCTCCACTGGCAAGCCGCACGGAATTGCGACGTCTGATTTCGGCATTGACGCTATCGTGGATATGGCTTGGGAGAAGCTGGTTTGGATGCAAATAGCTCTCGACAAACCCTTGGATGATCGCTTCACGTTCTGCATCGATACGCCGCGCGTTGCTTCCATTGAACGTGGATCTCTTCACGAACACCATGGGATCTTTGGAAAGTTCCCACTCCCGAAACCACGCCATAAAGGATGTTCTGCAAGGCGATCGTCGAAGCTCGATGCTGTCAAAACTGGCCCCGGCCGTTGTGACCCTCAATCCTTTCTTCAGCTTTTCGGTGACACGGCGCTCAAGCTCAGGCAAAAATTCCCCCCATCTTTCGGAGGATCGATTGGATAGTCCTGCAACTTCCATCTCAAGGAACGTTGTGCACCATGTCTCTTTCCAGAACGCGTCCAACTGGGCCTTCGTCGATATCCTCGACATCAAAGCGCGCCCAGCCACTGCCCGCCGGGCAACCTGGCGGCTTTCGAAATAACCGTATTGAACAGAAAACTGGCCTGCGTTGATGAGCTCTGAAAGCTCTGCATGGGTAAACGAAATGGGCCTTCCGTCGACTCGCAGAGGCTTCATCTCCACGAACATTCGGTCCACGTTGGTGATTATGTTGACTTCACCGTTGGCAACAATTGCATCGCACGTGGTCAAGCCCAGACGGATCGTTTCATGTTTCATGCTCTTCCCTTTCCTGGTGCGACCAAGGAATTCAGGGAGATGTGCTCACGCGTGTTTGCACAGAGCTGACCCGCGTAAATCGCACGAAACACGGCGCGGAAGGCTCTGGCACCCTGGCCAGACTTCTTAACCAGTTCATTGATCGGGACCTCGTCGAAGAGCGCGTCAATCAGCTCGCCGATCACGCTATCTGCATCCTGGTCAGGGCAGCGCCGAAAAAAGTTCAGAAGCTCCGCATTTCGAACTTCGACCTTGTTGCGCTCGCGTTCGGTGACCAAAGCGACAGTGTCAGCAAAGCCAAACGGCAAGTCGCGTTTGATGGCCTTCAACGTCTTTTTGAAGTTCAATCTCTCGACGCGCTCGGCGGGCTTAACGGCGATGGCCACTTTGTGACCATTCTTAAACTCTGCGAGGTAGTCGAACCTGTGGGTTCTCTGCCTGCCATTCTCGTCAACAAAGCTCACGGGTTTAGGTTGATCAAAGAGATTCCAGAGGCTGGGCATCGCCAGCGCCAGCAGGCACGTCTCGCGTTCTCCCTGACTGGCGCTGATGATCTGGCGCCAGTAATTTTCCGCAGGTGTCATGGCGATTGTGAAACCGCGCACGGTCAGTTTGGACCGTGCAGGATACATCAACCCAGCAACGGTCGGAAAAGGCGGACGATAGAAATCGTCATCTTCATAAGTTGTCATGGTATTTGCCAAGGCCACCGGTTCAACCCAGCGCCATCTGGCACTCCTTTATGATAGGGTGCAGGAAACCCGCTCGCAGAACAGCTCTGCGCGGTTGACGGGTTTCGAAAATTGAGTCATGAAGGAGATGCAAATGGGTATAAACTTTTGCATCTCAGGCCTTGCCAGAAGTGTGGAGCTTCTTGCGAGGCCTTTGCTTTTAGGGGGTCAGCATGTGTTTCTCCTTATCTTCAGGCGCTTCCAACGGCTCACCAAGCGGTTTGCCGATTGAGCTCGCCCGCGCGCGTTTTCCAATCAGTCTTCTCACCTACCGTACAACAGACAGAAAAACAGCTGTCTGTGAAAGGCTGACTCTGCCGGACGAATCCGGTGCTGAAAACAGTAACGAGGCGGCTGAGGGATTTCAAATTATTGTTTTAATTCATGCATTTACATCGAGTGCCTCAAAATTCGGAGGTCGATCTCCTTGGGACATTTCATCTGAGAGAATTGTCAGACGCCGCGGCTGCGCCGCCATTGCGGACAGGATCCATCGGGGTGAAACAAACCGGTGTTGAGCCAAGTTTTTTCAGATAAAAATCGTTCATTGTCATGTGTTTACGTCAGTAGGACCCAAGTCATATGGCAACCGATCAGCGCATACGAGGTTCGCGAAGCATACTTTAGGTTTCAGAATTTGCGGCAGCTCGCCCGCCACTTCGGCATAAGCCCTCTGCTTGTCCGAAAGCTCCTGCGCTTGACGCACATCGACTATATCCGTGATCTTTATAACGCCTACAAAGATGGGTGCAGCTGCGAGGCACTTGCCAAACAGAATGGCATGAAGCCTTCGACCCTATCGAAGTTGTTTAAGATCAGCAGGCTAAAGGTGTATCCCCGACATTCGCGGCCAAAGATTACACGCAAAAAGGCCTTGGCCATTTGGCGCTGGACTGGGACGATTAACAGCTTCGCCCGAAAAATGGGTGTCCATTGGCAAACGGCGCTTTCGCTTCACAAGGTTCTCGATCTCCCCCCCCCCCGAAGCCCCCCCCGAACCGCCTAGGTCGACCGCCTTCCCATCTGCGTGCGCCTGTGCAGTCAACCGAATTAGGATTTATTGATATCTTTTAAGCAGCGCTGCGGACTGGATCCGCAGTTCGTTGCGTTGCACACATAGACTGAGAAAATTCAGTACCAGCGCTCGCTACCGACGGTTTTCGAATGTGTCACAGACGGCACGAATAATGTGCTAGACTAACTCGCGCAAAACCTAGTTACCCGCGGGGACCAAGCCTGCCTGTGTCACGGCGTGCAGTCCGGGCAACTGGATCTATCGGATGAGCAGAGAACGCAAAATGTCAGAAAACAAGACAGTGACCCTCGAAGAACTGAGAGAAATGAAACGGAATGTGATGTGCCCCCATCGAGTGGTCCAATTTGAATGTTAATGCATCGTCGGTCTTTGGTCTATCGGGACGATGCTTTTGGGCGCTGGGGGCCGGTATCCT
>NZ_JAKRFC010000035.1:0-3834 GCF_022348205.1 Epibacterium sp. MM17-32 | reverse complement strand
CTATGTCCAATAAGTTTGCATTATCGGACATAGCAGAAAGGCGCAAGGCGGGGCGGTTTGTCGTTTTAGTTTCATGGGTGGATTCGGCCGAAATCGCCTCTCTCGTCGAGGAAATTTCCATTTAACCGGTGGACAGGCCTCTTGCTCAATCTGTGGACTCGTTCCGCTGCAGCGTCAATCGTGCGCTTTCCTTTGCCTTTCCTTAGATCCTGCCCATCCGTGAGCCACGGCAATGGGGCGGCACGCCGGAACAGGACGAGGGCAGCCTCCGGCAGGACCGCGCAGGGCACCAGATCTGCTCCAAAAAGATCATGCAAGATCACCAGCGTCAGAGCCCGCCAGCGCACTGGTAGCTGCTGAAGAGGCGCAGACCGACCGACGGCCGCGCGGGCCTCAAAGGGGCAGTTCCACCCCGGTTCATCGTACCAGAGCGCGAAGACGGGTCGGGCCGCACCGTCGCGATCGAGCGGCGCCCACAGAGTGCGAACTGCAAGCTCGAGTCGATCAAGGCGTCCTGAGCCTCCTCTGACGATCCCGTTGATCTGGCGTTGGAGATCGAGGACACCTGCGGCGAAATCCACCTTCAAAAGGTCCTCTGCCTCCCCTCCCCCACCGGTCAGAACGGCGTCGCACTTGCGGCAAAAGGGACGCAGCAGGCCATTCAACATGCGAAGGGAAAGCCTCAGGTGACCGCGACAAGCGGGGCAGCGATCCAGGAGCATGGTCCGGTGCGCCGGGCAAGCCACGCACTCCGCCAATCGCCAATTCGCCCGCAGATTGGCATCGCGACCGGCAGCAACATCCGCATCGAAACAGGCAAGACAGACCGGCACTGTCTCGGTCAGAAACCAGTCCAGAGGCCGATCAGGATATCGGGAAGCCAGTGACCTGTGCCAAAGCCGTTCCGGATCGATCCTGCAGGCCTTCGCCCAAAGCATGAGCAGCCCAATATCCGGCGCCACATCGTCAACCTGCCGCGCGCCTGCCTCCCCACCCCCCTGCCCCGCCAGGTACACCATCAGCTCAAGGGGCTCCGCCCCGTAGCGCGCGGCAACCCGCGCCATCCAGGACGAAAGCAGTTCGTCCACGAACGGACGCGGCGCGACGGGCAGTCTGGCCGGCACCATCATGCCCCGACCCGTTGTTGCACGGGCTTCCCCCGCCGCCGAGCGGTCTGGGTCATCGAGACCAGCGGCAGCACCAGATTGTCGCCAAAACTATCCGCGTCGAGGCGCTCCTTGCCCGACTGAACCGCATCTTCCGCCGCCGTCTCGATCAGGCGGAAGATGCGCGCCGTCACACCGGAGGTCAGCTTGTGAATCCGCTCTCTGGCCTCCCCACTGATCAGATCGGATGCCTCGCGCAAGGGCAGGATGCGTTCGAAACTTTTTAGGAGCCCGGCGAAGGCGGCATCGTTCTGCCAGGGCTTGAGATGGAACGCCTCGAAGCGCTCGGCCAGTTGTGCATCTGTCAGCAGTGCCTGCCGGGCCAGGTCCGTGCCGGCACAAACCAGTGGAATCCGAAGGTCATTGGCCAGAAACCGGATCGCATTGAGAAAAATCCGCTGTTGCCGGAAGGTGCCGGCCAGCATGCCGTTCACCTCGTCGAGAATGATCATCTTAGCCCCCACGGTCCGCAGCAGCGACCGGCAAATATCCTTCTCGCGGGCGAGCGTGCCGCCTGTCATCGCAGGAGCGCCCATGGCGGCCAGAAGTTCGCGGTAAAGATCGCGCTCGATGGGTTCGGATGGCACCTGCGCGACAACCACCGGGCGGTGGTCAACGCCGGTGATCTGGCTGAACTTCGGCGGGTGGTCGCGTTCAAACTTGCGGACGATCTTGGTTTTACCCATGCCAGTGTCACCGTAGATCAGCAGGCATGGCATCCGGTCTCGCGGTGGATAGGTCAATAGGTTCTCCAGACGTGCCAGAGCGGCCCCGGACTGATCGAATCCAATCCAACGATCGGCCCGAATCCAGGCAATGCGCTCATCATCCGGCAGCGCCGCAAACCGGCGGTATGTCGGATCGAGATGTGCAAATGCGCTGCTTTCGGTCACGACCATTCCTCAACTTCGAACCCCGGGTGATCCCTGAGCACATTCTCGCTTTCCTTGGGCTCCGGACCTGCATCTACAGTCGCGTAGGGCCCTACCCCATCAAGCGCTCGGTCCCGTCGCTCGGAAAACCGCCTGGCCTCCCGTGTCCTGGTGCTGGCCGCATCAACCAGGGCGCGCTGTTCCTCGATCACCGCGAATAGGAGCTCTTCGTCCTCGAGCGCGCGCCCGCGCTCGCGCAAAATCGCCTGCGCACGGCGATGCTCCGCAAGGGTGATGGACGGATGGCGCAGGTCCGCAAACCGCACAGCATAGCGCTGACCCTCAGGGCTCCGGACAAAGACTGTGGAGAGGTCGCGAGGATCGTAGGACACGCGCAATTGCCGGTCCTGCCGACCCGCCCAGAGGCTCAGGACATCGTCCCAATACCGCAGGCCGAAGAGATGGATGCCATCGCGGCGTACCATGCGTTCCGTGCTCGGCAGGAAGTCGATCCGGAACCCCTCCGGATCGTATGGCCGACGCAAAGGTGCCTCGCGTCGCCCATAGGCCTCGTTCCAAGCCGCAACCGGCGGAATCCCGAGCGCACGGTGCCGTTCAGCATGATAACGGGTGATTTCCAGCGCCAACCAGTGCTCCAGCTCGTCGAGCGTCATCGCCGACTTGCCCAGAGAATCATAATCGCCGCGGTCCTTGATGCTGCTGAAGGTCGATCCCGGCAGCAGGTGGACCGCCCCCATCATCGTGCCGATCAGCCGCTCGATGTGACCACCGTAGTGCGGCGCACCGATCGGCCGGTACTGCAACGAAATCCCGTGCTCTTCCGCCCCGCGTCTCATCGCCTTTGAGCGGAATTCCTTGGCATTGTCGACGTGAATGGTCTCCGGCAATCCCTCGGCTGGCCAATCCGCGTCGATACCTAGGCCCTCCAGCCAGTCGAATTTGGGTTGCACCAGGTGCTGAATGGCCAGCGCCACCGACAAGGCCGACGGTGGCTCCAGCGTCAGATAGAACCCCGCCACCATGCGGCTGGCGACATCGATGGCGAGCGTCAGCCAGGGCCGTTGCAGCGGTTTGCGGTGAACGCGGTCCACGACGATGACATCCACCAGCGTGTGGTCGATCTGAACCACCTCATAGGCCCGTTCGACCTGATAGCTGCCCGGCACTGGGTGATGGCGCTGGCGAGAGGCCTTGGCGCCCTCACGCGCCGCCGTGAGTTCCACAGGATCTATCGCCGCCACACGGTCCCGTAGCGTGGTCCAGCACGGGGGACGTAGACCCTTTTGACGGCACCGCTTGCGCACCTCCTTTTGCAGCGCATTGATGCTTGGCTTCTGGAGGGACTTGTAGAAATCCTCGATCGCCCCCGAAATCACCGTTTCAACCTCGTCAGGCAGCCGACGGCTGCCCGTCGGTGTCCCAACCTGAGCCGCCAGTAAGGAGCTGGCCACCGGGCGAGCCTTGTACGCTGAGATCAACTCGTAGAGGCGAGAGCGCTTGAGACCAAGATCGCGGCAGGCCTTTAGGAATTCGGCTCGGTTCGGTGTCGCCTTGTTTGCAAGGCGACGGATCACAGCTTCCCGCGCGACCGCCTGTTCCCACGCTGCATCGTCAACGACGTTGATATCTGATCGATCCACCATGGCCAAACCCGGAAAATAGGTGTCTTATGTCCGATAATGAAACTATAATCCGGAAATGAAACAAGAACATGAACGTAATGATATCAATAAGTTAGTGTCCACTAATGGAACAAGAACGACAGTCAGAAAACA
>NZ_JAKRFC010000034.1:0-5405 GCF_022348205.1 Epibacterium sp. MM17-32 | reverse complement strand
CTACTACACGCTGACCATCCGCGACCACGGCTTCAACGCCAACCTCGGCAAGGCCGCGAACCAGGACGATCTGTCCCTGCAGGCCGTCATCCCCTGGGGTCCCAAAGACGCCGCGTGACGGCTAAGGCCGGTCGGTTCTCCACCGACCGGCCCATCAAGACTCCAATCTTGAACGCGTTCAAGATTGGAGTTTTAGGGGTGGTGGAGCTTCTAAATAAGCGCCTGAAACTCATAGGCGCGTGGTATCTTTATTTTTCCTCCAAAACCGTGCTACCATAGAAGCAGAATCGAGTCGAACTCGGACCCAACCGAAGTCAGGGCTTAGGAATGAGCGGTAGTCTAGAACAGTTTTTGACGGACCTGTCACGTGGGCTTGAGCGCACGATGGTGGCAGTGAACAAGGAACTCACCTTGCGTCAGCGCATCAAGCGCACGTGGTCAATGCGCCAGTGCGCAAGGTTTATGAACGTCAGTATTCAGTATCTAACCAAGTTCGCCAATTCGAGCGACGACTTTCCCGCGGGCGAATATGTTGGAAGAGAGCGTGTTTTCACGCTTTCCGAATTGATGCACATGCGGGCCCTTCTGGCGGCCTCGGCAAAGCGGCCCTACGACTACCTAGCCTGGCGCAAACCCGACGCCCCCTTACCCGTCATCTCGTTTGCCAGCCAGAAAGGGGGCACGGCTAAGAGCCTGAGCGCCGCGCATTTTGCGCAGTATCTCAGCTTGCATTACGGCATGCGCGTTGGTGTCATGGATGCAGACCCGCAAAGCACGATAACGCTCTACTTTGTCGGGGGTGAAGGTCTTCCCCAGATGCCCGACGAAAACACCGCCTCCATGGTGGACTTTGCCGGCCTCTTCCAGTCGGAAGATGCGCCATACACTGATCACGATGCGCAGACGCTCGACAGCTTCTTTCTAAAGACCTCCTGGCCGGGGCTGCGTCTGCTGCCGGCACATGGCGAAACGTCTGAGGGAGAGATCCAGATTGCGCGCCTTGTGCGAGAGGCCCCCGCCGGAAAGAGCTTCTATCGCTACCTGCGCGATGCCCTTGATCGCTGGAAAGCGGGCCACCCGCCAAAAACGCTGCCCAACGAATTGGTAGTCGAGGGCAAGGTCGATCAGCAGCGACTGAACGCTGCGCTGACCGAGACCCTCGATGTCATCATCATCGACTATCAGCCTGCGTTGACACTTTTCCAGCTGAATAACGTGATTGCGTCGACTTCGCTGGTCATCCCGCAAACCATGAAGGGGTTTGACATCGCAACGCTGTCGACCTTTGTGACCGGCCTGCTGGGGATGCTTCAGCATATTCTGGCCCATGAACGGATCGAAATAGGAACTGGTGCCAACATGCTGTTGCCGACGATCGTCCAACGATCCAATGCGCAGGATCTAAACCACATCGGAAACCTGCTGGAACACTGCCCCACGGAAATTCTGCCGGTGTTTTATCTGCGTTCCGACGCAATCTCGAATGCGTCGGACGTCTATCAATCCGTATACGAATATGAGCCGGACACGCCGGGAAAACGCAAGGGGATCAACCGGTTCATCACGAATGCCGATGCGGTTAACGACGCCATAGTATCGCGACTCTGGCCGGGCTTCGAACGCGGTTATGCCAATACATGGATGGACGAGTTCTATGAAGATGACGGCGAGGGTGAAGCATGAAACGCAGTATTCCAAGGTCGCTGGTCAGCAAGGCTACTAGTCCCGACACATCCAAGGAGCGCACGCCCGGTCCCGAAGGCCGGGCAGAAACGGGCGACGCTGTTTCTACTCCTTTCAAGGGGGCCGGCAGTGCTTGGAAATCAGGGGCGCTTGCGCAATCGCAAGCCGCTGTGGAGCGAAGCAGAGCTGAGCTTTGTTCGGATATCTTAAACGGCCGCCACGAAATAAGCCTGTCGCCAGACCAGATATCAGATCCGATGGGGACAGACCGCCGTCAAGACTGGATGTCCCAGGAAGCATTCAGGTCTCTGGTAAACAGCATTGCCTCGAACGGGCAGGACACACCCATTCTGGTGTGGCCCGAGGATCCGGATTGGGAGCCGGATCCGTTGGAGCCGTCGAACGTCACTGGTGTTCCATTTGTCATGCTTACAGGACGCCGCCGACTGGCGGCCGCGTCGGAGTTGGGTTTACCTCTTCGTGCAATCCTCGCTTCGCCGGAAGCGCGAAACGCCGAGAACAGCAAGTTTGAGATGTTGTTTCTGCGGTTCCGCGAGAATGAGGAGCGCGAGAATCTTAGCCCATTTGAGCGTTTGGTTTCGATTGGTGAAATGTATGAAACGTTGGCTTCTGGGGCAGACAAGCTGACAGCTGTGGCCTTCGCAAAGAAAATTGGCGTGCATGAGAGCCTAGTCTCACGAGCGAGGTCTGTTTTCGCTGCGCAGGATCAGATCTTGAACGCGTTCAAGAATGTCTACGACATGAGCTTTCGTGATTTGCAGGGAGCCTTAGCGAGCTTGGAGAGGGTGAACAAACCCAAGCTCAAACCGAAGGCAAAGCCCAGAAAGCTCACGGTCAAACGCAAGGTGGGCAACCGAAATCTTTCGGCGACTTCAGTCGATGGAAACCTATCCATCAAGGTTGCAGGTGTGCCGATAGACCAAGAGCGTCTCGAGAAGCTCGGAGATTTAGTCGCCGACTACTTGAGCGCCGAAGGTTCGGGGAAGGAAACCGACTGACGACAATGTCAGCGACATATCCTCCAGAACGACGAGGCAAGGAGCAAAAAGGAACGACAATCGAAATAAAGGCAAAAGAAAAGCCCCCAAGCGGTGTGGCCTGAGAGCTGATCTTAATGGTTTGGTCACCTTCAAGATAAGTCTCGCAGGATTCACTGTCAACGACGAACGCTCCTGAGCGAACGGCTTTCTTTTGCCTCCACATAAACGGAGGTGAGATACAGGCATGAAACATACAGGTTGGCGCAAGCCGACACCGGGTCTTGGGGTTGCTGAGCAACTTGCCCAAGCCGGTGAACGGGTAGCAGTACCCAAAACACGGGCATTCGTGGCACTTAAGCGCGTGGGGGCACATATCGGCTTGAAGGCCGGAGACATGTTGCTCCTCGACACGCTCGGGGCCTTTACCCAGGCCCAGGACTGGGAGGAGGGGCAGCGTCCGATCGTCTGGGCGTCGAACGCCTATCTGATGGAGCAAACGGGTTTTTCGCTGTCTGCCCTCAAGCGCCACGCGCGGCGCCTTGCTGAGATCGGCGTGATCTCCTTCCAGGATAGCCCCAATGGCAAGCGGTGGGGCCGCAGAGACGTCGATGGCCGCATCGTCGAGGCCTATGGCTTCGATCTGTCGCCGCTCTCAGCCCGTGTCGAGGAGTTCGAGGAGCTTCATGCTGAGTTGCAGGCTGAACGCGAGCTCTGCCTACGCCTGAAGCGCCAGATCACTGTGGCGCGCCGGATGATCCGAGCCCGGATCGAGGCAGCTCTCAGCAGCGCTCTGCGTGGGCCCTGGAGGCAATTCACGGGGCTTTTTGAGGAGCTTCTGGAACGACTTCCGCGCCGTCATGAAGCTTCAGAGCAGTTGGAGCGGCTATTGGCATGGTTCAAGGAACTCCAAGAACGGGTCGAGGCGGCTTATCTTAAGGCGACTGTTGCGACAAAACCTGTGGAAAACACCGATGATAAACACGCCCAAGTCACGAAGAAGACTCAAGAAATGAACCCCAGGGAGGTCATTTCTGAACCTCATATACTAATTACAAACCAACTTAATCCTGTAACTAGTAATTCCTCTGAAAAAGAGGAAGCGGCGGGTGTGGTGCCTAATGCCCAACCCGAAGAGCGGGTTGATAGGGAGCTGGAAGACTGGGTTGCCGAGGTACGCAAGAAGCGGACAGCGCTCGATCTGCCGACAATCATGCAGGCCTGTCCGGAATTCGCATCCTGGGCGCGGAATTTGGGTGGATTCCTGAAAGATTGGGGCGATCTGCACCGGGTTGCCGGTCAACTCAGGCCGATGATCGGGATCTCTGAGCATGCCTGGAACGTGGCGCAGGACCGAATGGGCACCCAGGTGGCCACGGCCGCGTTTGCCCTCGTCTTCGAGAAGCACAGTGCGGGCGAGGTTGCCTCGCCGGGCGGCTATCTGCGGGGCATGGTCGAGAAGGCCGGGGCAGGGGAGCTGCATCTCGAGCGCAGCTTCTATGGTAGGCTCAGTGGGCAGGCGGCGTGATAGGGCAGGGGCTCAGAGACCGGCGGCTTTGGTCAGGTTCACCCGGAACCGGTCCCGGCGGCGCTGATAGCGGCGGGTCATCTCGGCGGAAGCGTGGCCGAGGTGTTTCTGGACGTAGCGCTCGTCGACTTCGGCGGAGCTGGCGAGACCGGCGCGCAACGAATGGCCGGAGAACAGCGCCAGGCGGTCTTTCTCAGGCAGGTCCGACCGGATGCCGGCGTCGAGCACGGTGCGCTTGATCAGGCGCGCGACGTGTTTGTCGTTGAGGCGTGTCTCCAGCGCCTTCTTGCCGTCCCGCGAGGTGCCGACAAAGATTGGGCCAAAGTCGATCTTGGCGAAGTGCAGCCATTGTTCGAGCGCATGGACAGGGCAGGTCTGATCCTTGGAGCCGCGGCCGATCTCGACCTCGCGCCAGCCGGTCTTGGCATTGAGGGTGAGCAGGGTGCCCTTGTCGAACACTTCAACCCAGCCGCCCGAGTCCGGCGTGTCGTCCTTGTGGACATCGAGGCTGACGATTTCCGAGCGACGAAGGCCGCCGGCGTAGCCCAGCAGCAGGATCGCGCGATCCCTGAGGCCGCGCAGGTCAAAAGGCAGGGTGGCCACCATCGCAAGGATGTCATCGGCCAGGATCGCTTCCTTTTGCACCGGCGGACGGGCGTGTTTGCGTTTGATCCCGGCCAGCACGGTGGCGATATGGCGGTTCTTGCGATCGAGGGCAAAGCCGCGCTGCGCATAGTTCCAGGCAAGGCCCGACAGGCGGCGGTCGATGGTGCTGACCGATAGGGCAGGGGAGGGGCCCGCTCCGGACGCCAGGTCCGCAAGGTAGAGCCCGATCATTTCGGGCGACGGGGGCAGAGTCTCCGCGCCCTTCATCCGGCACCAGCGCGCGAAATGCGCCCAGTCTTTCGCATAGGCCTTCAGCGTATTGTCCGAGGCCGCGGCGCGCGCATAGTCGCGCGCGGTATCCACCAGCCGATCGAGCGTGCCTGAACCAGCCACAAAGGAAGGAAGGCTCAAAGCCTCGCTGCTGGGATGATCTCTCTCGTTGTTCTCGCTGACCGAAGGCCCATTTGGCGGCTTTGAGATCGATTTCTCGTTGTTTTCTGACTGTCGTTCTTGTTCCATTAGTGGACACTAACTTATTGATATCATTACGTTCATGTTCTTGTTTCATTTCCGGATTATAGTTTCATTAT
>NZ_JAKRFC010000033.1:0-5833 GCF_022348205.1 Epibacterium sp. MM17-32 | reverse complement strand
ATAATGAAACTATAATCCGGAAATGAAACAAGAACATGAACGTAATGATATCAATAAGTTAGTGTCCACTAATGGAACAAGAACGACAGTCAGAAAACACCGAAAAATCGAGCTCGGGCACGGCAAACCGGTCTCCGGTCGCCGAGAGCGACGAGGACAACGAGAGAGCGCACCCTGACCGCGAGGCTCTGACGCTCCCTTCCTTTGTGGCTGGCTCCGGCGCACTCGACCGGCTGGTCGACACCGCGCGCGATTATGCCCGCGCCGCGGCCTCTGAGAACACGCTGAAGGCCTATGCGAAGGACTGGGCGCATTTCACCCGCTGGTGCCGTATGAAAGGTGCCGAGCCCCTGCCCCCCTCGCCCGAGATGATCGGGCTCTACATGGCGGATCTGGCGGCGGGCTCAGGCCCCTCCCCTGCCCTTTCGGTTGCGACCATCGACCGCCGCCTGTCGGGCCTCACCTGGAACTACGCGCAGCGAGGTTTCACCCTCGATCGCAAGAACCGGCACATCGCCACGGTGCTGGCCGGGATCAAGCGAAAGCACGCGCGCCCACCGGTCCAGAAGGCCGCTATCCTCGCCGAGGACATCCTCGCGATGGTGGCCACCCTTCCTTTCGGCCTGCGTGGGCTTCGGGATCGGGCGATCCTGCTGCTGGGATATGCCGGGGGCCTGCGCCGCTCGGAAATCGTCAGTCTTGATGTGCACAAGGACGACACACCAGATTCTGGCGGCTGGATCGAGATCTTCGACCAGGGCGCCCTCCTGACCCTCAACGCCAAGACGGGCTGGCGCGAGGTCGAGATCGGCCGCGGCTCGAAGGAACAGACTTGTCCCGTTCATGCGGTCGAGCAATGGCTGCACTTCGCCAGGATCGACTTTGGGCCAGTCTTCGTCGGCACCTCGCGCGATGGCAAACGGGCCTCCGAAACGAGGCTCAACGACAAGCATGTCGCACGCCTGATCAAGCGCACAGTAATGGACGCAGGCATCCGATCCGAACTGCCCGAGAAAGATCGGCTGGCGCTGTTCTCTGGCCACAGCTTGCGCGCCGGCCTCGCCAGTTCAGCCGAAGTTGACGAGCGCTACGTCCAGAAGCAGCTTGGTCACGCCAGCGCCGAAATGACCCGCCGCTATCAACGCCGCCGCGACAGGTTCCGCGTGAACCTGACCAAGGCAGCGGGACTATAGGCCGACATTTCTGAGGGTAGCCAACGCCGCGACATGACGCGGAAGATCGCTGCGGGAATGCAGGATATCCACGATGATGACCTCGTCAGGCTGATCCAGAAACACCAGGAAATGCTCCCCTGCCCTCGCGAACCGCAGATCGGCTGCTTCATCGACCAGAACCGCACAGCTTCGGCTGTGCGTCTGACCGTTCAGGATAGCCTGACAGCGCGTGAGCACCTCGTCCTCATAAAGTTCAGCCTGCTTGAGCCCGAATTGTTCGATCGTCCATTTGGCAATCTCGACCAAACTGGCCTCTGCGCGACGCGTCAGCCGCAGGGATCGGCTCATGAAGATGCGCGGGCTTGCCGAAATGCCCGCCGGATCGCGTCGTCACCGCTACCTTCGGCAAAGTCGCCCGCCCTTGCCTGCGCCAATCCCTCGAACAAGCCCTGTCGGATACCGGCAAGTTGGGCTTCTTCCTGCTCCAACAGCCGAAGCCCCGCGCGCATCGCCTCGCTGACGTTCTGATAACGTCCGGAAGCAACCAAAGCCTGAACCAGCTGGTCCTGGGTTTCGGTCAGAACGACATTGCGTGTCACCATCTATCGGCCCTCCATCATTGGCAATATATGCCAACACACCACATCAATCAACATCACGCCGCCTGCCCGCTGAGCCTGCCATAGAAGCTGCGCTCGAGGTGCAACTCCCCTGCCCCGGCTTTCTCGACCATGCCGCGCAGATATCCGCCCGGCGAGGTAACTTCACCCGCGCTGTGTTTCTCGAAGACAAGTGCAAATGCTGCCGTTGCCACCTGAGTGCCCATTCGGTCCTGCGCCACGTTCCAGGCATGTTCCGAGATCCCGATCATTGGCCTGAGTTGCCCCGCAACCCGGTGCAGATCGCCCCAGTCCTTGAGGAAACCACCCATATTGCGCGCCCAGGATGCGAATTCCGGACAGGCTTGCATGATTGTGGGCAGATCCAGCGCAGTACGCTTCTTGCGCACCTCGGCAACCCATTCTTCCAACTCCCTATCAACCCGATCCTCGGTCTGAGCATTGGGAACCACGGCCGCCGCTTCCTCTTTTTCAGAGGAATTACGAATTACAGGATTAAGTTGGTTTGTAATTAGTATATGAGGTTCAGAAATGACCTCCCTGGGGTTCATTTCTTGAGTCTTCTCAGAAGCTTGTTCCTTAGTGTCCAGCGTGTTTTCCACAGGCTCAACCACCTGAGTTGCCTTGAGATAGGCGGCCTCGACCCGCTCCTGAAGCTCCCTGAACCAGCCCAGCAGCCGTGCAAGCTGCTCGGACGCTTCATGGCCGCGAGGAAGTCGATCCAGAAGCTCATCAAAGAGGCCCGTGAACTGTGCCCAGGGCCCGCGCAAAGCGCTGCTGACGGCGGCATCGATCCGTGCACGGATCATCCGGCGCGCCACTGTGATATGGCGCTTCAGGCGCTGACAGACTTCGCGCTCGGCCTGCAAATCGGCATGCAGTTCCTCGAACTCCTCGACACGCGCCGACAGCGGCGACAAATCAAAGCCATAGGCCTCGACGATACGCCCCTCGGCGTCCCTGCGGCCCCATCGCTTGCCGTTCGGACTATCCTGGAAGGAAATCACGCCGAGCTCGGCCAGGCGCCGCGCATGACGCTTGAGCGCAGAAAGCGAGAACCCCGTCTGCTCCATCAGATAGGCGTTCGACGCCCAGACGATCGGGCGCTGCCCTTCCTCCCAGTCCTGGGCCTGAGTAAAGGCCCCGAGCGTATCGAGGAGCATCATGTCTCCAGCCTTGAGGCCAATGTATGCCCCCACCCGCTTGACAGCCACGAAGGCCCGCGTTTTGGGTACAGCTACCCGTTCACCGGCTTGGGCAAGCTGCTCTGCAATGCCAAGACCCGGTGTCGGCTTGCGCCAACCTGAGGACTGTCCTCCGATGGGCAAGCCTCTCCTGTGCTGAGACGTGACCGCCTCAGTTGCTCCTGAAGGAGCGTCCCTAAATTTTTCCATGCTTTGTCAGCAGACAAAGAAATCCCGTTCGCTCAGAAGCGTTTTCTCTTGTGTGGCGATTCGCTGGCTGCTAGATTCTAGGTGTCTAATCTAAGAATTGCGTTCTACGCAGCAGCCCTCGAAGCTTCGGTTTCGGGGGCTTTCTTTGTTTACCTTTCCTCCTTTCTGCTCTTCCTCACTTGCCATCCTCCGAGTTTACATCTGTAAATTCGGCATAGGATCTCTTGATGATGTCCTCGAGATTGGCCTCAAGCCAATTTGCGAAGTCAGCACTTGTGCCGGACTTCTTCACCGAAAGAGACACGCTCCCTCGACCTGCTTTGATGACTACGCCGTCCATCGGCGCTATCTCACGAGGACCGCTGGACACTTTCGCTCCGCGCTTGTTTGCTTCCTTGATCAGCGCTTCCAACCTCTCATCAGACGTCAACGAAGCGCTTATCTTGGAAAGAAGGTCGAGCGCGACTTTTTCGGTGAGTTTTCGTTCGAGGAAAAGCTCGGCAAGGTCTGTCCACCGCGGCCGACCAGATTTGGGTGCCGCACCAATCAGGTCGCCCACTCGGGTCGGGACATTCTGCGTCACCTTGGTCAGGTGCGAATGCCCAGAGGCGGAAAGGTTCAAGACCTGGCGCACAGTCGCACTCTCGTGGCCTGCGGCTTGAATGGCCTCGGCAAAACGCGCCTTCTCGTAGAACGAGAGGTTGCGACGCGCCGCATTTTCCAGCCCCTTGGCCAACAAAGCCGTCGCGTCGTCGATGTCTTGAACGTTGGCCCGGACCTTGATGCCAAGCTCCCGGCACGCCTTCAAACGGCGGCGGCCATAGATGGCTTCGAAGCGCCCCTCTGCGGATTTTGAGCGGCGCACTAGAATGGGCACCTGCTGACCGCCATCGCGGATACTGCTCTTGAGCGCTTCGAACCCCTCGCCGTCATCTTCTGCGTTTACAGCTGTAAACTCGTCCAGCCGATCCTTTGGCCCCCAATCATCGATCAAGCTGGGATCGATCTCGCGGATAGACGCAAGTGACCCCTGAAGGGCGCCCAACGCAGGAGCACTTGTCTTGGGGGGTCTTTCGGTCGAAGTGTTACTGGATCGCGCGATGGTATTGGCGATACCCGACATATCCCGAAGGGACTTCCTGGCCATTACTTACGCCCCCATGATTGGTGGATCATCACTTCCACCTCGTGACCGACAGCATCCATCGAACCCTTCGCGCGGTCATAGGTCGCTCGGGTCATCTCCGAGCGCACAACTTCGTAGATGGATTGCTTGAGCATGGTCGCATCACTGATTGCAGTGCTCTTGAGAGCGGTCGCCGACATGACGCGATCCTGAAAAAGAGCTCGCATAAACGAAGTCAGTTGCTGAGAGGGAACATCTGTCGGCTCATCCCGGGTGATCAGGAACTTGAAGTGATCATACTGCAGCGTCGCACCAGCATCTTCGATCACCCCCATATAGGCGCCAGCGAGTTCCAGGAACTGCGCAGTCGACGAAACGTCTAACATCGAGGGCGTTAAAGGCACGATCAGTGAACTCGCCGCAGCCATTCCGGCGATGGTCAAAAAACCCAGCTGGGGCGGGCTATCCATCAAGACCAGGTCAAAATCGTTCTCGACCTGAGACAATGCATTGCGGATGCGCGTGAAGAACGGTTGGTCAGGGTTCGAGTGGACAGCAGATTCGGTCTCAAACTCCGACAACATGAGACGCGACGGCGCGATCGAAAGGCCCGGGAAGTAAGTAGGAACGACGACGTCGGCCATACTGACGGGATCGTCGTATCGGATCGCGTCATAGACTGTAAGCCCATCAAACTCGATCTCTGGGCTAATACCGCACATGGATGTCAGCGACCCTTGAGGATCCAGGTCGACGACCAGAACGCGGTAGCCGCGAAGCGCAAAATAATGCGCAAGATGGATGCTCGTGGTGCTTTTGCTCGAACCGCCCTTGAAGTTCATCAGCTGCCAGACTTGCAGTTTCTCATCACCAGACCGGCGCGGCAGGTAGCGCCCTTTCTTGCGTGATGACTTCTCAAGGATCTCGCGCGCGTTCCAAATCTCCTGCGCAGTGTAGAACCGCCGCCCACCACGAACATCCTCGGGCTCCGGTATCGTCCCCTCCGAATGCAGTTTTCGCATGAACTGACCAGAGACTCCGAGGAGATCTGCAGCCTCAGGTGCAGAAAAAGATCGTAGCGTCTTGGTGCTATCTGGGGCAAAAGCGGAAAGAAGATGCTCCCGGATGGCAGCATTCAATCTCTCGGAAATATCGGTCGCGAGCGCTGAAGGCTTGTCATTTGCCAGAGGTGTCACAGGAATCATCTAGTTGCCCCAAATTCGAAAATGTGGCCTTTTTCGCGCCACTTGGGGATAAAAGCCGTGATTCACGACGCTAAGTCAAGATTTTTCCTCTATATAGTGTTTAATGGGGCAGAAAGCGACTATATCCGCTGATCGGCTCGCGCCTGCGTTTACAGCTGTAAACGTGCTGGCAGAGGTGAGCCCCTGCCAGCACGCCAATCACGCGGCGTCTTTGGGGCCCCAGGGGATGACGGCCTGCAGGGACAGATCGTCCTGGTTCGCGGCCTTGCCGAGGTTGGCGTTGAAGCCGTGGTCGCGGATGGTCAGCGTGTAG
>NZ_JAKRFC010000032.1:0-2500 GCF_022348205.1 Epibacterium sp. MM17-32 | reverse complement strand
ACACCTGTTGAAAAAGGTCGGGATGAGTTGTGCCTAGGGGTGAAAGGCCAATCAAACTCGGAGATAGCTGGTTCTCTGCGAAATCTATTTAGGTAGAGCGTCATCCGAATACCCCGGGGGGTAGAGCACTGGATGGGTAATGGGGCCCCACAGGCTTACTGATCCTAACCAAACTCCGAATACCCGGGAGTACTAGATGGCAGACACACTGCGGATGCTAACGTCCGTAGTGGAGAGGGAAACAACCCTGACCTCCGGCTAAGGCCCCTAATTCATGGCTAAGTGGGAAAGCAGGTGGGATGTCCAAAACAACCAGGAGGTTGGCTTAGAAGCAGCCATCCTTTAAAGATAGCGTAACAGCTCACTGGTCTAAATAAGACGTCCTGCGGCGAAGATGTAACGGGGCTCAAGCCATGAGCCGAAGCCGAGGATGCACATAGTGCATGGTAGCAGAGCGTAGTGTGACATAGAACAGCTCCTCCTTAACGCCTTCGGGCGTATTGGAGGAACAGTTCTTTCGATGAAGCGGGCGCGTGAGCGATCCCGTGGAGAGATCACTAGCGAGAATGATGACATGAGTAGCGACAAAGAGTGTGAGAGACACTCTCGCCGAAAGTCCAAGGGTTCCTGCTTAAAGCTAATCTGAGCAGGGTAAGCCGGCCCCTAAGCCGAGGCCGAAAGGCGTAGGCGATGGGAACCAGGTTAATATTCCTGGGCCAGGAGGATGTGACGGATTGCGAAGGTAGTTTGCTCTTATCGGATTGAGCAGGCTGCTGAGCAGTCCCTGGAAATAGCCCTCCATCAGACCGTACCCTAAACCGACACAGGTGGACTGGTAGAGAATACCAAGGCGCTTGAGAGAACGATGTTGAAGGAACTCGGCAAAATACCTCCGTAAGTTCGCGAGAAGGAGGCCCGGGTTCAAGGCAACTTGGATCCGGGGGCACAAACCAGGGGGTGGCGACTGTTTATTAAAAACACAGGGCTCTGCGAAGTCGCAAGACGACGTATAGGGTCTGACGCCTGCCCGGTGCCTGAAGGTTAAAAGGAGGGGTGAGAGCTCCGAATTGAAGCCCAGGTAAACGGCGGCCGTAACTATAACGGTCCTAAGGTAGCGAAATTCCTTGTCGGGTAAGTTCCGACCTGCACGAATGGCGTAACGACTTCCCCGCTGTCTCCAACATCGACTCAGCGAAATTGAATTGCCTGTCAAGATGCAGGCTTCCCGCGGTTAGACGGAAAGACCCCGTGCACCTTTACTACAGCTTCGCACTGGCATCAGGATTGTGATGTGCAGGATAGGTGGTAGGCATCGAAACTGAAACGCAAGTATCAGTGGAGCCAACCTTGAGATACCACCCTTCGCACTCTTGATGTCTAACCGCGGTCCCTAAACGGGATCCGGGACCCTGCGTGGCGGGTAGTTTGACTGGGGCGGTCGCCTCCTAAAGCGTAACGGAGGCGCGCGAAGGTGGGCTCAGAGCGGTCGGAAATCGCTCGTTGAGTGCAATGGCAAAAGCCTGCCTGACTGCGAGACTGACAAGTCGAGCAGAGACGAAAGTCGGCCATAGTGATCCGGTGGTCCCGAGTGGAAGGGCCATCGCTCAACGGATAAAAGGTACGCCGGGGATAACAGGCTGATACTGCCCAAGAGTCCATATCGACGGCAGTGTTTGGCACCTCGATGTCGGCTCATCTCATCCTGGGGCTGGAGCAGGTCCCAAGGGTACGGCTGTTCGCCGTTTAAAGAGGTACGTGAGCTGGGTTTAGAACGTCGTGAGACAGTTCGGTCCCTATCTGCCGTGGGTGTAGGATACTTGAGAGGAGTTGCCCCTAGTACGAGAGGACCGGGGTGAACGATCCACTGGTGGACCTGTTATCGTGCCAACGGTAGTGCAGGGTAGCTATGATCGGAAAGGATAACCGCTGAAGGCATCTAAGCGGGAAGCCCCCCTCAAAACAAGGTATCCCTGAGGGCCGTGGAAGACCACCACGTCAATAGGCCGGAGATGTAAGCGCAGCAATGCGTTCAGTTGACCGGTACTAATCGCCCGATTGGCTTGATCTGATCCAGTAAAAGACAGCCAAAAACCAAAAAGCAAAATACTTGGACAACCTGTTGATGATCTCGATCCTGGAGCGCGCCGTAAACCGGCAAGCCATCCGGAGGCTTACGAGACTTGATACTCAAGTCTCTCAAAGCCGACCGAATAACCTCCACAGGATCAAAGATCATGGGATGATTATTCGGTTTGGTGGCCAGAGCACAAGCGAAACACCCGGTCCCTTCCCGAACCCGGAAGTTAAGCGCTGTTGCGCCGATGGTACTGCGTCTTAAGGCGTGGGAGAGTAGGGCACCGCCAAACCTAATAATCACCCCAAAAACAAAAAACTCTCTAAACAAAACACAAAAACAAACACCGCGGGATGGAGCAGCCAGGTAGCTCGTCAGGCTCATAACCTGAAGGTCGTAGGTTCAAATCCTACTCCCGCAACCAAA
>NZ_JAKRFC010000031.1:0-9926 GCF_022348205.1 Epibacterium sp. MM17-32 | reverse complement strand
TGGTGCCCGGGGGCGGAATCGAACCACCGACACGAGGATTTTCAATCCGGCACCAATGCTGCAAAATTAAATGGTTGTGGCAAACCGCAGTGTCAAACCCACTACGGGAAATCAAATGCTTACAAGGCATTTGTCAAACCCAAAACCGGCGCTGACAAAGCCAAAAACACCCGCTCCGCAATGTCGCGTTTTGCCAAAGATGGGCACAAGCGCGTGTGTCGCTGCCTTGGCTATGCGCTGACGCTCGCAACGCCCAAGGCTTGGGTGGATCTGTCGGTCATTCTCACCGTGCGCCTGAGCAAAGCAGAGCGTGCTGGCTTGGCCTATGCCGCCCTCATCAGCATGGATGCAGACGACGCGCATGACGTTGCCTCTCTGGCCCTGTTCGGCACGAGCCGTGGAGGGAGCCAGTGACGCAGCGCTGCCTTGATCATCTGCTGTTCTACATGCCCCGGCTGTCGCGCACCGCCGGGAGCGCATGGGAACGCCAGTTTGCCGCCAACATGGCCCGCCGCGCCCGGTGGAAGAACTGGACCCCCACACAGAAGCAGTTGGAGGTCATGCAAGGCATGGTCGCCAGTCTCTTCGATGATGACCCTCAAGACGTAATCGAGATCGAGAAAGAAGGCCCCAGCGCCGCCTGATTGGCGCTGTCGATGCGTGGACGGTTCAGACGGTGGCACGCACCGAAACACTTGGCACACCACGGGGTGGGGACACAGGCCAAAGCGCAGCCCGAAAGGTCGAAGCGCGTCCCCCGGCGTCAATCCAAGCGCCGCAAGTAGCGACTGAGCCTCCGGCATGGATCGTCGGGACTGGAGGCGCCTGAAAGCGATGGGTCGGCTCCGTTGAGCAGGATCTTCACGCTGAAGGCTAGGGACCAGCTCGGCCAGCTTGGCCGGGGCTGGTCGCCCTATGCCTTCTGCTCCGGGTCTCACCATTGAGCAGTAGGGACTTGGTGCAACGTTAGAGAATATAGAGAGAGAGCAGCAATGAACGATAACTGGAAAAAACTGAGCGACATCATCAAGGCAATGCGGGACGGGCAGAGCGATGAATAAATGGCCCTACTGCACCAGCACATGGAAGCGGCTGCGCCTTGTGAAGCTGGATGAAAGCCCGCTGTGCTTTGCCTGCCAGCAACGTGGCCAAGTGGTCGAAGCCACAACCGTCGATCACATCAAGCCCATCAGCCAAGGCGGTGATCCATTCCCCGAACTGTCCGGCCTCATGTCTCTGTGCGAACGCTGCCACAACGAGAAAACCTCCGGCTTTGATCGCACCAAAGGCAACGCAACCGGACGCCGCTTCAAAGGCTGTGACGCGAACGGCAACCCGATAGATCCTGCCGATGGGTGGTGGGGGCACTCTTAATCACGAGAACCGAACACCCCGAAACCGGTGGGGAAGTCACGTAAATACTTAATTAGGTTATAAAAAATGGGACAACGAGGCAAAGGCGCAAAACCAAAACTCGCGGTGATCGCGGACAACCCGCAGGGCAGCTTTGGCTTTGCCGCGAGTGAGGTTTCCCCGCTCCGCACCGTCCTGCCATGGGAACACCCCGGTCTGAGTCGCGTGGAGCGCGTCATCGCGTTTCTGGAGGATCTGCCGATCACGCAAGGGAGCCTCGCCGGAACCAAGCTCCAGGTGCGCGACTGGCAGCGCGAATTCCTCGAAGCGATCTATACCGAGGATGCAGACGGTCTGCGCCCGGTGCGCACGGCGGTTCTGTCTATGGCGCGCAAGAACGGCAAAACCCAGCTGGTGGCCGGTCTGGGTCTTTGCCACCTTCTGGGGCCAGAAGCCGAGAGCCGGGGCGAGGTCTACGCCGCAGCAAACGACAAGGCGCAGGCGGGCAAGACCTTCTCAGAAATGGTCGCTATCCTCGATGAACACCCGGAACTGGACGCCCGCGTGAACGTGGTGAAGTTCAGCAAGCGCATCGAGGTTCTGTCCGGTCAGGGCAAGGGCTCGATCTTCCAAGCCCTCTCTGCCGACGCCAGCACAAAACAGGGCCTCTCTCCCAGCTTCACCATCTACGACGAGCTCGGCACCGCTCCCAAGCGCGACCTGTATGAAGCGCTCGACACGGCCATGGGTGCGCGCGCCAACCCGCTCCTGTGCGTCATCAGCACCCAAGCCGCCGATGACCATGCCGTTATGTCTGAACTGGTGGACTACGGCCACAAGGTGAACTCTGGCGAGGTCGATGATCCCAGCTTTCATATGACGTTCTACGGGGCCGACGCCAATGATGACCCGTGGATCGAGGACACTTGGCATAAGGCAAACCCGGCCCTTGGGGACTTCCGCTCTCTGGACGATGTGAGGCGGCAGGCAGGGCAAGCGCAGCGGATGCCCTCAAAGGAGCAAGCGTTTCGCAACCTGATCCTGAACCAGCGTGTGGACGCCCATGTGCGTTTCCTCGCCAAGGCGGAATGGGATTCCAACGCGGGGACGGTGGATTTCAAGGCGCTGGAGGGGCGGCAATGTTGGGGCGGGCTGGATCTGTCGCAATCGCGCGACCTGACTGCCTTTGTCCTGGTCTTTCCCGATGGGGCTGGCGATTTTGATCTGCTGCCCCGGTTCTTCCTGCCTGAGCAGGGCATCCGCGAGAAATCAGAACAGGACCGGGTGCCTTATGACCTCTGGGCGCGTCAGGGCTTTCTGACCCTCATTCCCGGCCCGGTGGTCGATCCGTCCTTTGTGGCCGAGGCGATTGCCGATGCCTGCCTGACCTATGATGTGCAGATGATCGCCTACGACCGTTGGCGCATCGAGGATCTGAAACGCGAGCTGGGCAAGATGGGGGCAGAACCGCCGCTGGAACCCTTCGGGCAGGGCTTCCGCGATATGGCCCCTGCCGTGGACCGGCTGGAGCGTGCGGTGGCCGAGGCGCGCCTGCGCCACGCGTCCAACCCGGTGCTGACCTATTGTGCGGCCAATGCAGTGGTGGAAATGGACCCGGCAGGCAACAGGAAGCTGGACAAGGGCAAATCAAGCGGGCGCATTGATGGGATCGTGGCGCTGGCTATGGCCTTGGCGATTGTGGACCGCGAAGGCAATGATGATTTGCCCCTGTGTTTGGCTGAGTTGTTGTGAAACGCCTACAAATTAGCGTCTTCCGGATCGTTGAGCCATTTATCCATGTTCTCGGAGAACTGCTTTTTGAACGTTTCGTGAGTTTTCAAATCCACTGCTGAGTCAAAGAGCGGAGACATCGTGTTGATGATCGTTCCGTCTTCAAACTTGACCAAATTTCCGTCTACTGCTGTGACTGTCTGATTTCCGGTAACCCGACCATAACCGTCAGAGTCAGTTTCAATCGTAGATATTTGATATGTCTTACCTATTTCAAACACGCCTGGTCTCCAATGATGAAAGGTTTATCTGGCTTCTTTCGGCACGGACCATCCATGCATCTCTTCAGACAGGCAGAATCGGAGATCATCCGATGTCATTGCCTTGACAACTGATGGGAGCCAGTTGTGTTTCTGCACGAGATAGTAATGTACAGCATCAATTCCACTCAGGCTCTTATAACTTTCGCGAGATGCAAGGTGATCGCCAAAAACATAGAGGTAGTAGGCCAAACTTGCCCTAGCTTTCTCACCTTCGTGCACCGCCGAATATAGGTCTTCTGTACTCATTGGTTAGCCTTTCTTTTTTGTCCTAACACCCGGACCTCCGCCATTCTCAGGTATGAATTCAATTCCCTCACGCTCAAATGCGATACGGATTATGTCAATAGTAGATTGCTTTAGTTCCTCGCCTCTCTCTAACCGGGAAATGGTGTTTGGCGAGACACCAGCACGCTCGGCAAGTTCTCGAATACCTATGCCGGTAGCTGCGCGGGCCATTTTACACTGCGTGGCGTTCATTTGGTAGCCCCTGCTACTTTTTTGTGTTGACTGCATTAGGACCAAACTGGTAGCCCTGTTACCATTATAGCAAATTCGGAGAACCGAACAATGCCCAAAGAACGCGTTTGCGCGACCGGTCGCGCTTTGTCTCGTCGCAGCCTGATCGCTGGCTTGCCCATGGCCGGTGCGCTAGCCTCACTTCCCGATCTCTCAGTGGCGGCCGCGATTGACCCGGTAGTCCCGCACTATCGCGAGTGGAATAGTGCAACCACCGAGTGGCTGCGCCTGTCGCACATGCCCGGCAATGGGGATTGGGAATGGCCCGAAAGCCTTGCGGCAGAGTCTCGCGCCGAAGTGGCTTTGCGCAACATGGTGGCGCACACCCCGACAACGCCCGAGGGCGTCGCGGCCTGCACCCACGCAGTTTGGCGCCTGATCGGCCCAGGTTGCGCCCCTTCGACACCGGATTTCCAGCGTGAGTTGGCGTTGCCCGAGTTCAAGCTGCTGGCCGCGATCTGGCGCGCTACTGGCGGCGAGGGAGCTTATCCCGCATAGATGTTTGTTCGCTGTGATATCCTAGTTGCGAAATGCGCACCTAGCTTGACTTGCGCTCTAGGTGTGTATTACACATGAAGAATGAAACAGGGTAAATTCATATCTGCAATCAGCGATGCTTACCGAATCCCCCAGGGGACGGTGCGTTTGTACGTACGTGAATTGAATAAGGCGGGCCTACTCACCACCGGCGCGCATGGCGTGAACGCACCAGATATGACACCGCTCGATGCAGCGCGCGTCACCATTGCAATTCTAGGAACGGACAAGCCGACTCACGCAGCGCAGGCCGTTGAAACCTACGGAAACCTTGGCGTGAACCGCTTCTATAACCAAGGAGATCTTCCCCCGTTTGCGACTGATGAAGATTACTGCTTCGTGCTTGAGGAAATCCTTGAGGAGATCTTTGGCTTTCAATCGTCTGCGGTCATCAACTTGACCTCAGTGGAAGTGTGCCGCGAAGAACTCCAAGCAACCATTACCTATGGATACAGGAACCTTACGCACCATGGCGGCTTCAATGGGACGGTTGTCTTTGATGCCGATTATGAAACGAACCGCGAACTTATGGCGAGCGGATTGGACCGGGGCAAGCAAACCATTGCCCGCTTAAAATCTGGCGACATTCAAGACATCGCGGCTCGCATCACTCAGCACCTATCTGGAGCGCCTGTCGAATAGAATTAAAACGGGCCAGCGCGGCACTAGTTTGGCGACCGGACCGCGCTGGCCTTCCACCTCAATCCCTATGGAAGGAACCAAGATGTCCTCTCTTAACCTGCGTGAACTGCAAGAGTCACGCGGCAATAAGATTGCCGAAATGAACACCATCCACGACAAGGCCGCGAAGGAGAACCGCGACCTGTCGGGCGAAGAGCGCAAGCGCTTTGATGATCTGGATGCCGAAGTGCGCAGCCTCAACAGCCGTTTGACGGACGCGCAGAAGCTCGCAGAGTTCGAGCGGATGGAAGCCCGCGGCGATACCCTGCACCAGGACACGGAAGCTCGCCGCTCGCTGGAGGGCTATTCTGTCCGCAAGGCGCTGATCGAAGCCCGCTCTGGCCACCTGTCCGGCGTCGAAGCTGAATGGCACCAGGAACTTGCGAAAGACCGGGGTGAGGTCCGGGGCGTGATGGTCCCGACCGAGATCCTTTTGGGCGGTGAGACCCGCGCTCTGACCTCCGCCGGGACTGCTGGCAACATGATCCAGACCGATCTGGCCACCATGACCGACCGTCGCCGCGCCGCGCTCAAGGTAGAGGGCATGGGCGCAACCGTTCTGCGCGGTCTGACCGGCAACCTCGAACTGCCTCGCCTTATCGGGTCCGGTGCGGCGGGTTGGGTGTCTGAGCACACCAACAGCAATCGCAGCGATGCCACGTTTGCCAAGAAAGACATGGGGCCGAAAACGGTCACGGCGGAATATGAACTGTCCCGGCGTATGTTGTTGCAGTCCAATCAGGCGCTGGAGCCGATCCTGCGCGCTGATTTAGCCTATCTGCTGGCACAGGCACTGGATAGCGCCGGCATCAAAGGCGGTGGCGCAGACGAGCCGACTGGCATCCTTGCAGACGCCAATGTGGTGTCTGTGCCGGGTGGCGCATTCTCCTCCGATATTACCGCCGATCTGATCGCCGCGCTGGAGACCGATGATGTGACCGGCTCCACCGGCTTTCTGACCAACAAGAAGGTGATGAACACGGCCCGCAAGATCAAGGACGGCGACGCGCGTACCATCCCGCTGTCTGAACTGTTCCACAATGAGCGCGTAGAAAGCTCGACGCAGGTGCCTGGCAACATCGGGGCCACCAATGACAAGAACGCCCTGATCTATGGCGAATGGGCGAGCCTCTACGTCGGCTATTGGTCTGGCGTGGATCTGATGGTGAACCCCTACCACAGCGACGTCGCCAGCAAGGGCGGCGCTATCCTGCATGCCTTCCTCGATGCGGATGTGGTGGTGCGCCACGCTGAGGGCTTCCGCTATGCGGAGATCGACTGATGATCACGGTGGACGAGGCCATTCTGCACATGAAGCTGAGTCGAGGCAGTTCATACGCCTCTTCTGAGGTGAACGCAGAAGTCGAAGGACAAATTGCAAAGCTCATTGAGGCGGCCAGCGACCACCTTGCATCTATTGATGTAGATGTATCCGCCGACCCGCTACCTCCAGCGCTTCATCAAGCGATGCTTATGCTCGTAGCTCACTTCTACAAACATCGCGGTGCGACTTCGCACGACAAAGTCTGGTTCACCCCTATCGGGGTGGATCGCCTTATTGCGCCGTACAAAAAGGTGAGCCTCTGATGGAAACGCGATTTCAGAACATTGAGTTACGGGCAAACGGGCGTCGTCTAACAGGGTACGCGGCCCTTTTCGGCTCTGAGGCGCGCATCGGGGGCGGCGTTGTTGAAACCATCGCCCCCGGTGCGTTTGCGCGCACCCTGACACAGCGTGCGGACATTCTGGCGCTGGTGGATCACGACCCCACCCGCGTGCTTGCCCGCACCCGTTCCGGCTCGCTGCGCCTGTCTGAGGACACGCGCGGCCTTGCCTTCGACTTGGATGTTCCGGACACGCAGGCGGGCCGGGATGTGCTGACCCTTGCCGAGCGTGGCGATCTGGGCGGGATGTCTTTCGGCTTTGAAGCCATTGATGAGCATGTAGACGGTGCGCGGCGTGAGCTGCGCGCCCTGGATCTTTTCGAAATCAGCGTTGTTGCAGCCTTCCCCGCTTATGAGGGCACCGTGATCAATGCCCGCTCTCATTTCGCAGGGCATCCGATGCGGGACGCCGCCGCCCGCCGCCTGCGCATTCTGGAGTTGCTGAAATGAGCATTCTTTCCCGCATTCTGGGGCGTGAGCAGCGCGAAACCGTAGCCACTTCTGACCCAAGCCTTGCTGAATTTCTGGGCCAGCGGGTCAATGGGGCAGGCTTTGTAGATCCGGCGCGCGCCTCTGGCCTGGCCGTGGCGCAAGCCTGTATTTCGGTGATTAGCCAGAACCTCGCCGCCATGCCGATGAACGTCTACGTGCGCAGTGGAAACGGTGGTCGCGAGCGGGCGACAAGCCACCCGCTGTATGGTGTTCTACACGACCAGTTCAACGCTCAGATGACCGCATTCGAAGGCCGCGAGTTTCTGCTGGTCTCTTTGCTCACCAACGGCAACGCCTATGCACGGATTGAGACGAACGCACGCGGCCAAGTGATTGCCCTTCACCCGCTGCACCCGTCGCTGGTAACGGTTGAACGCCTGCAAAATGGTCGCCTGCGCTACCGTGTGAGCGATGCCAAGGGCTTGTCACGCGCCCATCTGCAAGACGAGATCCTGCACCTGCGTTATCGTCTTGGCTCCGATGGGGTCATGGGTGTTTCGCCTATTCAGTTGGCGCGCGAGACATTCTCTCTGGCGCTGACACAGCAAGAGCAGGCTACACGGCAGGCAAGCCGCGCGTTTCGTGCCGAAGGGGCGCTGGTATTCCCTCAGTCTATCGGGGGCGAAAAGAAAGCCGGGGCTTTGGAGGCCCTGCGCGATCGCGTTGAGGGACAAGTCGATACATCCGGGATTTTGGTTCTCGACGGTGGCGTGGATTGGAAAAGCCTGTCCATCACAGCCAAGGACGCCGAGTTTCTGGACAGCCGCAAGCTCTCCAACATGGACGTCGCCCGCACCTTTAGCGTGCCGCCGACCGTCGTCGGTATCACCGACAACGCCACCTATTCGAACGTGGATGGCGAGAGCCGCGCGCTTGTTGTGCGCTGTCTTGCCCCCATGGCCCGCCGGGTTGAGCAAGCCATGAACGTGGCTCTCCTGACCGCAGAGGGGCGCAAGCGCTACTTTGTGGAGCATGATCTGGCGGGGCTTATGCGCGGCGATATGAAGGCGCGCTATGAGGCCTACCGTATCGGCCGCGAGTGGGGTTGGCTCAGCCCGAACGACATTCGCGCATGGGAAAACCTCAAGGACATCGAAGGCGGTCAGGAATACCTGTCGCCGCTCAATATGACCGTCTTGGGCAAACGTGAGGACCGTGAAGATGGGTAATGCAAACCTCAATATCAGTGTCATCGACAAGCGGATGCTCAAGCAGTCTGAGGCTGCGGATTACACCGGACTGCCTATCAAGCATTTCAAGACCACGTGCCCGGTCCAGCCATTGGAAATTCGCCCTGGCACCAATCTCTGGGACAAGCGCGATTTGGACAAGTGGATTGATGCAATGAAGGAAGGGACGGAACTGGCAACGCATGATGCCATTCTGGACAGGTTGTAAGAATGCGGGTTCGAGTAAAAGGCTTCAAGATCTTCGAGGATCGGCACGGGAAACCGCGTTGCTACCACCGCAAGACCGGACACAAGATTGATCTGGAAAAAGCCCCGCTTGGTTCGGCAGAGTTCTTTGCGGAGTGTACCCGCATCACCGCTCTTTCCGAGGCTATGAAGGCTCAAGCCCCTAAGCCGGGAACGCTTGGCGGGCTGGTCAGTGCCTATTTTCAGACCGAGCATTTTGGCAATCTCGCGGATGCCACGAAACGGGATTATCGCAAGTGTGCAGACTTCCTGCACCCGATCCGTGATACGCCTGTTTCCTCGATCACAACCCCTCTTGTTGCCGGTATCCACGACAAGGCAGCGGGCAAGATCGGGTGGCGCCGCGCCAATATGGTGCGCACATTTCTGAGCCAAGTGTTCCGGTATGCTGTGCCGAAAGGGTTGATTGACAAGGATTTTGCTGCGGGGGTCATTCCGAAGCCGCGTCCTAAAGATCGCCCGTATGCCAACCGCCCCTGGTCTGTGGCGGAACGGGCCGCTGTGCTGGATCGTGCTGCGCCTCATGTCCGGGTGGCTGTTGCTCTCATCATGAACACGGGCTTGGACCCATCTGATGCTCTCAAGCTGACCCGGAACCAGATCGAGGGCGATACGATTTGGGGTGTTCGTGGAAAGACAGCGCATGAAGTTGCAATTCCAATCGGCCCGACTCTGAAAGCGGCTCTGGACGCAGCGCCCGCACATGATGCGGTAACGATACTGGCAACGTCCACCGGCAGGCCGTGGACCTACAATGGCTTTTCGACCGTTTGGCACCGCTTCAAGAAGAAGCTGGAAGCCGAAGGCGTTGTGGAACCCGGCCTGACCCTCAAGGGGCTGCGGCATACCGTGGCGACGACGCTGCGCGAAGCTGGGCTGGAAGAGCGCCAGATTGCCGACCTACTGGGGCAGAAAACCCCGTCAATGGCTAGGCATTACTCAAGATCCGCGAACCTTGCAGATCGTAACCGGATCACGATGGAAACGCTGGAGCAAGAAAACGAACGGCGATCAAAAGTTGTCAAATCATTCACGAAAAACGTCAAACCATGAAAGGCTCAAATATGATTAGCCAACAAAATCAGGGTTTTGAATGGTGCCCGGGGGCGGAATCGAACCACCGACACGAGGATTTTCAATCCGGCACCAATGCTGCAAAATTAAATGGTTGTGGCAAACCGCAGTGTCAAACC